>JANPHH010000346.1:0-68120 GCA_031424375.1 Chthoniobacter sp. | reverse complement strand
GCGTGGAGGGGGCGGGAGAAAAAGCTAGAGGTCCTTCGACTGCGCTCCGCCCGCTGGCCCGCCGGAGCTTCGCTCAGGATGACAGTTTTTTTAACGCCGCGACATCGGCTCGGCGTGGGCACGAGCCTCGTTTCGAAGGAGGTGCTCGCGAGTCGCGATTGGGCAGGGCTGACGAAACGCGCGGCGGAGTTTATTGCGGCGGTGGCGGCGGCGCGGAAGTAGCGGAGCGTTTGAAAAAAAGCCTGTCATCCTGAGCGGAGCGCCGGTGGGCGAAGGTGGTGCGGCGCGGAGTCGAAGGACCTCTAATTTCCAAAGGCCGCGGTGGAGGGGGCGGAAGTAAAAGTTAGAGGTCCTTCGACTGCGCTCCGCCCGCTGGCCCGCCGGAACTCCGCTCAGGATGACATGGTTTTTGAAGGGCGTGAATTCCGCCCAACGAAAAAACCTTTGCGCCATTTAATACGCAGACGTATAAAACCGCCGCGCGCCTTCCGGCGTATCGCTCCCCACATGAATCTCCCTCATCTCCCCGCGCTGCGCCGCGGCAAACCCTACGAGAGTCTCGACAAGGTCGAAGTCATCAATCACCGCACCGGCCAGCCCATGGCCACGGTCAGCCAGATCAATGCGGGCATTATCCGCAAGGACATCGCGAAGATCGGTGAAGCGCGGGCGATCCTGAAAAAATATCCGGTCGCAGACCTGATCGCGATTTCCGCGAAAGCGGGCGAACTTTTCCTTAATGGCGAACTGCCGCTCGGCGACAAAGGGCACACGCAGTCGCGTGCGGATTACATCGCCACGCTGAGCGCCACAAGCGGGCTGCCGCATGTGATGGTGGAGCGCAACATGACGAAGATCCACTACGCGCTCACGCATGTGGACGTGGTGCTGAACGGCCTGACGCGCGGGCTGCCGCTGGACGTGATCGACAAGGGCTTCGGCACGCAGAGCGGCGCGGCGGTGTCCTACTACCCGACGACGAATGCGCTCGGGCTCGTGATGCCGAGCAACTCGCCCGCGGTGAATTCGCTCTGGCTGCCGGCGATCGCGCTGAAGACGCCGGTGATCATCAAGCCGGGTCGCGAAGAACCGTGGACACCGTATCGGCTGATCCAGGCGTTCATCGCGGCGGGTGCGCCTCCGGAGGCGTTCGGCTTCTACCCGACCGACCACGAGGGATCGAGCGAGGTGATGAAGCTGTGTGGGCGGGCGCTGATTTTCGGCGACGCGAACACGGTCGCGCAATATCGCGACAACCCGAAGTTTTCCTGTCACGGCCCCGGCTGGAGCAAGGTGCTGATCGGCGATGATCAGATCGAAAACTGGCGCGAACACATCGACCTGATCGCGGCGTCCATCTCCGACAACGGTGGCCGCTCGTGCGTGAATGCGAGCGCGGTGGTGGTGCCGAAATACGGCGCGGAGATCGCCGATGCGCTGGCGCAGAAGCTCGGTCCGGTGCAGCCGCTCGGGCCGACCGATCCGGAGGCGAAGCTGAGCGGCTTCGCAAATCCGAAGATGGCCGACTACATCGACAGCGCGATCGAAGCCGATCTCGCCACGCCCGGCGCGACGGACGCGACTGCGAAGTATCGCGGCGGTCCGCGCAAGTTGGAGTTCGAGGGCGGCACCTACCTTCGCCCGACAATCGTGCACTGCGACTCGTTCAAGCATCCGCTGTCGAACCGGGAATTCCTCTGCCCCTACGCGAGCGTGGTGGAAGTGCCGCAGAAGGAAATCCTCGCGCAGATGGGGCCGTCGCTGGTCGTCACCGCGATCACGAAAGATCCGGCTTTCACGGCTGAACTGCTTGATTCGCCGCTGATCGAGCGGCTGAACCTCGGGCCGATTTCCACGATGAAGATTTCGTGGGATCAGCCGCACGAGGGCAACATGTTCGAGTTCCTCTACAAACGCCGTTCGATCGAACGCGCCTGGTAGAATGCGGGTCCACGAAAGACACGAAAGGACACGAAATGCCAACTGCTCCCATCCGCTCTAACGATCAACGGATGGTTTCCCCGCGAATCGCACGAATCACCCGAATGCAGAACTCTTCCATTCGCGTCATCCGTGTCATTCGCGGGCACTCCTTTCCCGGTGAACGCCGCGTCGTGTCTTCCGGCTTTCGTGCCTTTTCGTGTTTTTCGTGGACCTCTCAATGATGCTCTCCCCCGGCTTCGATCACCATCCTCGCACCCGGCTCGTCTTCGGAGCGGATTCGCTCGAACGCGTGGGCGCTCTCGCGCGCGAACTCGGCGCGAAGCACGCGCTACTGGTGACGGACAAGGGGATTGCGGCGGCTGGCCATCCCGCGCGAGCGATTAGCTTCCTCGAGGCGGCGGGTTTGCAGGTGACTGCTTTCGATGAGGTGCATGAAAATCCAGGCACGTCGGACGTGGCGCGGTGCGTGGAGATCGCGCGGCAGGCGGGGATCGATCTGTTCATCGGCCTCGGCGGCGGGAGCAGCATGGACACGGCGAAGGGCGCCAACTTCATCCTGACCAATGGCGGCGAGATCAAGGACTACTGGGGTGTGGGCAAGGCGACAAAGCCGATGCTGCCGCTGATCGCGATTCCGACGACCGCGGGAACGGGGAGCGAGTGCCAGTCGTTCGCGCTCATCTCGGATGAGCAGACGCATCAGAAGATGGCGTGCGGCGATGCGAAAGCCGCGGCAGCGGTGGCGATTCTCGATCCGTTGCTGACCGTCTCACAACCGGCCCGGGTGACGGCTTGCACGGGGATCGATGCGCTGGCGCATGCGGTGGAGACGGCGGTGACGAAGAAGCGGACGCCGCTTTCCGCGATGTATTCGCACGAGGCGTTTCGGCTCTGCATGGGAGGAATCGAGCGCGTGCTCCGCGATCCGCGCGACATCGAAGCGCGATCGATGATGCAACTCGGCGCGGCGTTTGCGGGCACGGCGATTGAAAATTCGATGCTCGGTGCGGCGCATTCCGCGGCGAATCCGCTGACCGCGAAGTACGGGATCGTGCATGGGCAAGCGGTGGGATTGATGCTGCCGGCGGTGGTGAAATTCAACGCGCGCGATCCGGAGGCGAAGGTGCGGTATCACGAGCTGGCGGCGGAGGTGGATCTCGGGCCGATCGAGGAGTTGATCGAGGAACTGGAAACGATTCTCGACGTGGCGAAAATGCGCGAGGGGCTCGCGCGATACGGGATCGACCGTGCGGATTTTCGGGAGCTGGCGGAGCAGGCGGCGAAGCAGTGGACGGCGACGTTCAATCCGCGGCCGATCACGGCGGAGGATTTTGAAGCGTTGTATGCGGAGGTGCTCGGGTGAACGGATTCCGGGGAGCACACGCGTCTCGCGTGTTGGTGACGGCGTCTCGCCGGCACGGACTTCCTGCAGCGACGCAGGAGTTTGGATCGCCGCTTTCCCGTTTAGGCAACGCCGCCCGAAAGTTCGTTTCGGCGGGACGCCGAAACCAACACGCGAGACGCGTGTGCTCCCCGGTGCTCGCATTGGTGCTGCTGGTGACTTCGGCGATGGCCGATTGGCCGATGCATCGCGGAAATCCGCAGCTTCAGGGGATCGCGCAGGTGGCGGCGCCGGCGAAGGCGGAGCTGGCTTGGACCTACAAGGGCGGTAAGCCGGTGAAGGCGGCGGCGGCGATCGCGGACGGACGCGTTTTCTTTGGCGACGATGAGGGGGTGATCCGCGCGTTGGATCTCGCCACTGGCAAGGAGGCGTGGACGTTCAAGACTGAGGCGGGCATCGAGGCGACGCCGCTCGTTCTGGATGGCGTGGTTTTCCTCGGCTCATCGGATGCGAATGTCTACGCGCTCGATGCGGTGAGCGGCGTGCTGAAATGGAAGTACGAGACGGGCGACAAGGTGCTCGGCGGCGCGAATCACGCGAAGAGTCCGAAGGGTGACGCGACGTGGCTGCTCATCGGGAGTTATGATTCCAATCTGCACTGCGTGGATGCCGCGACGGGTAAGGCGGTGTGGACGCATGGGACGGACAATTACATCAATGGCACGCCGGCGCTGCTGCCCACGGGCGAGGTGATGTTTGGCGGCTGCGACAGTTACATTCACGTACTGAGTCTGGAGACGGGTGCGGAGATCCGGCAGATCGAGAGCGACGCCTATATCGCGTCGTCGGTGGCGGTGCGCGATGGGCTCGGGTATGTGGGAAATTACGGCAATCTCGTGATCGCGTTCGATCCGAAGAGCGGGGAGATCAAATGGAAGTATCGCGACCGGAACTTCCCGTATTTTTCGTCCGCCGCGGTGACCGAGGATCGTGTGATCATCGGTTCGCGCGACAAGCGGCTGCATTGCATCGACCGCGCCACCGGCAAGCAGGTGTGGGTCTTCCAGACGCGGGGGCAGGTGGAGAGTTCGCCGGTCGTTTGTGGCGATGCGATCATCGTCGGGTCGGAGGACGGGCGGCTGTATTGCGTGAGTCTGGCGGATGGCCAGGAACGCTGGGCCTACGAGATTGGATCGGGGATCGTGGCGTCTCCGGCGGTGACGGAGGGCTTCATCGTCATCGGGGCTGAGGATGGAAATGTCTACGCTTTCAAAGCCCCTGCCGGAGCAACCAAACCATGAGCACTGCGATCACCGAAATCCTCGATCACGAAAAGGCGCACGACGACACGGAGGTGGGAAACTACTTCGTGGCCAACTACCCGCCCTTCTCCTACTGGGACGCGGGTAATGCGCAGAGCGTGCGCGCGTTGCTGGAGAAGCCGGCACCGCAAGACGTGGCGCTCGGCGTTTACTTTCACGTCCCTTTTTGCCGGAAGCGCTGCCACTTCTGCTACTTCCGCGTTTACACCGATAAGAACGCCGACGAGATCAAACGCTATCTCGACGCGGGCATCGCGGAGTTTGAGCTGTATGCGAAGGCGCCGCTTTTTGCGGGACGGAAACCGAAGTTCGTCTACTTCGGCGGGGGCACACCGAGCTACCTCTCGGTGTCGCAACTCAAGTCGCTCACGGATCGGATGAAAGCGCTGATGCCTTGGGATGAAGCGGAGGAAGTCGCCTTCGAAGCCGAGCCGGGGACGCTCACGGAGCAAAAGCTCGCGGCGCTCCGCGAGATCGGCGTGACGCGGCTGTCGCTCGGGGTGGAGAATTTTGACGCGCACATTTTGGAGATCAACGGACGTGCGCATCGCACGGACGAAATCTATCGCGCCTACAATTACGCGCGGTCGATCGGCTTTCCGCAGATCAACATCGATCTCATCGCTGGCATGGTCGAAGAGACCGATGAAAACTGGCGCGAAAACGTGCGCAAGACGATCGAGTTGCTCCCGGACAGCGTGACGATTTACCAGATGGAAGTGCCCTACAACACGGGCATCTACAAGGAGATGAAGGCCGAGGGGAAGCTCGTGGCGCCGGTCGCAAACTGGCACACGAAGCGCGGCTGGGTGGACTACGCTTTCCGCGAGATGGAAAAGGCGGGCTACACGGTAACGAGCGGCTACACGGCGGTGCGCGATCCGGAAAAAACGAAGTTCATTTATCGTGATGACCTTTGGACGGGCGCGGATTTGATCGGGCTCGGTGTCGCATCGTTCTCGCACATCGCAGGGACGCACTTCCAAAACATCACGGAATTCACGCAATACCTCGACGCGATCCAGCGCGGGGAGCTGCCGATTTCCCGCGCGATGGCGACGACGGAAGAGGAGCGGATGATTCGCGAGTTCATCCTGCAGATGAAGCTGGGGCGCGTTAATCGCGGCTACTTTCGCGATAAATTCCGCGTCGATCCGAGTGAGCGGTTTGCGCAGCAGTTCGACGACTTGAAGATGAAGGGGCTGCTCACGGCGGAAGGCGACTGGCTGGTGCTGTCGCGCGAGGCGTTGCTAAAGGTGGACACGCTGCTCCACGCCTTCTTTTTGCCGCAACATCGCGGCGCTCGTTACACGTGATTTCTCTCCCTCTCCCTCTGCATCCTCATCTTCCTTCACCGCGATGCTCGCCCACGAAAAACTGATCGCCTATCAGCGTTCCATCACCTTCGTTGCCTGGGCCGGGGAGTTCCTGGAGCAAACCCAGGGCAAGATTTCTGTTCGCGAACAGCTCGATCGAGCGTCGACGAGCATTCCGCTAAAAATTGCCGAAGGAAACGGCAAGTTTTCGACCAAGGATCGGGCTCGCTTTCTGCAGATGGCGCTCGGATCGGCACTCGAATGCGCGGCGTGCCTTGATGTTTTTGTCGCGAGGAAGGTGGCAGGGGGCGAGCAGGTGGAATCGGGCAAGGCGATGATTGAGGAGATTGTCCGGCTGCTTTACGGGTTACTCGACCATTTTGACTGTCGGTTGGCAGAGGATCCGGCGCGGTATGGTGATGAAGGTGAAGATGCAGAGGGAGAGGGAGAGAAAAAACGGACCGTATGACCGCGACTCCGTCCAACGATCTGCTGTATCCGCTCACGCGCTTTTGCGCGGGTGGCGGGCATGACTTGCCGACGTGCGAGGTGATGGATGGTGCGGCGATGCCGGAGCCGTATCGCGGACTACTCGTGCATCATGGCGACATGACTTCGCGGCTGGAGAGCTTTCATGGCGGCGCGATCGTGATCGAGGTGCTGCACCGCGAACATACGGCGGAGGCGTACCGTCGCGAGGTGGTGCTGCGTGTGGAGTCGAGTGGGTTGCCCGTGGAATACGGAGCGATCGAGATCAGTCTGGCGGCGTTCAGCGGCGAAGTGCGGCAGCTCATTCTCGAACAGCATCTGCCGCTCGGCGGGCTGCTGAATCGTTTCAAGGTGGACTACCGCAGCGAGCCGAAGGCGTTTATCCGCCTGGGCGCGGACCCGGTGATGCAGCGAGTATTCGGCACTCCGGAAGCGCGGGAATTTTTTGGGCGCTCGAATGTGCTCATCAGCGCTGGCGGCGAAACGCTGGCGCGGATTGTGGAAGTGCTGCGTCCGCAGGAAAACAATCAACCGTAAGCAACTCCATGAAAACTCCAGACCAGTATGACGTGATCGTGATCGGAGCCGGCCCCGCTGGCTCCACCGCCGCTGCCCTCCTCGCGGAGAAGGGGCGGCGCGTGCTGGTGCTCGAAAAGGAAAAATTTCCGCGTTACCACATTGGCGAATCGATGATGCCGTTTTGCTGGTTCACGCTCGAACGACTGGGCGTGCTCGGCGAGATGGAGCGGATTGCTTACACGAAGAAGTATAGCGTGCAGTTTGTTACGCCGGATGGCCGGCAGTCGCAGCCGTTCTATTTCTTCCAGCATTCGGATCATCCCAGCTCCACGACCTGGCAGGTGGAGCGCTCGGACTTCGACATGATGCTGCTCGATAATGCGAAAGCGAAAGGTGTCGAGGTACGGGAGGAGACACCGGTGAAGCGCGTGCTCAAGGACGACAGCGGGCGGGTGATCGGCGTGGAGGCGGTGGGGAAGGATGGCGCGATGTTTCAGGTTTTCGCTCCGGTGACGATCGATTGCTCGGGCCGCGAGCAAATCGCGACCGCGCGGGATGGCTGGCGGGTGCGCGATCCGCAACTGAACAAGCTCGCGATTTGGACTTACTGGCGTGGAGCGAAGCGCGATCCGGGCATCGATGAAGGCAACACGACGGTCGCGTACGTCGAGGGGCGCGGGTGGTTTTGGTACATTCCGATGCGGAATGATATCGTAAGCGTCGGGATCGTGGCGGAGAAGGATTACCTCTTTTCGGATTCGAAAGATCCGGCGGAGATCGTAGCGCGGGAGATCGGACGCAATGAGTGGATCAAGGATCACCTGAGCATCGGCGAGCAGTTCGGCGAGTATTGGGTGACGAGCGAGTTTTCGTATCGGTCGAAGTATTGCGCGGGCGATGGGCTGGTGCTGGCGGGCGACGCGTTTGCGTTCCTCGATCCGGTATTTTCCAGCGGGGTGTATCTCGCACTGAAGAGCGGAGAGATGGCGGCGGACGCGGTGGATGCGGCGCTCAGTTCCGGCGAGGTGAATGGGGCGGCGTTTGCGGAATACGGCGAGAAGCTGTGCCGCGGCATCGAGAACATGCGGAAGCTGGTCTATGCGTTTTATGACACGGGGTTCAGCTTCGGGCGGGTGATCAAGTCGTATCCGCATTTGCGCGGGAACCTGACGGATTGTTTGATCGGGGATCTTTTTGAGAAGGATTACGAGGAGCTGTTCGGAGCAATCGAGGAATTCGCGGCGCTGCCGGAACCGCTGGCGCACGGACGCGCGCCGGTGGGTGTGCTCGCATGAAGTGGTCCGATGGGGGGGCATGCGACGCGCCGATGCCGGTCTCTGGGCGCGAGGGTTTTTTGGCAATCGGGGGTTTCCGTGGGGCGCCTCGGCGGGTCGCCGAGGCGGGCACTCGGGTCGAGTGCTCCACCCGGCGCTGGGTCGCGGCGCTCGGGGTTGCGGGTGGTTTATTTTTTGGTGCTGGAATTTGTCATGCGGCGGGTTGGCCGCGGATTTTGGGGCCGGCGGAAAATGCGACTTCGCCAGAGACGGGATTGTTGCATGAGTTGCCGAAGGTGGGGCCGCGGGTGCTCTGGGAGGCGGGGAAGGGGAATGGATTTGGTGGGCCGGCGGTGGTGGGTGATCGGGCGGTGATTTTCTACCGGGCGGAGGGGAAGGAGATCGTGGATTGTCTCGCGGTCGAGACGGGGAAGATGTTTTGGCACTTTGATTACGTGGCGCCGTATCGATCGCGATATGGCGGGAGCGAGGGGCCGCGGACGAGTCCCGTGATCGCGGATGGGCGGGTGTTCACTTTTGGGATCGGTGGTTTGCTGCACTGCCTCGATCTCGCGAGTGGTGCGGTGGTGTGGGAACGCGATTTGGCGAAAGAATACAAGATGGGGCCGGCGTTTTTCGGCTACGGCTCCACGCCGCTGGTGCTCGGGCAGAAGCTGATCGTGCAGATCGGCGGGGAGGTGAATGGGAAGGCGGCGAACACGGTCGCGCTCGACGCGAAGAATGGAAAGCTGCTTTGGGCGGCGAATCATGCGTGGGGGCCGAGCTACGCGTCTTCGGTGGTCGCGAAGCTGCACGGCCGCGAATGCGTGCTGGTTTTTGCAGGAGGAGAAAGCCGACCGCCGACGGGTGGACTGCTCCTTATCGACGCGGCGGATGGGAAGGTGTTCGGGACCGCGGAGCAGCGGGCGGACATTGCGGAGTCGGTCAATGCGGCGTCGCCGGTGGTCTTGACGAATGAGCCCGGGAAGCCGCCGCGCGTGTTCATCGGCGAGGCTTATGGATCGGGCGGGGCGGCCTACGATATCGCGCCGGATTTCTCGGTGAAGCGGGCGTGGGCGGCGCCTCAATTCGATCTCTACTGGATGACACCGCTGGTGCGCGATGGCGCGGTGATCGGCTTCTCGGGACAAAGCGAGCGGCTCGCGGAACTCGTGGCCCACGACATCGCCACGGGCAAGGAACTGTGGCGGAGCGATCTTGGTGGCGGATTCGGGCGCGGGAGTTTGGTCGGGGTCGATGGTGGCGTGCTCTGCCTTGGGGAGTTCGGCGACCTTGCCTGGTTGGAGCTGTCGCGGACGGGCGTGGCGGTGAAGTCGCGGGCGAAGCTCTTCAACGCGCCGGAAACTTGGACGCCGCCGTCGATCAGTGGCGGCCGCCTTTTCATCTGCCAAAACGAACCGGGTGCGGGAGGGACGAAGCCGCGCCTGATCTGCTGTGCCTTTCGCAAACCATGAGCTGGAGAAGAGGATGAAGATGAAGAAAGAGAGGGAGAGGGAGAGGGAGAGAGCATGAAGATCGTGCTGCTTACGCCGGGAACCGGCAGCTACCACTGCGGGGTGTGCATGCGCGATAATGCGCTGGCCAAGGAACTCATTCGCCAGGGGCATGAGGCGATGATGCTGCCGATGTATCTGCCGCTGACGCTGGACGAAGAAGCGGCGAGTCCGGAGTCGCCGATCTTTTTCGGCGGCGTGAGTACGTATCTGCGGGAAAAGTTTCCGTTGCTCCGGCACATGCCGCGCTGGCTGGATCGGCTGCTTTCGCAGCGGGCGCTGCTTAAGCTCGTGGCGGGGAAGGCGGCTGCGAAAACCGGCGGGCCGGACGTGGCGGAGATGACGCTGTCGATGTTGCGCGGGGAGCAGGGGAATCAGGCGGGTGAAATCGAGGAACTGGTCACGTGGTTGCGTGAACATGCTCGGCCGGATGTGCTTTGGTTTTCGACAGCGCTGCAAGCGGGGCTGGCGCGGCGGTTGAAGTCGGAGCTGCGCGTTCCGATGATCGGTTTTTTGCAGGGCGAGGATTCGTTCATCGATGGACTGGGATCGCCTTGGAGTGCGCAGGTGTGGGCGCTGCTCGCGGAGCGAATGCGCGACGTGGATGTGTGGATCGCACCGAGTCGTTATTTTGCCGAGTTGGTGGCGAGCCGGCTGGGCTGGAGCGAAGGCGAGGCGGCAATGCGAATTCGCGTCGTGCCGAACGGCGTCGCACTCGACGGCTACGCGGCGCAACCGCCCCCGCGTCCTGCCGTCCCGACGATCGGCTACCTCGCGCGATTCGTGCCGGGGAAGGGGATCGGGATTTTGATCGAAGCGTTCATCGAGTTGAAGAAGCGCGGGCGCTTTCCGGATGCGCAGTTGCGGTGCGCGGGATCGATGACTGATGGCGATGCGAAGTATGTGGAGACGCTCCGACATCGAGTCGCTGAGGCGGGCGTGGCCGAGGACGTGGAGTGGCTTCCGAACGTGAGCCGTGAAGAGAAGATCGCTTTTCTCGAAAGCCTGACCGTGTTTTCGGTGCCGGCGAGCTACAGCGAAGCTTTCGGATTGTACGTCATCGAGGCGCTGGCGGCGCGGGTGCCGGTGGTGTTGCCGAATGCGTCGGCGTTTCCGGAGATCGTCGATGCGACGGGAGGGGGAGTTTTATATGAACCAACGCGCGGGGAGACGGCGAATGGCCAACTGCTCGCGACGGCGCTGGAGTCGCTGCTCTCCGATCGGGAAGAGGCGGCGAAGATCGGGCTGCGCGGGCGCTTCGCGGTGGAGCGGGAGTATTCGCTGACGCGCCTGGCCTCGCGGTTGGCGGAGACGACGCGCGAATTGATCGACGCGCCGGTGGCAGCCCGCTAAATCCTGCGCGACCGATGCCTTACGACTTCAAGCTTACCCGCTGCGTGGAATTTGCGGAAACGGACATGGCGGGCATCGTGCATTTCTCGAATTTCTTCCGGATGATGGAGGCGACGGAGCACGCGTTCTTTCGCTCGCTCGGCTCGACGATTCACGGGACGACCGAGGGGACGACGGTGGGCTGGCCGCGGGTGAGTGCGACGTGTGATTTTTCGCGGCCGCTGCGCTTTGAGGATGAGGTGGAGATTCAGCTGCTCGTGGCGGAAGTGCGCAGCCGCTCGATCCGCTACGTGTTTATCTTCCGCGAAGCGAAAACCGGCCACGAGGTCGCGCGCGGCGCGGTCGCGGCGGTCTGCGCGACGGTGGATCGGGCGACGGGGAAACTCGTGCCGGTTTCCATTCCCGACGCGATCCGCCGCCAGATCAGTGCGGCCCCGGCGGAGTTACTCGCGGTCGAAAAATCCTCCTCTTCCTCATCTTCATAATCTTCCTCTGCTTGCCTCGCCTTGCTGATTATGAGGATGAGAAAGATCAGCCGCCATTTTTCCAAAAAAAACCCAAACCAACACCCCATGCCTCCTACTGATAACGCCCAACCCGGATTCACCTGGCTCGCCTTCGCCCTCCTCACCGTCGTGTCGTGGGGCGTCTACGGCATCTTTCTCCACACCGGTCAGCTGAATATGCAGGACCCGGTGAATGGTCGCTACAAGGCGTTCCTCTTCGTGGGCATCGCCTATTTCCTCGTCGCGGTGCTGGCGCCGATCATCATGCTCGTGCTGAGCGGCGCGAGTTGGAGCTACCCGATGAAGGGGATGGTCTGGTCGCTGATCGCCGGCATCGTCGGTGCGGTGGGCGCGTGTGGGGTGTTGCTGGCCTTTGGCGCAAAGGGCAACCCGGCGGTGGTGATGACGATCGTCTTTTCCGGTGCGCCGGTGGTGAATGCGGTGGTCGCGCTCGTGCAACATCCGCCGGCGGGTGGCTGGGGCACGATCAAGGCGCCTTTCTGGCTCGGGATCGTGCTCGCGGTCACGGGCGGCGCGCTGGTGACGAAGTACAAGCCGGCGCCGCCTGCGCCGAAGAAACCAGTGGCAACGGTGACCGCACAAGTCGGCGGCTAGTCCCGCCGGGAGACGAAAATGCGTCTGGTCCGGCGCGGTGCAGGCGGCGCCGGATCGGGCAGCGGATTCGGAAAAGACCTGATGGCTGAGCAACTCGAACGGCTGCGGGCAATGATCGCGGCGATCGTGCCGGGAAATCGCTTCTATGCGCCGCGGCTCGCGGCGGCGGGAGTGACGCCGGCGATCGGCAGCCTCGCGGAATTTTCTGCGCGCCTG
The DNA here is from genome assembly GCA_031424375.1 of Chthoniobacter sp. Classification (GTDB taxonomy): domain Bacteria; phylum Verrucomicrobiota; class Verrucomicrobiia; order Chthoniobacterales; family Chthoniobacteraceae; genus Chthoniobacter. The sequence goes on along the minus strand of JANPHH010000346.1, from coordinate 55,710 downwards.
CCTTTCACCACGAAGGCCGAACTGGTCGAGGATCAGGCGGCGCATCCGCCGTATGGTTCGAATCTCACCTATGAGGTCGAGCGATATAGCCGGTATTGCCAGACGAGCGGAACTTCAGGGCGGCCGCTGGTGATCCTGGACGACGCGGAGAGTTGGGAATGGATGCTGGGCAACTGGGCGCACATCTTTCGCGCAGCGGGAATAAAGCGCGGCGACCGGGTCTACTTTGCGTTTTCCTTTGGTCCGTTTCTCGGATTTTGGACGGCGTTTGAAGCGGCGACCCGGCAGGGTCTTCTGAGCATTCCCGGCGGGGGGCTCGGGACTGCGGCGCGGTTGCGGGTGATCATCGAGCAGCGGGCGACGGTGGTGTGCTGCACGCCGACGTATGCGCTGCACCTGGCGGAAGTGGCGCGGAGTGCAGAGATCGATCTGCGTGCGGCCACCGTGCGGACGATCCTGGTCGCCGGTGAACCCGGCGGAAACGTGCGGGAGGTGCGCGAGAGGATCAGCCGCGACTGGAACGGAGCGCAAGTGGTCGATCACTATGGGATGACCGAGGTGGGTCCAGTGACTTTTCAGGCGGCAGGTGAGGACGTGGCGCGAGTGATCGAGGGGTCTTACTTTCCGGAAATCGTGAATCCCCAGACGGGTGATCCGACTCCCGACGGCGAAATCGGCGAACTGGTGCTGACGACACTTGGCCGGTTGGGTGCGCCGCTCCTCCGCTACCGGACCGGTGATTTGGTGCGACGTGCGGTGCGAGAAGCTGGGTTTGCGCTGGCGGGGGGGATTGTGGGCCGGGCCGATGACATGGTGGTGGTCCGAGGGGTAAATCTTTACCCAGCCGCGGTGGATGCGGTGGTGCGACGTCTGCCGGACATCGGCGAGTACCAGGTGGAACTGACCCGGCGGGGTGCCTTGGTGGAGGTGGGCGTTCGGATCGAGTGCCGGCAGCCCGACACGAAGCGGATGTTGGAGGGGGCGCTGGCGGAAGCGTTCAGCCTGCGGATCCCGGTGGAAACGGTCGCTGCCGGATCGTTGCCGAGATTCGAACTCAAGGCCCGACGCTGGCTGAGGCGTGACCGGGAGGAGTAAAGGCTGACGCACCGTCTCTGCGCGGTGGCACGACAACAGCTTTCCCACGGCGAGAACCGACGTGCGAACTCCGATCACTCCATCATGGCCTGCTCCATCCGGCGTATTATCGGGGATTTGTGTCGCCGCGCGCGGACGGCTCGGGCGATGTGCCAGGCCAAAAACCAAGGTGCGGCGCCGGCAAGCTCGCCCCGGCAACACGGGCGCGATTCTCTCTGGCCAATTATGGCCAATCCAAAAAATGAGCTTGCCGGACCGCGGCTCACTTTTGTATGTCTCAAGTCTGCATGCACTTGCCAAAACCGCACCCGCTCACGGGGCACGACATCGCTTTCGTCGGAGTCAGGGCTCGGTCAACTCCCCCGACTCCTTCGCGGTGACTGCACGGCTCCTTTCGCTTGCCGCGCTCGGGTGGTGTCTCTCAGCGACGGTCGTCGCTCAAGAAGCGGGCGTGACTTCGCAGGCAAACCTGGATCTGCCGCTACTCGATTCACCCGCGCTTACGGACCGGACTTCGTCGGAGCCTGCCGCGGCCCCGTCGGGCAACTTGACCCCCGAAGAATTGTCGGCTGTCTTGCAGGACGCCAATGCCATCGGCGTCCCCACGGAGGCTCGTGGTGGTACGCGTGCCGGGCGGCGCTGGCGGGTCATTCCTTACGGCCGAATTCGCTCCCTGTGGGACGACAATATTTTCATCAGCAATACGGATCAGCAGGCGGATTTCTCGTTTACGATTACACCTGGCATCGCTGTGGGGTGGGGCGACTACAGCAACGAGGTGCGCCGGTTGGGCGAGTTCGAACGGTATTTCGAACCGTTGAGCCTGGAAGACGATAATACGCCGAAGAGCTACCTGTTTGGCAGCTATGTCGCCAATGCATCGTTTTACGCCGAAAACTCTGGGGAAAATGCGCTCGACCACGATGCCCAGTTGGTCGGACGGTGGGAGGCGTCGAAACTTACCCTGGGGACGAGATTGCGCTTCCAGACCCTCTCCGGCACGGATCTCGACGTCGGTGATCGGACCAAGCGAAACGTCGGGGCCGGGACGATCAGTTCCTCTTATCTGTTGAGTGAAAAGACTTCCTTCGAACTCAATCTGTCCGGCGCGAGCAACGTCTTCGAGGATGGGGTCGACTCGACTGAAATCGCCGCCGAGAGCTATATCAACTATCGGTTGCGTCCGAAGACGCGGTTGTCGCTCGGCGGCAAGTTTGGGACGGTCGACGTGAAAAATGGCGCGAGGCAGACATACGAGCAGGCGCTGGGGCGGATTTCCTACTATGCGAGTTCCAAGCTGGCGGTGAGTGGGAGTGGTGGCGTGGAGTGGCGGCAATACGATTCCAATTCGCCAGACGATCTTTTCACGGTGTTCGACGTGGCAGCCAGCTACGCACCTTTTGACGGGACGGTGATGGCAATGTCAGCATATCGACGGAATTCGGCATCGGTGTCGTTGATTAACGAAAATGTGACCAACACCGGCCTTGCGGTGCGATTCCGGCAACGGTTTTTTCAGCGGTTCTTTCTCGTGCTGGACGGGGGATATCAGAAGGCGGAATACGAGTCGATCCAGTCGCAAATCGTTGGTGGCCGCGAGGACGACATCGTTTACTTTAAGCCGAGCATCTCTTTCGACGTGACGAAGCATCTGAGCGTGGAAACCGCCTATCAGGTCCAGCGCGACAATTCGTCGATCGAATCGAACAGCTTCACCGAGAATCTTGTGTCATTGCAGTTCAACCTGCAGTTTTAATGAATCAGCCTCCATTTTATCTTCGCGTAGCAGCCCTTTTCGCCGCCATGGTGTGGGCAGGCACCGCGCCTGCGCAGGTGGCCAGCGCCAAAGCCGAAGCGAAGCCGGATAGCACCGGTGGAGGCGCTGCAAACTATGTCCTCTCGGCGAACGACCTGGTAAAGCTGACTGTATTTCAGGAAGCGGACCTCGAGACGACCGTGCGCATCTCGAAGGACGGCACCGTGACCTTTCCGCTCATCGGCCCGGTCAAGATCGGGGGACGAACCTCCCAAGACGCTGCAAAGCTCCTGCGAGATCTCCTCGCGAAGGACTATCTGGTCAATCCACAGGTCAACCTCACCGTGATGGAGTATTCAAAGCGTCGCTTCATCGTCCTCGGCCAGGTCCAGCGACCGGGCGCGTATGATATGCCGGATCGGGATGCCGTGAGCCTCCTCCAAGCCATCGGCATGGCTGGCGGCTATACCCGCATCGCAGACCCAGGAAAGATCACCCTAAAACGAAACGCTGCGGGGAAGGATAAGATCTTCAAGTTGAACGCCAAAAAAATGGCCAATGCTGACGGGGCCAGCGAGTTCACGATCGAAGCCGGCGATATCGTTACGGTCGGCGAGAGTATTTTCTGAGTATGAGCCCCGCAAATTCTACAAACGATTCGGAAAACGACGGAGCATTCGAGTTCGACTTTCAGGAGATCTTTCATGTCCTCCGCGAAAAGGCGTGGATCATCGTCACCAGCGTCATCGTAGCGCTGCTTCTCGGCGGCGCCTACATCATGAACGCGACGAAGCTCTACGCGGCGCGCGCCGTCATTCAGGTGGAGCAGTCGGAGCGCAAAGTGGTGAACATCGAACAGGTGAACCGGGAAGACCTGACGGACCGGGACGCGCTGAAGACCCTCGAAGCCGCTCTGGCCAGCCGCACTCTCGCGTGGCGGGTTATCGAATCGTTGAAGCTGACTCCGGAACAACTCGGTCTGCCCCCGCGCCCGGAGAAGGCCTATTCCGAGAAGGAGCAGGTCGATCAATTTTCCAGGCGCGTTTCGATTCAACTCGTGCGTGGGACGCGACTGATCGGAATCGACAATGAGATGGAGAATCCGGAGCTGCCACCGAAGATTTGCAACGCGATCGTGGCGGAGTATGTCCGGACGAATGTCGAACAGCGCGTGCAGATCAACAAGGAGGCGAGTCAGTTTCTCATCGATCAGGCCGAGGAACTGAAACGGAAACTCGAGAAATCCGAACAGGCGCTTCAAGCCTACAAGGAAAAAAATCAGGCCGTCTCGCTCGACCAAAGCCAAAACATCGTGGTCGAGGAGTTGAAGGTGTTGAATTCGAAACAGAGTGCGGCCAAAGCCGAACGTCTCAAGCTGGAATCAGACGCTGCGCAGGTGACGAAGCTGGAAAAAAATCGGCCCGAGGACCTTTTGAAAATCGGAAGCATCTCCGGGGACCTCGGAATTCTCGAACAGAAAAAGAAGGTCTCCGAGCAGGAGGCCGAGATCGCGAAACTCTCGCAGCGGTATCTGCCGAAGCACCCGAAAATGATTCAGGCGCAAAGCCAGCTTGCGGAACTCAAGGAGGGCATGAATCGCGGCGCGGCTCATGTGGCGGAGTCCCTGAACAATGCGCTTGCCTCGGCAATCGAGACTGAGAAAAAACTCGAGGAAGCGCTCAAGGAGCAGGAGCAAAAGGCGCTCGACCTCAACAAGATGTCGATTGCCTACAATGTGCTCTCGCGCGAGGTCGATACGGATCGGACACTCTACAATTCCGTGCTTTCCCGCCTCAAGGAAACCGACGTGACCAAGGGGCTGAAACAGGAGCAGTTTCGGGTCGTCGAAAGCCCGGTGGTTCCGGAGCGACCGATTCGTCCCCGCAAGTTTTTCACTCTGGCGATTTCCCTCATGGCCGGCGGTTTCATCGGGCTGGCTCTCACCCTCGGATTGAACGCGCTCGATAGCTCGCTGAAGACGGTTGATCGCGCGGAAAAATTCCTCAACCTGCCCGCTGTGGGCGCAGTGCCGAAAGGCTCCGGGTCCGGCACGCCCGATCCTCTGATGGTCCTGCAGGAGCCCCACGGAGCGGTCGCTGAAGCTTTCCGCACGCTCCGTACTTCCATGTCGCTATTGGGACGGGACGCGGACCGACGGACGTTCCTTTTCACCAGCGCCGTCCCCGGAGAGGGGAAAAGCTTTTGCTCGATCAATTACGCCGTCTCGCTCGCTCAGCAGGGATTGAAAACGTTGCTGATCGATTCCGATCTCCGGTTGCCCACGATCGGCAAACGCCTGTTTAACGACGTTCCGCACCCCGGTGCTTCCGACTTCATCGCCGGCCAGGCTACGATCGAGACGGCGGTGCGGCCTTCCCCGGTGGAGAATCTGGATGTGATGACCGCCGGCAACCGCGCACCGAATCCAGCCGAATTACTGTCCACGGGCGGGTTCGGAGATCTCATCGCGAAGGCGCTGACGAAGTACGACCGGGTGGTGGTCGATAGTGCCCCGGTGAATGCCGTCGCGGATACCCTCCTTCTTGTCCGCTACGTGCAATCTGTCTGCCTCGTCGTCAATGCGGGGCGCACTCCCCGAAAGGCAGTCCTCCGCGCCTGTCAGAAGCTGACCGACGCCGGTGCTCGGCCGGTTGGGCAGATTCTGAACATGCTCCCCGCGCACGGCGGAGTCGGCTATTATTACCACTACTCGGCGGGCGAGTATGGGAAAGGCGTCTACGGGGCGCCGGTCGCAAAGGCGAAAGCCTGATCGATTTCCGGGTCTGTGACGACACCGGTGGCATTGAGAACCAGCGTTGCAGGCCAGGGGTCTGCGCCCGAACCAGCGGCGCCCCGCGCAGGGCCGACTGGGCGGTAACGATCGTACCGATGTGGGGAACCGCGCGGATCCGCCGACGACATTGCGGATTGTCGGAGGCGGTGCACGTCGCATAAACGAGACAGACCGTTTTTTGTCCGATTCGCGTTGAAGCCCCGCCTCTCCTTGTTACTGCCCCCCACCAGATCGTGAATCGCTTCCTCATCGACTCTCCGCGCTGGTTGCTCCTCGCGCTCTTGGTCTACGCGCCTTGGGCTTATGGCTGCATCCCCATTTGGGCGAAGGATGTGTTGCACGCCTCGATGGCGTGCCTCGTACTACTCTGGGTGGCTGGCTGCGTGATGCGAAGGATGAAGCCGTTGGTCCCAACGGTCGTGTGGGCGTCGACTGCTTTCCTGCTCCTCGGAGGATGGTGGATGATCATCAACGCGCAGTGCTACTACGATTCGGTGGCCCTTAAGTTTGTCCCCATCCGCAGCCTCTTGAATTTTGCGCCCGGTTGGATCGATCGGGATCATTCATGGCCGATGATGTACCGCTTCTCCGGACTTCTGGGGATCGTCTGTTTTACGTGTGACCTCGCGCAGCGCGCGGAGTGGCGGCGCCGAATTGCTTGGACGATCTGCATTTCAGGTACCGCGCTCGTCCTGTTCGGTTTGGCCGAAAAGATCCTCGGAATGAACTGGTACGTCTGGCAGAACGGGGCGGTCAGCCCAACCGGGTTCGCGAGCTTCTTCTATCACGGAAACGCCGGTGCCTTCATCAACCTCATCATCCCTTTCATCGCAGGGTTTGCGGTGCTCGCCATCGGGACCCGCGAAGGGAATAAACAAATGGCGATCTGGATACCATTCCTCCTGATTGCCGTCGCGGGCGCGCTCACGGCGGTATCCAAAGCAGCCATTGTGATTACGTTCCTTCTCCTGTTCACCCTCTTGATGTTGCGGCTGCGAATCGTGACCGCGCTCTGGCGGGGACTGGCGACGCCGGTCATCCGGGCGATTGCCGCCAGCGCTCTCGCCCTGGCCGTCGTCGCGCTCGGTTGGTTTGGATGGGATCGAATGATGCACCGGTGGACGCAGGAGGCGTGGGTTTCTTATAGCGCCGGGACGCGGCTGCTCGTTTACCGGGCGGCTTGGTCGATGCACCCCGATTCCGGCCTTTGGGGCTTCGGGCCAGGGACCTTCAGGATTACCTTTCCATTTTATACCGACCCCCTCGACGCGAGAATCGCGGGATTCTGGCGTTTCGCCCATCAAGATTATTTACAAGCTCTGATCGAATGGGGCTGGATCGGAACTGGAGTCTGGGCGGTGCTTTTTGGCGGTGGAATCGCCGCCGGGCTCGTCACCTACTGGCGACGCGGTTCCCTCCTCGCGCGCTTCGATCAAATGTTCCTCATTGCCGTCGTCCTCGCGCTCATCGGCGTCGCGCTTCACGCCGCGGTCGACTTCCCGCTCCAGATCCCGTCTCTCCAATTTTATGCCGCCGTCTACGTGGGGATCGCCTGGGGAAGCAGTTCATGGAAGCGGGCGCGCGAATCGTGAGTTGAGGCTTCACCCTTCGCGGTGATGCTGGTCCGCACCGCAGCCTGCCACGTCGTAGCCCTCAACTCGATGAAGCGGATTCGCCAGCCGTCCGTGCTTACCTCCAAAAAATCAAGAGGGGGACTGCGTCGCCCATTACTGGTTCGACACAATCCCCCTGAATTACAAAATGCTTGCGCGTATTTCTACGAGGACGCGAGCCTTGTTACTTGGTATAGCGATTACTACTTTTGGTCGCCCTTGTCGCCCTTATCCTTCGGCGGCTTCGGCTGGTCCTTATGGTCACCGGCGTCGGACTGGTCCTTATGGTCACCATTGTCCTTCGGTGGCTTCGGCTGGTCTTTGCTATCGCCGCTGTCGGCGCTGACATTGGCCGGATTCGGCGTGGTCGTCGCGGTAGTAACGGCGAGAGCGCTTGTTCCCCTGACCAAGACGGTCAGTGCGGTAACGCTACTGAGCAGGATTTTCTTGAGTTTCATATATGCGGTTTTCCCTTTCGTTGATTTTGTTTCCCAGACTCTGGCCGCCCACTTAGGCGGCTTTCGTCGCGGCGATTGGATAGGGAATTCGGCGAATGCTGTCAACGGCTTTTCCAGAAATTTTATGCGATCACGGGTCTTTTGGTCGCTTCATGCGTCATAAGCGCCTTATGAAAAGAGAGTTATGCATCGTGTGGCTCGTCCGATGTTTGCCGGAAATTTTGCAGCAGTAATGGTAACTGGCGGCAACAGTGCTGTGGAGCGGCGCAGTCGATGATCGCTGCGGTTCAACGCGGGTCGCAGGTAAAGGCGGCGGTAGTTGGCTGGGGCGGCCGGTTTCCAGGTGAAAGGAGCGCTCGACCAAGCGGTCGACCACGCAACTCGCGCGTACGCTGAACAATTCTCCCTGACTACCCGCGAATCTCCGGCGCAACATGGGCGCCATGTTTGACCGAATGATCCGTTTACTTTGGCTGGTCTCGCTGCTGGTCCTGCCCAGCGGCTGCGAGCGAAAGGACGCTGAGACCACCAGGGATGTCATCCCCAGGAAGAAGGCCGGGGTGATCGATTTGGTTTTCACCTACGCGTGGGAAAAAGAGGAATGGGTCGAGGCGGTAACCGCCGATTTCAACCGGCGCGCCATGAAAGACGGAGCGGGGAAGATTGTCCGCGTCACGTCGTTGGTGCGAGGCTCCACCGACTGTCTCGATGAGTTGATCTCGGGGACGACCGAGGCTCATCTGACGAGTCCGGTGTCATCGGCCTTCATCGAGAGGGGCAATGCGGAGTGGCGCGCGAAGACGGGCAGGGATCTGATTCCGAGCACGGAGAGTCTGCTGCGGTCGCCGATCGTCATCGCGATGTGGCAGCCGATGGCGGAGGCGATCGGTTGGGGTCGCCAGCCGGTGGGTTGGGCGGAAATTCACGGCCTCGTCACGGACCCGCAGGGCTGGGCCACGCGTGGCGTGCCGGTGTGGGGAAAGTTCCTTTTCGGGCACACGAACCCTCGATCCAGTAGCAGTGGCCAGTGCTCGCTTTTCGCCGAGGTGTATGCGGCGGCTGGCAAGCGGGCCGGGCTGACCATCGCGGATGTGGAGCGGCCGGAAGTCGCATCGTTTGTGAGCGATATCGAGGCGGCGGTGCTTCATACCGAGAACTCGACCGGAGCCCTCGCGGGGAAAATGTTTACCAAGGGTGCAAGCTACGTCCACGCGGCGGTGCTCTACGAAAGCATGATCGTGGGGACCTACGCGTCGAAGGATCCGTCGAGAGTTCCGATCGTGGCAATCTATGCGAAGGAAGGAACCTTTGTGGGTGATCATCCGGTGGGAATCGTGGATGCGAAATGGGTCACGGCGGAGCATCGCGACGCGGCGCGGACGTATCTCGATTTTCTCCTCGCGCGGGAGCAGCAGGAGAAGCTGATGGCATACGGCTTCCGCCCGGCGCGCGCGGACGTGCCGCTGGTCGCGCCGCTGGATGCCGCCCACGGGGTGAACCCGAACGAACCGCAGACGACGCTCGAAATGCCGTCCGTGGAAGTGATGGACGCGATGTTGAAGCTCTGGGATAAATCCAGGACGCGCTAAAATGTCTCGGGGGCTTCCGACTTTCCGGACTCGAAGCCGGCGAAGCTTTTGCGGGCAGTGGTCCGTTATTTTCCGGCGACGGCGCGCTTTCACGCGCTGTGAGCTTCGATCCAGGCCGGCAGTTCCGCCACGCTGCGCAGCACGAAGCTGGCACCTGCGGCGCGCAGACGGCTTTCCGCGGCTGCGACGCGCTGCATTCGCTCGGGGGGGGGCAATGCCGCTAGCGCTTCGGGTCCCAGCCCCACTTCATTGCCGCTCTCGCTCAGCCCGACGCAAATCATGCCCGCGTTCCGGCCCTCCGCCATATCCACCGGAGTGTCACCGATTTTCACACAGCGCGACATCGGATACACCCCGCACTGCTCGGCGATCCGAAAACACGCCCACGGCGCGGGCCTGCCGTGCGCGACTTCATCTGCACAGATCACCCACTCCGGTGCGATGCCTGCCGCGCGCGCCAGCGGTTCGAGCGCATCCATCATCGAGCGCGTATAGCCCGTGGTGCTGCCGATGCGGATGCCGCGCCCGCGCACCCAGCGCAGGGCGTCGACCGCGCCCGGAATTGCATCGGCGTGAGCCACCATGAGCGAAGGCAGACGCATCGAGAACTCGTGATAAATTTCACCCACTAGCGAATCGTCCGGCTCACGTCCCAAATCCGTCCTGACCCGTTTTGCGACCTCGGCATCACCCAGGATTTCATGGATATGATCGCGCTTGTGCGCACCCATTGGCCGTCTCGCGATGGCGTCACTGATCGGCAGCCCCGCGTTTTCAAATGCCTGATGAAGCGCCGTGAGCGGCGCGCGGCAGCCGAAGTCCACGAGCGTGCCTGCCCAGTCGAAGATGATCAGTCCGATATCCATGCCTGCCCTCATCCGGGTGGAGGCATGGCGACATGCAGGGCATCGAGCGCGGCGCGGATCCCTGCCAGCAGGTCGGCAAAATCCTGGGTCTGGAGGTGGCCGATCGTGCCGATGCGGAAACTATCGATGCCGGAAAGTTTGCCCGGATAGATCAACAGGTCGCGCTGGGCGAGCAGGTGGTAGAACTTGGCGAAATCGAACCGCGGGTCGGACGGACTGTGGAATGCGGTAATAATCGGGCTCCGCAGCTCAGGACGGAGAACTGGCTGAAATCCCATTGCCTCCATCCCGGCCACAACGATGCGATGATTGTCCCGATACCGCTTTTCCCGGGCGGCCACGCCGCCTTCACGGGTGAGGGCTTCGAGCGCGGCGGCGAGGGCGAGAATGACGTGGGTGGGAGGGGTGAATCGGAACTGACCGGAGCGTTCCAGTTCCTCCCACTGCGCATTCAAGTCCAGGCTCAAGCTGCGGGCGCAGCCGCGCGAGGCTTCGAGTGATGCGATCCGGACGATCGCAAAGGCAAGGCCGGGAACTCCCTCCAGGCACTTGTTCGCAGAGGCGACCAGGCAGTCGATGTTCCACCCCGTGATGTCCACGGGCATGCCGCCGAAGCTGCTCATCGCATCCACCAGGAACCGGCGGCCGGCCGCAGCGACTACGGCTCCGATTTCCGCGATGGGGTTCATGATGCCGGTCGTGGTCTCGCAATGCACGGCGGCGATGTGGGTGACCTCGGGGTGCGCGGCCAGGTGCGCTTTGACGGATGCCGGGTCGTTTGGTTCCGTCTCCGGGTTTTCGATCGTATCGACCGCAATGCCGAGCCGTTCGGCGATGGTGACCACCCGCCGGCCGTAGGCGCCATTGGCGAGCACGAGTAGTTTTCCGTGGGCGGGAAGAAGCGAACCAATCGCGGACTCGACAGCAAACGTCCCGCTGCCTTGGACGGGGACGGCCGTGAATCCCGGCCCCGCTCCGGCGATCGCCAGCAATTCTCCACGAATGTCGCGGATGATCTGGATGAATCCCAAATCGCGCGAACCCATGTCCCGCTGCATGGCGCTGCGCACGGCGTCGCTGGTGTTGAGCGGGCCGGGGGTGAAAAGGCGCTGGTGGGCCGAGTCGGTCATGGGGCAGCAGTGTCGTCGCGGCGCGACGTGAGGAATTGCGAGAAGCGCTCCTTGATCTCGGGCGGCTTCACCGTGGGGCGGCCGAGTTTTTCCGGGGAACCCTGGCGAATCTTCAGGTGCAGCAGCGACGGTCCGGGCTTCGCGCGCATTTCCGCCAGACACGCGTCGAGGTCTGCGGGGCGTTCCGCGCTGAAGACCTGGCGGTAGTTGGCCGCTGCGGCGATGCGCGCGAAATCGACGGTGGAGGAGACGGTCGATTGTCCTCCGGTCGAATCGTGCGCTTCGTTGTCGAGGATGATGTGCATCAGGCGCTCCGGCTGATAGTGGCCGATGGTCGCGAGCGTGCCCATCTTCATCAGCGCGGCGCCGTCGCCGTCGAGGACGATGACGCGCTGCCGCGGAAGTGCGTGCGCGATGCCGAGACCGATCGCTGACGCCGTGCCCATGCCGCCGACGACATAGAGATTTCCCGGCCGATCCGCGACGGTGAAGAGTTCGCGCCCGGTCTTGCCGGTCGTTCCCACGATCGCGTCGTCCTCGCTGCAGGCGTGCAGGATTCGCTCGATGGCGCCGGTGCGCGTGAGCCGATCCTGGGGTGAAGCGAAGGGCAGGAGTCGCTCGCTCGCCTTCACCGCGCCGCTCTGATGCTGAGGGTGGAGCGCGCACGGCGCGATGGTGTCCTTTCTCAGCACGAAGGCGAATGGAAGCTGGCGCTCCCGCATGCTGGAGTCGGCTCGATCGAGCGCCGCGTCCATTTCTCCCGCCTCCTCGGGAAACTGCAGCCAGGGGATTTCCAGCGTATCGAGCAGGCGTTGCGTAATCCGCCCCATGAGTTCGTGTTGCGGCTCATCCGCGAGGCCTGGCTCGCCTCGCCAGGTGGTGATGAGCAGCGTCGGGACGCGGAACGGGAAGTTGAGCGAGGTGAGCGGGTTGACGGTGTTGCCGAGGCCGGAGTTCTGGCAAAGCGTCACGGTCTTGCGTCCGGCGAGGCTGGCCCCGAGATTGATGCCCACGGCCTCGCCTTCGCTCGCGGCGCCCACGTAGTTGAGTTCGCGATCATTGATCACCGCGTTGATCAGCGGCGTCAAAAAGGAGCACGGCACTCCCGAGAAAAATGAGTATCCGAGAGCCCGCAGCCTCGCGAGCAGCGCGCCCGCTTCGATCATTCCACGCCGAGCTTTGCGAGCCGGGGTTTTGCGGAGGAGCGCTTCACCTTCGGCTTCCGCCGAGCGGCCGGGCGGGGCGCTCCGTTGCCGTTGCGGTGCGTTGCGCTGCCGTTGAGATGAATTCCATTTCCGTTCGTATTTGCGGTGGCCGTTGGCTGCCCATCGATCTCCGCGGGAAGGTAACGCATTTCCGCCTCGACGAGTTCGCCGGCATTTTGGAGCCGGAAGATTTCCCTCAGGGGAGCGACCTTCTCGACGATGCCCTCGACGGACTGTTCCTGAAAAATTTGGCGGCATGTTGCCTGCATGGCAGCGATCGCGCTGCGGACATTGTAATTCGCCCAGATCGCCGCGCTGAATCCTGCGTCCCGGAAGGCCGACGTCGGCGTCTTGTAGTAGGTGGTCGGCACCACGATCAGCGGAGTCGGGCGGTTCCACTCGGCGGCAAACGCGAGGACCTCGTCCGCATCCGTGCGCTTGCTATGGACGAGCAGAGCGTCCGCCCCGGCATCTGCGTAAAGGTGCGCGCGCCGGAGCACCTCCGGGAGGCCGACCCCCACGATGAAACCCTCGAGCCGGGCGACGATGCAGAAGTCCTCAGTGCGTTGCGTATCCTTTCCCGCTTTGATCTTCCCCGCAAACTCGATCGGGTCGACGAGGGTCTTGTGTCCGTCGATCAGCGAGTTGCGCTTCGGAAAAACCTGATCCTCGATGCAGACGCCATTGATCCCGCGCTGTTCGAGCTTCTGCACGAGGCGGCGGACGTTGTTGAAGTTCCCATGACCAGAATCTCCGTCGAGCAGGATTGGCAACTGGGTGGCGTCCCGCATGAATTCCATGACCTCTAGCACCTGCGTCCAACTGGCTTCATTGCAGTCGCGCACGCCGAGCGCAGCGGAAATCGAGAGTCCGCTTCCCCAGATTCCCGAAAAGCCCGCCTCTTCCACGATTTTCGCGCTCAGTCCGTTGTGAGCTTCCATCAAAAACTCTAAATTCTGCGAATGCAGGAGCTCTTTTAGACCGCGAGGATGCGTGGAGTTTCTGTTCGATTTCAAGGCAAGTTAGTGTTGGACCAAGACGCTGAATGCGCTTTCCCTTGGCAGTCCTTCTAGCAATTAGGCTGCCAAGGTCAAGTGGAGAATCCAAGGGGAGGGGCGGGCTGCTTTGCCGTTCATTGGAGGGGCCGTCTGTCCGGGAGTCGTTCGGCTTGACGGATTTCCACTCCCCAATAATCTGACGCCGATGAGCGATTACGATACAAATGTCCGAAGTTTGCCCGCGGTCGGCCATCTCGAGTCGGTTTACGAGCGAGACAACTTACGAGTGCGGATTTAGACGATGTCCCTTTTGTCATTCTTAGGATTGGGCGAGGGCAAACGAAAGAATGCCTTGCAGGAACGGCGGACGATCTACTGCGATTCCGACTCCCAGAACGCACTTACCATTTTCACCGCTGCGGGATACCCGCTCGTGGAGGATCCGGACGAGGCCGAATTACTCTGGATTCGTGAAGGGTATAAAAAGTACAAAGATAAGCTGAAGCCGTTTCAGTTGCTGAATCACTTTCCGAAGGAGCGAGAATTGACCGATAAAGGGCATCTGGCGGAGAACCTCCAACGGTTCGACCAGGTCCAGACCAAGTACGACTTCGGCGTCAAGGATCTCATCCAAGAGACGTACTGTCTCTACAAGCCCGAGGAACGCGAGAAGTTCTTCGCGCAAATGCCACCCGAGGATTCGAAGGAGAATCTCTGGATCTTGAAGCCTCGCGAGTCGTCGCAGGGCGAGGGCATCTTTATTCTTTGGGAGTTCCAAGAACTGCGGAAGGTCTTCGAAAATCCCCGGAGGTACCTCTACGACCCCGTCGCGAACCCCTGCATCATTCAAAGATACATCCAGAACCCGCTGCTGCTCGATGGCCGCAAATCTGAAATCCGCATCTACTGGCTGATCGCCTCCCTCAATCCCCTCCTTGTTCTCATCTATAAAGAAGGAACCGTCCGGCTCAATTCCAGACCGTTCAGTCTGGAGGATTTTGACAACACCCTGATTCACGTCACCAACGTGTACCAACAGGAAACCCACCCTGAGTACGATCCATCCATCGTCCTAAAGTGGAGTTGGGCTTACTGGGAAAAGTATCTCATCGAGGAGCGAAAACTTGCTCCCGAAAACTACGTCGAGGCTCAGCTCAAGCCGCAGCTGAAACGGATGTTTTCCTTCGTGATCGATGCGGCGCGCGATGCCCTCGCACAACACCCGGAAACCGGCCTATTTTTCGGTCTGCTCGGTGCCGACATTATCTTCGACGACAAGCTTCATCCCTGGCTGACCGAAGTTCAACGCGGGCCGGGACTCAGTTTTGACGATCCGATTAAAAAAGAGGTGATTCCCCCAATGCTCAGCGAAGCAGCTGCCATCATGCTGGAAGTCCGCCGCCGGAAACGCGATGGCCTCAGTCTTGAGAAGCTGGACGCGGTCAAGAATTTCGAGTGGGTGGTCCACGAAACGTAAAATCGCGGGGCGCCTGGCTCCGAGTTGGGGTGAGGGCCACCGGCCATTTTCCTCGCGTGAAGGGAGGAGCCGCCGCTCGCTTGGATGCCGACGAGGTCATCCCGGCGGTGCCCGGTGCCACCCGGTGTCGCGAGTCAGGACTCACCGATGAACCCGAGCGCGAGCTCGTGTGTGGCTGCTCAGAGCGGACCAGTAGAGGTGTGTGGAAAGCGTGAGCCAAGGCGCCCGTCTCCACGGCGAGGTCCCCAGCTTTTTCCGGGATATGTGACCTCCTTGCGACGTTTGAGCATGGAGCAAAGTTGTCGTTTTTTCCGACTGGCCTGCTTTCTGCGATTGCAATCTCATGCAGAAACCGCGATCCAAATCCGACAGCATGACATTGTTGAAAACACAGTATTCACGAAAGGCCCGAGACTACCGGTGTGAACGGGGGCCATCGGCCGCAATCTTCATTCCGTGTCGCGCCGACGAAGTAGAGCTTGGGCGGGGTTCGCGATGATGCTATCGGCGGCAATGACCCGCAGGGTGCCTGCGGTTTTCCTCCCTTTCCTTGAACGCCTCCAAGCGTCGTCGATGGGCACCCGCCTCGCGAAGGGCGCATTCTGGAGCCTCGCCGGGACGGTTGTTTCACGTGGGCTCGCGCTCGTTTCGTGGATCTTGATCGCCCGGATGCTCGGCAAGACGGTGTTCGGAAAGCTCGGGATGATTCAGAGTACGGTGGGAATGTTTGGAACGCTGGCCGGCCTCGGACTCGGACTTACCGCGACGCGTTACGTCGCAGAGTTCCGGGTCAAGGACCGCGCAAAGGCTGGTCGAATCATTGGCTTTTCGAACCTTACGGCGTCGGCGACTGCGACCCTCGCGAGCATTCTGCTCTTCGCGGTTTCGCCGCTCATTGCATCCCGAGTCCTCGCGGCACCCGAACTCACCGGCCTGCTTCGCATCGGGACACTCATGGTGCTTTTTGGAACCCTTACGGGTGCCCAGACGGGAGCGCTTTCTGGCTTCGAGGCGTTTCGCGCGATCGCCCGAATCAATCTGATTTCAGGACTGCTCTCGTTCCCGCTCATGCTCGCGGGCGCTTACTTGGGCGGGCTTCAAGGTGCGATCTGGGGAATGAGCGGGACTCTGGTCATAAACTGGCTGCTCAACCACTGGGCGCTGCGGCAGGAAATGGCGAATGCTCAGGTCCCGGTGACCTACCGGGGCTGCTGGGCGGAACGCGATGTCCTGTGGAGTTTCAGTGTCCCGGTTGTGCTGACGGGGATCCTTTCTGCTCCGGTGAATTGGTACTGCTGCGCACTCCTCGCCAACCGGTCGGGCGGGTTCGGAGAGGTGGGACTCTACAATGCCGCCATCCAGTGGCAGACGGCGCTGGCGTTTCTCCCCGCGTTGCTCTCTCAGGTGCTCCTACCGATTCTTTCCGACAGCCACTCGAACGATGGTGCGCGCCAATCTCGCAAGACCCTCACGACGGCACTCCTCGTCTTTGTCGCGGTTATCATCGTTCCAGCACTCGGTCTGGCCGCTCTCGCGCCGTGGATCGCCGCGCTGTACGGCGGGACGTTCCAGATGCCGACCGCGCTTTTTCTCACCATCGTGGCGTATGCGACCTTGAACAACTTCGGGACCGCGCTGTGGACGTGTCTCCTTTCGCGGAATCAGGCATGGTTTGGATTCATGGGCACCCTCGCGTGGGCCGTTTGCATCCTCGTCTTATTCCAATTTGTGCTACCTCACAGTGCGTTGGGTTTGGCTTTGGCGAATCTGCTGAGTTATCTCGTGGCAATGCTGGTCATCTTTCCGCCGATTTTGAGGAGTCTTTTGAGCAAAAAAAATGAGTAACACCCCTTTGGCGAAGCTTTACGCGCACGCGCGAAAGTTCATCACCCGGAACCGCCTCGAGGTCTCCACCACCACGGGATTCTTCCGGAACGATCGGCAGATGGAAACCATCATTCGACTCCTTCCCCGGCCCCGCACGGTCTACTTTTTCGGCTGCTCGGATGGCTGCGAGCCCTACACTTTCGCGATGCTCCTGAAACTCGCTGACCCGGCGGCACCGCTGCCGCGGATTTTCGGATGGGACATCAATGAAGGCTGCATCGAAAAGGCGCGCTCCGCAGTCTACGAGGCCAATCTACTCGACTACTACCGCACTGGCGAGCCGCTCTCCAGCGACCGGGCCGCCCTTTTCCAACGGACCGGCGAAAATGCCTACCGAGTCGACGACACCATTGCCCGGAGCTGCGCCTTTGAACTCGGAAGTGTGATCGACGACGACTTCATGGGAAAGCTGGCGCCCTCGGACCTCGTCTTCTGCCAAAACGTGCTCGTTCATCTCAATGCCGAGCAGAACCATGCCGCCGTCCGCTATCTGTCGCGACTGCTTACGCCGCAAAGTTTGCTCGCGATCGGGGGGATGCGCCCAGAGCTTCGCAGCGAAGTCACGCGGGAAGCAAATTTGCAGCCGGTAACCGACGACTGCCGGGAGATTCATGATGGCTGGCGCGATCTACGCGGCATGTGGGATCGTACGCGCCCGTGGGCGCGCGATTATTTTTGCCTCGAGCCGTTCCGCGAAACGAGCGATTGGCCGTTCCGATACGGCTCGCTATTTCGGCGAAAGTGAGTGGTGCGGCATGTGGGAGCGACGAAAGTTCTAAATCGATTGATCTGAATGGAAATGTATTTTCCATAGCTTTCATACCGATTTGGGCTTGACGGGCATTGTTGGGTCTGCGAAACCGATCCCCATGCTTACAGAAATAGGGATATTTTCGGGATTTCATCGCTCAAACTCCGCCGCGCGGCGGACTGATCGGCGGCAGTTCACGTTCCTTTGGAGTGTCGCTGCACTTCTGCTCTTCGCAGTCGCGGGCTCCCACGCGGCGCCTTCGCTCGGCGTGCGGTCAGGCCTCCGGATGTGGCTCTCGGCGGATGGGATCAATCTGGCGGACCCTACGCAGGTGCAGGTCCGAGGGGGGACGACCTACGTCACCAAGTGGGTCGATCAGAGTTCCAACAATTTCCACGCGACCCAGGCAACCGCGGATCGGCAGCCTGCCTACCTCTCCGGCGGCGGGGTAACGATTTTACGCTTTGACGGCCAGAACGATTTTTTCTCCACCTCGCTCCCGCAGATCACCGGCGACAAAAGTATCTTCATCGTCCACAAGCGAATCGGAACGACGTGGCGCACCGAAGTCGGTTCCTCGCTCGGAAGTTCCGGTGCGTTTCTGGGGAACAATCTTGGATTCGAAGCGGTTGGCCGTTTGGGCATCGCTTTCGACCTCTCATTGCCGGGTTTGAATAACGCTTATGTGTTGAAGGGGATGGTCCGCAGTGGGGGCAATGAGACATTTTACCTAGATGATGCTTCGGCCACGGCAGCCGTTCCCGACGGAGCGGCGGGGACCTATACGATTTCCTCTTCGAATGCGCCCTTTTTCGGGGCGATCGCTGAAGTCCTGGTCTATGACCGTGCGATCTCCGAAGCGGAGCGGCAGTCGATCGAGAACTACCTGTCTGAGAAATATTCGCTTTGGACCTATTCGCTACCGGTCCGCAATGGCGTGCGGCTTTGGTTGTCCGCCGACGCGGTGAATACGGGAACCGATGCCAATCAGATCCGAAACGGCTCGAACGGCACCTACGTGCAATACTGGGTGGACCGGTCGAACTCGGGACCTGCGAGTCAAACCGTCCAGACCCAGCAACCCAGACTGATTGCCAATGGGATCAATGGACGCCCGGTGGTTCGCTTTGACGGCAACGACGACTTCATGGCCACTGCGCTCGCACAGTTGACTGGGAATAAGTCGATCTTCCTCGTCGACAAACGCAATACTACCGCGACCCCTGGGATGGAGGTTGCCTCGAACGCGAGGGGAGGGATGTTTCTCGGTAATCTCGGGGCGGCCGAAGGGAAAGCACGATGGGGAGTCGCGTGGGACCTCACCACTCCCGCTGCCGTCGGCCAGTTTAACGTGAAGAGCTGGATCCGAAATGGCGGCGTCGAGACCTTGCGGCTCAATGACACTGCGGTGTCGACGACGGTTCCGGATGCGGCTGCTGGCGGCTATCGCATCTCCGATCCGGCTTGCCCATTTCCGGGGGACATTGCGGAAGTCATTATTTATGATCGCGCGATCGGAGATGCTGACCGGCGGGCGATCGAGGACTATCTCTTTGAAAAATACTCCCACGCCCCGGACGACATCTTCGCCGTACCTGCGGATCTCGCCGTTCCGGCGATGACCATCGGCGCGCCCGCTGCCGGAGTCCGAGTGAAACAAACGGCGCCGGAATATGCGGGAAGCAACGCGTATCACGCGCTTTACCTGCCGACCAATTGGGTGCCGGGGAACAAGTATCCCGTGATCGTCGAGTATGCCTGCAATGGGGATTTCATCGATGCATATGGCGAGCGTCACTCGGGATTGATCGAGGATACTCAACTCGGTTACGGCCTCACCGCGGGCCGGGATTTTATTTGGATCAGTATGCCGACGATCGGGGGTAGCCCGCTGAGCAATCAGACCGTGTGGTGGGGCGATCTGGCTGCGACGAAAGACTATTGCCTACGCACGGTGCGGCGGGTTTGCGAAGAGTATGGCGGCGATCCCTCCGCAGTCATCCTCGCGGGATTCTCACGCGGTTCTATCGCGTGCAATTACATCGGCCTGGCCGATGACACCATTGCCGATGCCTGGCTCGCGTTCATCCCGCATTCCCATTACGACGGGACGGAGTTTTGGGGTTACCCGCTGGAGGATGTCCCTTCGGCGCTCAGTCGTCTGGCGCGGCTCAAGGGCCGTCTCCAGCACATCAGCAATGAGACGAGTTGGACCAGTCCCGAGGCCTACCTCCGCACGAACATTGCGGACATGACCCCCTTTTCCTTCCGCACTCTGCCGTATGGCAACCACACGGACAGTTGGGTGCTGCGACCCATTCAATTGCGGCGGGACACCCGCTCGTGGCTCCAGCAAGTCGTGGCGACGCGCCCCGGAACTCGTTCGATTAGCGGACGGGTCACGACCGCACTCGGTGCCCCGGTCGTTGGCGCACTCGTCGAATCCGGCTTTACGCACTTCACCACGACGGATGCCAATGGCCAGTACATCATCGCCGGCTTGATCGACTCCGCGCGGACGGTCTCGGTCACGGCTCCTCCGTTAAACTTTCCGCCCGCCTCGGTGACCGTTGCGGGCAGTAACCTTCTGAACGTCGACTTCGTCGCGCTCCCTTGATGGAGGGGCGGCCCGGCATCTTTGGAAAGTGGGCGATTCGATTCCGCGCGTGAGCTTGCCGGGGAACTCGAGCCGGAGAAAATGCTACCGCTGAAAATCGCCGTCGTTTCCACCGTCCCGACCGATCCGCCCAATGCCGGCAATCGCGCCCGGATTCTGGAAATGATCCAAAGTCTCACGGGGCAAGGGCACGAGATCTACTTTCTCTTTGCCGACTACGAAGAGGGCGATATCCCGGCGATGCGTGCGCGGTTCGGCGAACGGTTCACCTTCGTCCAGACAGGCAAGGCCCCGGCGATGCGGGCATTCTGGTCCCGTGCCTGGCGGTACCTCGCCCGGCGTCTTGGCTGGGCAGCGGCCTTCTCGTGGGCAGTAGACGATTGGTTCGACCCGCGCATCGCAACGGCTGCGCGGGAACTGGTGGTCGCGCGGAAGATCGATACCGTCCTTTGCCAGTACGTTTTCACCTCCGCGGTGGCGGACGCGGTGCGAGGCACTGCCCATTCGGTGATCGATTGCCACGATCTCTTCGGCGACCGGCACCTCCGCTACCTGCGCTCTGGTTTGCGGCCTGCGTGGTTTTCCACTTCGATCGCTGCCGAGACTCGCGCGCTCGGGCGTGCCGATGCCGTCATCGCCATCGAGGAGAGCGAGGCCGTCGATCTCCGGGAGCGGGGACTCCCGCACGTGCACTGCGTCGGTCCGCTCGTCGCCGTACCCGCCGCGCCACTCGACGATCCCGCCCGGCCTTCCTTGCTTTTCGTCGGGTCCCAAAATCCGATCAACGTCGCGGCGTTGACCCGCTTCGTGGAAAAAGTGTGGCCGCAGGTGCATGTGGCCGTTCCCGATGCCGAATTGCTCATCGCCGGAAAGTGCGGCGCCGCATCCGCCTGGCCCGCCGGGGTGCGGGCTCTCGGCGAACTTCCCACCATCGAAGCGGCTTATCGAAAGGGGGCGGTCGCGATCAACCCGGTGGAGTTCGGCACCGGCTTTTGCATCAAGACGATGGAAGCATTCGGGTTCGGCCGGCCACTGGTGACGACCCCGAGCGGTGCCCGCGGTCTCGACCTGGCGACGGTGCCTTTCCTCCGCGTCGCGGCGACGGATGAAGAATTCGCCGGGCACTGCATCGACCTTCTGCGCGACGCGGAAAAACGCGGCCAGCTCGGGGCCGAAGCGCGCCGCTTCGCCGAGCAGTGGAACCTCGACCAACTCCGGACGCTCGATCGCGCGCTGCGGCCTGCTTCACCCGGTCAGCGCGGGTGAATCCGCGCTCCGACCAGTCGAAGCGCCCGCTCGCCGAACTCTTTTTGGACGGCCTGAAAACCGCGCACTTTCTCCACGATCCGCCGGCTCGTGTCGGTCCAGCCCGCATCGATCTCCGCCAGCCACGCGTTGAGTCGCGCCGCGGTGACGTCGTCCGTCTTGACCGAGCACTCGGGGAATCCGACCGACTCGAGGAAATCCAGGCACTTCGGCTGATAGGAAAGCGACAGCGACGGCACGCCGTATGCGAACGCGAGGATCACCGAATGAAGCCGCTGGCCGATGACCACGTCGCAACCTGCGATTTCCGACTCAATCTTGCGAGGGTCCCAGGCGATCTCGTAAGCCGGCGAATCGATCGCCGCCCCGAGCCGCTTTCCGATTTCCACGTCGATGGGGCTCATCGCGAGGAAGCGCACTCGTTTGCCGCGCTCGATGACACCGCGAGCGAAAGTCACCATCTCCCGATCCACGCGACCTTGTTCGCCCCAGATCGGATCGTGAGTGCCGAGATTGATCCCGATCACGTCGCTGCGCTGCGGCGCGAGTTTCACGTTCATCGTCACGGCGAGCGCCGGGTCGCCAATCGCGGTCGCCGATTCGATCCCCATCGCGTGCAACGCCGCCACCGACCGCGGACCACGCACCCCGACGAGCACCGCCTCGCGCAAGACATCATTCCAGCGGCGGACCACCCCATCGAGAACCCCATCCGGAAGATGCGCCTTCCAGTATTCGGTATCGCCCACGCCCGTCCCGGCGACGAGCAAAGGGATCCCGCGCTTCAGGGAACGCTCCGCGAGGTCGAGGTAATTCTCGCGATAGATCAAGGTGCCGCCGCCCACGACCATGGCGGTGTAACGGGACAGGTCCACGGCGTCATTCAACGCATTCGCGCGGGCGGCGAGGGTGCGCGGAAATGGGGGAAGATCCGCCACCTCAAAATCCGGCCCGGGCATCATCTGGCCAGTGATCGCGTTGAAAAGCGCGTCATCGCCATAGTTGCGATGGCCGACGTAGCCGAGGTAACCCCACCGGCCCAGCGCTCCGCGGCGGGAACCGCAAACGGTGAAACTCCTCGCGAGCAGCCACGGGCGGCCGATCCTCCACTCCCAGGCGCTGCGGATGCGATTCGGGATCAGGCTTCGCATCGGGCTTGGGAGCGAGATTCAGGCGTCCCTGCCGGGCTCGGTGATTTCATTCGGCGTGGACGATGCCAGCAGCTCCGACGCGGGGGCAACGCGGAAATTTCTCTTCCGGCCCCCCGCCCCCTTCGCTGCGGAAAAACTGGCCTTTCCCGCCCAACCGCCACACGTTCCCCACTCGCATGATCGCTGCTGAGCCACAGGTCTCTCCCGTCCCGGCCACACGCTTCGACACTGGCCGGTCGCGGCGCGCCCGACTCACTCCATCACGGGCGGCCGTCGCGTGTCTCCTTCTTTACCTCGGCATCGTGACGACCGAGGGCGCGTTACGCTGGATCCTCTCGACGGTGCGATTGGAACCCTTGCTCTACGTGCGCGAACTCTGCCCCATCGTCGGGATTTTCCTCGCTGCCATGATGCCCGGCCTCGGGCGCCGCAATTTCTATTTCATGGTCGTTTGCCTCCAGCTCATGATCGCGGCGGCCATTGGGTTCATCCACTGGACGAGCATTCCCCAGGTCGTGTTTGGGATTAAGGTCTTTCTCCCTCTGCTTTTCGGCGTCGCGGTGTACCCGGCGATCTTGCGGAATTGGGACTTTTTCCGGCGCGGTTGCACGGTCCTCCTCGCGATTGCTGTATTCGGTGTCTGTGTGAACAGCGTCGTTCGTTATCCGTGGATCGGTGCGGAATTCACGGTCGGAAATGTCACCGTTGAAGGCAGTCGTGATTGGACTGAACTCGACGGCCGTGAGCGGCTCCCGGGTTTTGCGCGCCTTTCCGCAGATGCGGCAATTCATATCGTCTACCTGTCGATCATTGCCGCCTCGGGCCTGCGCGGGATGTTCCGGCGGGTCATGCTTTTCGCGCTGAGTGGATGGGCTGTCTACCTCACCACCTCGAAGGCGCCGCTCGCGGGGTTTATCGGCGTGCTCGTCAACTTTTTCCTGCTCGAAGGGCTTCCGGCCCTCCGCAACCCGGCTCCCGGTTCCGTCGCGAAGATGGTCAAAGCCTTGGCGTCCTTTGCGCTTCGTTTGCAGATTCTCGCCCTCGTCCTCGCGACCGTGATTTTGCCGCTGAACACGAGCGGGATGCTCGGCTTCCTCGAACGGGATTTGCGGTCTGACTCGCAGTTTCACCTCCTGTCGATGCAGGACCGCGCCGTGACCGTGTGGCCGATGGCCATGGAGCATATCCAGAAAGTGGGAGGTCGGTGGTTAGGCGCCGGTGCGGGTGGTGTCGGAGCGCCTCTCGAAATTTTCGGCAAGGCGGAACTGCCCATCACCTGCGACAACGCGTTTCTGTATGCCTACGGGGTCATGGGCATTTTTCTGGTGCCCTACCTGATTCTCTTCATCGGTTTCATCTTCACTCGGCGCCTGCTCTCTCCCAAGTGGTCTGCGACCGTCGGCTTGCTCGCACTGGTGGTCTGCAACCAGTCACCGTCCACGAATCTCTTCGAAGGAATCTACGACTGCTTTTTTGTCGGCATCATCATCGCCCATACCACCTACGGCTGGCGAATGAGCACCTCGCCCCGCGGGGCAATGGTCGCGCAAACCACCGGCCCGCTTCCGAATCCGGCGAACGCCTGACCACTCCGCGCCGCCGGCTACGCCGGATCGCGCTCTGGAGAAGGTGGCAGCGCTTCATCAGCGCGCGGACCAGTGGCCGTGGTCCAGCCCTTTGCCGCCTTGATGAAAGGCGTTTCGACAAAGGTAAATAGGAGCTGCGATACGAGCAGGATGGCGGGAATGGAGAACGCGGAGAGCGTCACAAAAAACATCCACTGCCCCCGCGGAATTCCCACGGCCGTGAGAGTGAGGAGCACTCCATAGAGCACCGGCAGGTGGCACAGATACGTGGAGTAGGAGATCCGCCCCAGCCACTGGACGACGCGCGTATTGAAAAACGCGCACACCGACTCAGTGACCTTGCTGCGGTAGCCCTGGATGTGGAGAAATTGCGAGCCGAGCAGTCCGATCCAGATCGTGAGCGGGAGGGACTGGACGACAGCACCCGCCGCCACCAGCGCGAGGACGAGGATGCGCGCAGCCAGGGCAGGCTCCACCCGGCCGGTGCAACTCCGGTAAACATGATAGCTGCATGCTCCCACGAAGAAGAAGCTCGCCTTCAGCGGCAGGAAGGCGGGCAGCGAGTAGGTGAGGTATTTTCCCGGTGCAAAGAAATCGCCGAATTTCGGTGCCGCGAGCGAGGCGAAAACGATGAACGCCCCGATGCCCATCAGCCACCGAAAATCCCTGCGGATCGCCGCGACGATCGCGGGTGCGATCAGGTAGAATTGCCACTCCAGCGAAATCGACCACGCCGGCCCGAGGATCGCCCCGGGGCTGTCCGCCAGCACCTCGCGCGGCAGCACGCCGTGGAGCATGGTCAGATGCACGAGCACATGCTGCCAGAGATGCGCGGCGGTGGTCGCGGCGTCCGCGATGATCCACTGGAGGACGGGTTCATCCGCCCACGGTAGCTTCGCGATGGCAGCCGCGGCGGGCGCTCCGAGCGGGATCATCGCCACGAGGCAGCAGAGGTAGGCCGGGTAGAGTCGAAAGAAGCGGCGCGTGATGAATGCCCCGTAGCTGTCCGTCCCTCGATCGAGGACCATGAAGATCACGAAGCCACTCAGGATAATAAAGAGGTCGACGGGCAGCGCCCCGCGTTCCAGAAGCCGCACTCCCGGCGGAAGCATCGCTCCGCCGATGCCCGCAAGCACCAGGAGGTGACTGATCACGACCCAGGCGGCGAGGGCGCCGCGCAGCCCTTCGAGTTCAGTAATTTTTGCTTTCATAGCTGATGCGTTGGCAACGCGGGAAGCTGTCGATCCGCGTGGCGGATTGCAAGCTAGTCCCGCGCCCGAGTTCCACCTTGTCAACGCATGGAGCGTTCCGCAGAGTCGCGCACGTTTTTCGCTGTCTCAGGCCGTCTTGATGCGCATCCTCTTCATCTCCTCATTTCTGCTGTTTCCAGCCTCGTGTTCGGGCGCTGCCAAGCGGCTGTATTACCTGGCGAGATCGTTGGCGCGGGAGCATGAAGTCTCGCTGATCTGCCTCGATGCGGGAGAGGAGACATCGGCATTTCGCGAGGAGACCCAGCCAGCCCAGGCGTTTCTTCAAGTCCGCTATGAGCGCGGCTTTCTCGATAAATTTCGCGACCCTTTCGATGTGCCCGGCTACCTCAGTACAGGGATGGTTGAGCAAATCGATCGCTTCGTCGATGCGGCGCAATTCGAAGTGGTCTTTTGCGCGTTTCCTTTCGCTCTGTCGCTGCTCCGGTTGTCTTCGCTGCGGGGAGCCGAAAACGTGGTCTACCTCGAGGATGACCTCTCCTTCGAGGTCTTCAAAGAGCGCAGTCGCAAGGCGGGCAGCCTGCCCCGGAAGCTGCACATGGGCGCGCGCTGGTTGCAGGCCGAAGCCTTCTATCGCCGGTTGATGCCGCGGGTTCGCAGCTTCGTCGCGATCTCCGAGGAGGAGGCGGCGATCGTGCGACGCAAGTATCCCCATTTACAGGTCGCGATCGTCGGCTACGGAATTCCGCTCGAGGAGTATCCGGTGCTCGACCCGCCCCTCGACGGAGCCGTCCTCGGTTTCATCGGCAACTACATTCACCCCTCGAATCTCGACGCGATCCGCTTCTTCCTCGCCGAGTGGTATCCGGCAGTGAGGGCGCGTCACCCCGGGGCGAGTCTCCGAGTCGCCGGAAAGAATCTGCCCGCCGACCTCGTCGCGGAGTGGCAATCCGATCCCAGCGTGAGCTTTCACGCCAATCTCCCCGATCTGCGCGATTTCTATGCGGGAATCTCCATCTTCGTGAATCCGATCGTCTCGCAACGAGGTCTGCGCACGAAATTGGTCGAAGCCGCCGCCTTCGGCCGCCCGATCATCTCGACAGAACTCGGGGCCGAGGGGCTCGACGGTCTCGCGTTGCTCCGGGCGGATACGGCCGCGGAGTTTCTCCGCGCCTTCGAGCAACTTCAGAATCCCGCGGCGCTGCACGCGGCCGCGGCATCCGCTCGTGCGGCGGTCGAACGCCTCTACTCGATCGAGGCGATTGTCCGCCCGCTGGCCCATTGCCTGCAGCAGAGCGCCTGCGCTTTGGCATGAGTCACCGATTCCTTCTCCTCTCGAATTTCTATCCGCCGCAGGTCAAAGGTGGTGCCGAGCTCGCCTGCGCGCATCTCGCCCGCTGGCTCGCGCGGCACGGCGAGGTGGTCGGTGTCCTCACGCTCACCGCGCCGGACGATCCCGAATCCACCACCGAAGAGGAGCCCGGCCTGACCGTTTATCGCCGGCGGATTCCCAATGTCTACGAGGTCTTCGAGCACCTTACGGCGGCCCCTTGGAAAAAGCCTTTCTGGCATGCCCTCGATCACTTTCACCCCACCGCCGCCGCGACCCTGCGGGCCGTGATCGACGACTTTCGGCCCGACCTGGTCAATACCCACAACCTCACCGGCCTCGGCTACAACCTTTGGAATACGCTCGGCGCGCTGAGGTTCCCCGTCATCGTGACGTGCCACGATCTCACGCTGCTGTGTCTGCGCCAGTCCATGTTCAAACGTGACGCCAACTGCAAAACGCAGTGCGCCGTCTGCCGCGTTTCCGCCGCCGTACGCGGTCATTATGTGCGCAAGATCGAGCGACTCGCCTTCGTCAGCCCGTCGCGCGCCCTGCTGAAATCCATCGAGCCAGTCTTCCCCGCCCATGCGGCCCGCGGGATCCATCTCCCGAACCCGCTCGCTTTTCCCACCCGCTCCGAACCCAAGCCCGCCGGGTCCGTGATCGAGATCCTCTACGTCGGCCAGGTCAGCCCGCATAAGGGCGTGCCTTTCCTCCTCGAGGTGCTCGATTCACTGCCTGACAAATCGCGCTTTCGCCTCACCGTGGTCGGTCGCGGCGCCAGCCTCGATCCCCTCCGCGCCCAATACGCCGGGCGCGATTGGGTCCGCTTCGCCGGCTTCGTCCCGCCCGACGACGTCGATGGCTACATGCGCGCCGCCGATGTCCTCGTGGTCCCTTCGATCTGGTATGAAAACCAGCCGCTCGTCGTGCTCCAGGCCCGCTCGCTCGGATTGCCGATCATGGTCAGCGATCAGGGCGGCCTGCCGGAGCTTGTGGAAGATGGCAGCTTCGGCCGTGTGCTCGGTGCCGGCGATCCGGTGGCCTGGCGCGAGGCGCTGCTCGCGCTCACCGAAGATCCCACGATCGCCGACCGGTGGCAGCGCGAAGCCCTCGCGCGGCGGGAAGAATTTGCGCCGGACACCCTCGGGCAGCGCTTTCTCGAAATCGCGGACGAACTCATCGCACGACCATGCGCGTCCTCCTGATCACCGCCCGTGCGGATCACGGCGGCGGTCCGCAAAATCTCTTTCAGCACGCCGAGGTTCTCGCCCGCCAGATCGAAGTCTTCATCGCCTGCCCGCGGGAAGAGCCCTACTGGGATCGCTACGAAAAAATCGTCGGGGCAGCCCGCA
This sequence comes from Chthoniobacter sp., assembly GCA_031424375.1. Lineage (GTDB taxonomy): Bacteria > Verrucomicrobiota > Verrucomicrobiia > Chthoniobacterales > Chthoniobacteraceae > Chthoniobacter. The sequence goes on along the minus strand of JANPHH010000346.1, from coordinate 27,578 downwards.
TGTTCGAAATCCCGCACCGCGCATTGCGGCCGGCATCGTTGCGGGCGCTGATGCGTTTCGTCCGCCGCGAAAAAATCGAGGTGCTGCATTCTCACGGCTTTGGTGCCGGACTCTACGGACGGATGGTTGCCTTGCTGACGCCGGCCCGCAGCGTCCATACACCCCATGGCGTCACCCCGGCGACGACCCTCAGCGCGCGGGTCAAGTTTGCCGTCGACTGGCTGCTCTCGCTGGTCACTGCCCGGGTCATTGCGACTTCGCCGAGCGAAGCGGAAAGCATTCGGCCACGCTGCGTCGGCGCGTCGCGCATGGTGCTGATCCTGAATGGCGTGAAGATCGCACCACGCCCGCTCGATCCGGCCAATTTCGACCAGCGCCCGCTGCGCGTCGTTCACGTCACCCGCTTCGTTTACCAAAAGAATCCCGAGCTTTTCATCGCGGTGCTCGAGGAACTGCGCAAGGCGTCGGCCCTGGAGACATTTCGTTTCATCCTCCTCGGCGACGGACCGGATCGTCCGGGCATCGAAGCCGAGATCAGCGCGCGCGGGCTCGCGCCGCATGTTGAGTTTCTCGGGGCGATTTCCGGGATGACCGAACAGTATGCACAATCGTTCGGCTACCTCTCCACGTCGCGATGGGAAGGCATGCCCATCGCCGTGCTCGAAGCCGCCGGAGTCGGCGTGCCCGTGGTCGCGACGGATGTCATCGGCAATCGCGATGCCGTGGCCGACGGCGTTTCGGGATTCCTCTTCGACCCCGCGCATCCGGAGGTTGCGGCGCGCCGTTTGATCGAACTCAGCCGCTCGCGCGAACTCTGGCTCGCGCAAAGCCGCGGAGCTTACGAGCGCGCACAGATCGAATTCTCCGAGGAACGCATGGCCGGTGAATCGCTCGAGGTCTATCGCGCGGCGCTCGGACTTCCAGCCACTCCGCCGCCGCCGTTTCGTTCCGTCGCTGCGCGGGCGTGATCGGGCGGGCGTGAGAGTTGAGCTGTTCCCGCGATGGAACTTGGAATGCTTCCTCGCCAGATTTGTTTCCCGTCACTTAGCCTCCGCCGGAAAAATTTCATGATCCATCACACCAAAGCTGTCAGCCAGCCCTGCTTATGAAGGTCGCACTCGGTCACCACTGGCTGGTTTCCATGCGGGGAGGTGAAAAGGTCCTCGAGGAGTTTTGTCATCTATTTCCCGAAGCGGACATTCACACGCTCGTCACCGAGCCGAGTCGGCTCTCCGCGACCATCCGGAAGCATCGCATCCGGCCTTCGCCAGTGCAGAAAATTCCCGGGGCGGCCCGGCGCTACAAAAGTCTGCTGCCCATCTATCCGTACTTCTTGAAGCGCATGAAAGTGGACGCCGATGTGAACTGCGTGCTGACTCTCGACGCCAGCATTCTCAAGGGGCTCGTCGTTCCCGAAGGCGTGCCACACGTCTGCTACTGTTGCTCTCCGCCACGCTATCTTTTCGAGCAGCAGGAAGAGTATCTCAGCAATGCGGAAGGGATGAACGGCATTAAACGCGCGGCGATCCGGGCGCTGACCCCGTCGCTGCAAAGATTCGATCGCGAGGCCGCTCAGAAGGTCGATCGATTCATCACGCTCTCCACTTTCATCCAGGGCCGGATCAGCCGCTGCTATGGCCGGGAATCCACGGTGATCTATCCGCCGGTTTCGGTGGCCGATTTCACTCCGCGCGAGGCGACTGAGGACTTCTATCTCGTGGTGTCTCAACTCGTGCCTTACAAACGAATCGACTTGGCCGTCACCGCCTTCAATCAACTCGGCAAACGACTCGTCGTCATCGGTGAGGGATCGGAACTCGAGGGGCTGCGCGCGAGGGCAAAATCGAACATCACGTTCCTTGGTGGCCAGCCATTTCCGGTGCTGAAGGAGCACTTCGAAAAGTGCCGGGCGTTCATCTTTCCCGGCACCGAGGATTTCGGCATCACCGTGCTCGAAGCGCAGGCGGCCGGACGGCCGGTGGTCGCCTTTCGGGCGGGCGGGGCGTTGGAAACGGTCGTCGAGGGGAAGACCGGATTGTTTTTCGATGAGCCGTCTGGCGACTGCCTCGCTCAGGCAGTACTTGATTGCGAGAAGCGGCTCGACGAACTGCGTCCCGAAGTTTGTCGTGCCAATGCGGAGCGGTTCCGCCCGGAGCGGTTCCGCGCGGAAATGAAGCAGTTCTTCGAAAAGGAATATCCGGAACTGTTCGGCAAGTACGCTTGGCCGATCTAACTGGGCGTCTGAAAAGTCGCCGCGATCACGTCATCCACAATGCCCCGTCGGCGGCAGGAAGATGATGAGGATGAGGATAAGGAAACAGATGAGCCACTATTTTTGACCCGCGCGGCAGAGCATCTGCCAAAAAAGGTTCCCGGATGTGTCATCCCGAGGAACGAGGGATCTCCCCCGCGACCTTGGGAGATCCTTCGCAAGCTCAGGATGACACCAGGGCGAAGCGGAAACGAATTTCGGCAGATGTTTTGCAACCCGCTTCCCCAAAAGCCTATTTATCTGGGTGAAGCGGGACTGCGGACATCGCACATGAGGTGTCCGTGGGGAACAACCAGCATCCCGGTCCACTAACTCAACTCCAAACCAACGATTCCACGAAAATGAACACACCCAACGACTGGCTTCACGTCCTCATGGAGTGCAACCGCTTTGATCATACGCCCCCCGCACCGGGGATGTCCCCTCCGCTCAATCAGGGTGGCCCCACCGGGAGTGCCCGTTCCTTCGCGATCACCTTGCGGGCGATGACCCACGCTTGGTTTCTGGGCGACGCCAGAGTGGCGGCGTTTGCCTTCCCGCCCGCTCTACCGCTTCCCACCGGGGCGAACCGGGAATCGGCGCTCCACGGTGCGGCGAGTCGGGTCCTGACGCGCCTCTTCCCGCAACAGGCGGCGTTAATCGCGGGTGCGGCAGCCGCCATGCCGCCGCAGAATTCAGCCAGCGCGAATTGGGGTGTCTCGGTTGCAGATGCTCACTTTGATGATCGAACCAACGACGGTGCGGCGACGAATGCTCCCTATTCTTACCAGAGCACGCCCGGGGCGTATCAGCATGACCCGGACAACTACCCCGGCAGTGTCGCCGCGCCGGCACCGGCCCCTCAGCCGATTGGAGTAAGCGCGGGCAATGTGCGCTTTTTTGGAATCAAGAATCGCCTGCCGTTAGAGAAACCTCCTGGATACCTGAGCCCGGGGCATGTCAACCGTCAGGATCCAGACTACCTCAGCGACTACGCGAAGGTTCGGAAACTGGGGCACCGTTCGAACGCCGAAGGTGCCGGAGGTCCAGCCGGGTTGGACCTGGCCCTGCGGGGCATCTACTGGGCCTACGACGGCGTGGCTTTCCTCGGAACACCCCCGCGCCTTTACTTCCAAATCATCGAGAAAATCGCGGGTGACTTCGCCCTCACGGAGGATCGGAAGATGGTTCTCTACGCGATCTGCGCCACGGCCTTGGGCGACGCGGGCAGTCACGCATGGCACTACAAATACCTCTACAATATCTGGCGCCCGGTGACCGGGGTGCGGCAGCACGACCAGAGCTTCGGCAAGGAAGGGCAGACTCAACCCCAGCCCAGTGGCTCTGCTGTGGTGGGCGACCCATTCTGGACACCCTTGGGTGCGCCGCGGACGAACGGCTCGGGCAAGAATTTCACGCCGGGCTTCCCCGCCTATCCATCGGGTCACGCCACCTTCGGCGGCGCTTCGCTCCATGCACTCCGCAAAGTCCTCAATGTCTGGTTTCCCGCGAAGGTCAAACTCCAGGGGCGCAAGGACAAGGTGAAGTTCCGGTTTGTCTCGGACGAATGGAACGGCGTGAACCGCGACGTGACGGGGAACATCCGTCCCCGGCACGATCGGGAGTTCGCCAGTCTCGAAGACGCCATCGTGGAGAACGGGCTGAGCCGGATTTATCTCGGCGTCCATTGGGAATTTGACGCGGAGGTGGCCGGAAAAAATATCGGGGGCATCCCGCTCGGCATCGCCATCGCGGATGAGCTTTGCACGACCTACGCCGCGGCCATCTCAGCCGTGTAGTCGGGGAGAAAGCCCACCCTCACCACTTAGCTGCGTGATGCGGCGCGCGTGTCGCCGCCCGCGCACTCAATCCGGCGAGCGCGAGGGATTCCGATTCCGTCCGCCGTGCAGCGGTGCATTTCGCGGCGGTACACTCGCCGGTCCAAGCGTCGGGGCTGCGCCCGAAAAACTTTTCACCGGCGCCGGGAGATTCGAGATTCAGCAGCTCAGCCGGGAACTGAAGCGCATTCTGAGACACCACGCGGTGATGGACTGCGCGATTGCACCCGTACGCTTGTAGGAGCGGCAGGATTCCAATGGTCGTCCGTCCGCACCCAGTGGCGGTAGCCCGCATCTTGAAACGTATATTCGTAGCGAAAGCGGGTCGGTGGCTGGCGGCCGGCTGCGAGATCTGCTTCGACAGCGGAGATTTCGGCTGTGAGATCGGCTTGGGGTCTGATTTTGCCGAGCGTCGCGAGCACCTTCCGGCGTTCGGCGACCGGCGCTTTCGTCTTGAGGTTCGCAGCCCCGACCGCGTGCGCGATTTCATCGCTCCGATCAAACGCGGGTTTTGGGTTGGCTTACTTTGCCGTCGTTGATTCCGTTTTGGAGTGTGCGCCGCTCGCGGTTCGTGCTGGAGTCTTGACGTTCGGAGCGCGCTTTCGTCGGATTGCCCCCAAACAATGATCAGGACGACGTGCAACATTTTGGGGCGAGCGGAGTTTGGCTGTGGTGCGCCACGGTGTTCCCGCTACCGCAGTGTGACGCGTCGGCGCATGATCCAAACAGAGGAATCTGAATATGAATGAGGCGATGAATACACCGGAGTCCGGGGGCTCGGAGCCCTCCGCAGAGTGGCCGCTGGGTCTCGCGGAGGTTGGGCGATTGCTTCCCCAGTTCGCCATTCTCCGGCTGCTCGGTACGGGCGATGTGGGTGCGGTCTATCATGCGTTGGGCGCGGATGGCCAGGCCATCGCGGTGAAAGTGCTGCCGCTGGAGCTGTCGAGCGTCCCAGGTTTCGCAGAGTCGGTCGCGGACGTGGTGCGACAGGTCACGCTTTTGAAGCATCCGGCGATCGCAGCCTTGCGCACGTTCGGCCGGACGCCGGATGGGCACATCTTCCTGGTGAGCGATTTTGTGGACGGCGAGCCGCTGAGCCAGCGGATCGGCTCGGCGCGCTTCATCGCACCGCAGGCCTACACGCTGGTCGAGCAGGTGTGCGATGCGCTTCACCATGCCCACGGCCACCGGGTCGTTCATGGCGGATTGCATCCGGACAATATCTTCATCGACCGCAGTGGCGGGGCGAAGCTTGTGGACTTCGGCCTGGTGCCGCTCGTCGCGCTAGGCAACGCGAACAACGAATGCTCGAGCCACGTGGCTCCCGAGCAGGAGGCGGGCTGCGCGATCGACCACCGGGCGGATCTCTTCAGTGCGGGGGTGATCCTTTACGAACTGCTCACCGGCGAACTCCCTCACGAGAACTCGCTCCCGGCTTCGCAGGTGGCTCACGTCAATCCGCGCATCGATTCGGTGATCGCCAAGGCGATGAGTTTTTCGCCCGAGCAGCGTTATCACAATGCGGCGGAGATGATGCGCGCGATCATCGCCGTGGGCATGCTCGACGGGGTGAAGCCCGCGGTGCTGCCGCCGCAATCCTCGCCGGCAAAGCCTGCGGCTGCCGCGCCTTCGCCGAGCGATTCGTCACCGGTGGTGAAGCGGACAGCCGCGGTCCGCAAATGGACCGCAATCGGCGCGGGTGGGATCGGGCTCGCGCTCGGCGCGTTTCTGATCTTCAAGCCGGCCGGACCGGGCGCGGGGCGGTCCCGTCCCAACGCGAGTGTCCCGGAGTTTCCCGGCGCGATCGTCGACAAGCCGGAGGAGAAACGCCCGCTGCCGGTCGAAACGAGCCCGAGCGTACCGCCGCCGAAACCGGAGCCCAAACCGAAGGCGCCCGACGTCACGCCCGGTCAATGGCAATCGGTGGCGCTCGATCAAAGCATCGGCGGTGCGACCCTGCTCGAAGGCGGAGGCATCGGGTTGACAAAGTCGGTTCGGTTCGAAAAATTCCGCGGCAAGGATCTGGCGGTCCGGAGTGTCCTGCGTCTCGCGGAGGAACCGAAGGACGTGCAAGTGTGGCTGCGCGCGGCGCCGCAGTCGCGGGTGCAGATCAAGCTGACCCAGAAGCCCGTGTGTGTGATCCAGACTACGGTGGGCGACAACAAGTTCAAAGCGTTTGGCGAAGTCACCGCTCCGTGGGCGATGCTCGGCGATCGTTGGGTCACGGTCGAACTTGCGGCGATCGGTGACCAGCTGATCGGGGCGGTAAACGACCGCCCGATCGAGGTGAAGATGCCGAGTGACGTGCTCGAAGCCGGCTCGGTCGGGATCTTTTCGCCTGGCGGGGAGTTTCGCAGTCTCGAGGTCGCGATCCTCGATGGGGTCCCGCGGGAGCAGTATCCCGAGTTCGTCAAAAAGGCGCTCGATGCCGGGGATGCGCTTCTTGCGAAAGCGGCGGCCGAGGCGAAGCCCATGGCGCCGCCGGAGCCGGAGAAGCCGAAAACTTCGCCGGAGGTGGAGCAATGGCTGGCGAAGATTGATGAGCCGTTTCGCGCGGCCTATGACCGCGAAGTTGCCAAGCCATTTGAAAGCGGTGTCGGCGAGTTGCGCCGCAGCTACATCCAGAACGTCGAGCGCCTCGACGCTGCGGCGACGACCGCGGGCAGGCTCGAAGAGGCGAAGGTCTGGCACAAGGAACGCGAGATTTTCTTCGGCAATGGCCAGAACCTGCCGCCCGATGACAGCGACAATCCGATCCCGTCGATCAAGGCGTTCCGGGCAAGTTTCCGGGCGGCATTCGCGCGGTTTGACCGGGAGCGGTTCGAGCGGGCCCGCATCCACTTTGCGAAGTACGACGCGGTCCTCACGCCGAATCTCACCGCGCTCACCCAACGCGAGCGGCTCGATGATGCCCTGCTGCTCAAGGCGCGGCGGGAACAGCTCACTAAAGAGTGGCTGACTCCACCGATGACTCTGGCGCCCATCTCCTCCGCTCCTCCTCTCGGCAGCAAGCTGGCCGCGGAACCGCCGAAACCGTCGGTAAAGGAAACCATCGACTGGCTTCTGCAAAATCAGGCGGTGCTCGAGATGCACGAGGGCACCAAGTGGTCGCGGGTCTTGAAAACGGGCAGCGTCCCACCCGGGCGCATTGGTTTCGGTCTCCGCATCGATGGAGCGAAGGTCAATCCATCGCTCACGGCGGCGGATCTCCGTAGGCTGGTCGCGCTGCGCACGGTCCATTGGCTGGAACTGACAAACCAGTTTGACGACGCGGCATTCGGATTTCTCCGCGAAATCGGGGGGCTGCATCGCTTGCAGATTCCGGGCGACAAAACGACGGATGCGCTCGTCGACAGTCTGAGCGCCCAGAATGAGCTGAAGAGCTTCCAGATCCGCAATGGTGCCGGTTTTACCGGGAAGACTCTCGGCCAGCTCGCAAAGTTTCCGGCCCTGCACGAGATCGATGTCGAAGGCTCCGGCTTCAATGATGAGGGAGCGGCGGCCGTGGCGCAGATCGACTCGATCGACGAACTCAACGTGCGCCGGACGCGCGTCACCGACACTGGGCTCGCCCAAATCGCGAAGCTAAAAAATCTGAAGCGGCTCGAGATCGATCATTGCGCGGGGATCACGGCTCAGGGTCTGGCCGCGCTCAAGACGCTGCGAAATCTCGCAACGCTCGACTATCTGGGCGGCGAATTGAAGGACTATGCGGCTGCGGTGAAGACCCTGTCTGCAAACTGCACCCACGTCTCATTTACCCGTCTGCGCGGCCGCGAACTCTCGGGAGATCACATCGCGCCCCTCGCCGAGTGGCGCAGCCTCACGCATCTCGCGATGCCGGATGCCGGCTTCGTCGGCGATGGCGCGGCTGCGCTGGCCAAACTCACCCGCATTGACTACCTCGAAATCACGAATGCGGTCTTTACCGATGCGGATGCGGAGCACCTGCTCGGTTTGAAGGAACTGCGGAAACTAAACCTCAGCGGAACGCAGATCACCGACGCGGGGTTGGCGAAACTCAGGACACTCAAAGGGCTGAAGGAGCTGTCGGTCAATGGCACGAAGGTGACCCTCGGGGGAGTGCGCCAGTTGGAGCGTGACCTCTCCGGTTGCAAGGTGAACTTCACGCCGAAACCATAGGGGGCCCCTGCGATCGCTCTGGCCGGGAAGGCGCGATCCGCTGGCAAAAGAAAAGGCCCCGCCAAACGGCGGGGCCTTTCCAGACGATGCAAGACGGGAGCGCGCGCCTATTCCTTGTGCTCCACGTTGATCAAACGCACGGCGCCTTTGGTCGCGACGCGGAGGAGGACTTTCTTTTCCTTCTTCAGTTCCTCGCTCATCTCGACGGCTTGTTTCGCATTGGCGACCGGCGTGCGGTTGATGTCGAGGACGACATCGCCGACCCGGATTCCCGCTTCCGCGCTCGCTGAATCGCTCTCGATCGCGAGGACGACCACGCCTTTGCGGATGCTCTCCGGGATGTCGAATTTCTTCCGCGCCTCCGCGTCGATGTCGCCGACGGTGACACCGTCGAGGACATCGGGATCTTCGGCCTTCGGATCATTCGGTTCATTGCCGGCGATTTTCTGGGTCGGCCGTTCGGCGAGGGTGACGCTGACCGTCTTTTCCTTCCCGTCACGCAGCAGTTTCACGTCGGCCTTCGTTCCCGGCGCGAGCGATGCCACGAATAGCCGCAGTTCGCGCGGGCCTTCCACTTTCTTGGCGTTTACGGCGATGACCACGTCATACTCTTTGATCCCGGCTTTTTCCGACGGGCTGCCGGGTTCCACCTGGGTGACGATGGCGCCATCGGTGGAAGGCAGGTTAAGCTGCTTCACGAAGTCTTCGCTGACGGTATCGAGCCCAATGCCGAGATAGCCACGGGAGACGCGACCATTGCTCAGGATCGATTTCATGATGCTCTGCGCGAGGTTCGCCGGCACGGCGAAACCGATGCCCATATTGCCGCCGCTGCGGCTGAAAATGGCGGTGTTCACGCCGATCAGGCGGCCCTGCGTATCGATGAGCGCGCCTCCGGAGTTGCCGGGGTTAATCGACGCATCGGTCTGGATGAAGTTCTCGTACTCCGTAATGCCCGTGCCGCCGCGGCCGAGCGCACTGATGATGCCCATGGTCACGGATTGCGTGAGGCCAAAGGGGTTGCCGACCGCGATGGCGAGGTCGCCGACGCGGAGATTGTCGCTATCCGCAAAAACGATGGGACGCAGGTTGGTTGCATCGATCTTCAGCACGGCGATGTCGGTGCCGGGATCGGTGCCGATTTTCTTGGCCTTGTACTCGCGCTTTTCATTGCCGATGGTCACCAGGATTTCGTCGGCGCCTTCGATCACGTGGTTGTTCGTGAGCACGTGACCTTCCGCGCTGACGATCACACCGGAGCCGAGGCCGATGTTTTGCTTCTGCGCGCGGCCTTCCTTGCCGCTGCCGTTTCCGCTGCCACCACCCGGGCTGCGACGCCGCTGGCCGGGATTGGGAATTTCCTCGCCATCGGGGATGCCGAAGAAGCGGCGAAAGAGTTGCTCGTTGAGATTGTTGCCGCCGCTGCCGGCGGCGCCGGCTTTCACCATCTTGGAAGTGGAGATCGTGACGACGCTCGGCGCGACCTTTTCCACCACGGGAGCGAAAGTGGTCACCGTCCCGGAGACCTGCGGCAGCGGGGTCGGATCGACTTTGATGCCGGGAACTTGCGGGGCGTCTTCCGCGAACGTGACCGCGAGCGGGAGGAGCGCGGTGGCGAGGATGAAGCGGCGAAGCGGGGCGAATGAAGGACGATAGAGGATTTTCATGGGCAGATGTTCTACGGCCACGGGGGCCGGAGTGGATGTTCTAGACAGGGGCGGGGGGGAGTTGTTCAAAAGCGCTGCTTCAGCTCGCGTAGAGCTGGTCGATGCGCTCGGCGAGAAACTTGATCCGCGCTGCGTCCCCGCCCGGCACCTCGGCGATGCCGTAGCCCGCGTAACCGATTTCATCGAGGGCCTTCATCACGTCGGGCCAGCCCACGTCGCCTTCGCCGAGTTCCACCTTGAAGCCCGCGTATGGGCCCTTCGCATCGCGTTCCTTCCGGCTGTATTCCTTGAGGTGGAGATTGAGGATGCGCGGGCCAAGGATGCGCACCCACTGCTCGGGCCAGCCGTAGTTCACCACATTGCCGATGTCGAAGTGCCAGCCCACCGCGGGGCTGCCGATCTCATCGAGGAAGCGCACGGCTTCGAGCGGGCTCATGATGAATTGGTTCCAGACGTTCTCGATCGCGATCCTGGTTTTCGCCTGCTCGGCGAATGGGACCGCGCGTTTGATTTGCTCGACCGAACGTTTCCAGCAGTCTTCGTAAGATACGTCCTTCTTCACCACGCCGGGCACGAGCAGCACGCGCGGGCAGCCGAGTTCGCCGGCTTCGGAGAGCGAGAGCTTCAGGCCGTTGAAGCCCTGCTCGCGCGCGGCGGGGTCGGCGGCGCTGAGCGGCTTGCCCCAGTGCGTGGTGCAGATGATCCCGGCGATCTCGAGGCCCGTGGCTTCGCGCGCTTTCAGTAGTTCGTCGATCGGGAGCGCGTCGGGGCGATTTAGCTCCACGCCGTCGAAGCCGGCATCCTTGATGATGCGGAACTTCTCGGCGACGGAAGCGCCGTCTTTGCACATGCCGAGGTTCACGGCCTTTTTCAACGCGCGCTTTTTTTTCGGTGGGTCGGCAGCGAAGGCGTGGGCGGCGAGGGTGGCGGCGGTGGCGTGGAGGAAGGTGCGGCGGGTCATGGGAGGGAAGAGAACAGTGAAAAGGAAACCAGCGGAGAGGCGAGTGCTTTGCATCGGACTGCGGAACACTGGCTGTGAGGATGTATGGGAAATCGCGAAGCGCTGCCATCGGGAGCAGAATGAAGAGAGCGTGGGTGAGCGGAATGAAGTCGAGGGATCTCGGATGGTCGGGAACTGCACGATCTCCCGAAGGCAGAGTTCCCTCGGCTGCGTTATACTCCGCTCGGGATGACACGGCTTTTTGAATCCAAGAAATCTTTCTGCGAGCGCGTCTTAAAAATCGGGGTTCGTTAGTTTCAGCCTCTTCCTCGCGGAGCTGGGCGAAACTGGCTCCGCGTTTTTTGTGCGGTGACGGAGAGTTTCTTCGGCCTTGTCGGGGTGGAGGGGGCCGCGCATTCTCCGCGGCCATGCTCAATTGGATCTGGCTCGCCATGCTCATCGTCGCGGTGCTCGTGGGCGGTTTCACGGGGCGGATGCCGGAGTTGACGAAGGGGGCGTTTGAGACGGCGGAGATTGCCGTGATGAAGATCGCGCTGCCGCTCGTGGGGATCATGGCGATCTGGCTCGGGATCATGCGGCTGGCCGAGCGCGCGGGGCTGGTGCAGATCATCGCGCAGGCGCTGCGGCCCGTCTTGCGGCGGCTTTTTCCCGACGTGCCCGCCGATCATCCGGCGATGGGGGCGATGGTGATGAACATGGCGGCGAACATGCTCGGGCTCGGCAATGCGGCGACCCCGCTCGGACTGCGCGCGATGCAGCATCTGGAGCGGCTCAATCCCCATCCGGGGACGGCGACGAATGCGATGTGTACGTTCCTCGCGATCAATACGGCGTCGATCCAACTGGTGCCGACGACGGCGATCGCGCTGCTTGCGGTGGCGGGATCGAAGAATCCGACGGCGATTGTGGTGACGGCATTCCTGGCGACGTGTTGCGCGGCTGTGTCGGGTGTGACGGCGGCGAAGCTGCTCGAGCGGCTGCCGATGTTTCGAGTGAAGGATGCTGCTACCGCGGAACCTTCGTCCTTTTCTTCATCTTCATCTTCATCTCCGAAAGAGGGGGAAAAGGATGAAGATGAAGAAAAAGACAAAGTGAAGCCACCGCCGCTATCCGCCCGCGGACGTCTGATCGTGTGGCTTTTCGCCGCGGCGTTTGCGTGGATGTTTGTGTTGCTTGCCTTTCCTGAGTTCGCGAATGGGTTGCTCGCGCCGCTGAAACTCGCGGCCCCGCCGAGTCCGACGGAAATGGCGGGAAAGGGGCCGTTGATCCGGTCGCTGTTCGCGGTGTCGATCTTGGCAGTGCCGTTTTTGTTGTCGTTCTTTCCGCTCTACGCGGCGCTGCGTGGGGTGAAGGTGTATGAGCAATTCACGGAGGGGGCGAAGGAAGCATTCGGCGTGGCGCAGAGGATCATTCCCTTTCTGGTCGCGATGCTGGTGGCGATCCGCATGCTGCGCGAAGCGGGAGTGATCGAGATGATGACCCGCACGCTCACCCCGGTGCTGAGCGCGATTCATTTTCCCGCGGATCTGCTGCCGATGGTCCTGATGCGGCCGCTCAGCGGGAGTGCGACGCAGGGGCTCTTCGTGGAACTGATCAATCGACTCGGACCAGATACGCTGACGAGCCGGATCGCCGGGACGATCTACGGAAGCACGGAGACGACGTTCTACGTGCTGGCAGTGTACTTCGGGAGCGTGGCCGTGCGGCGGACGCGGCACGCGGTGGCCGCGGGATTGATCGCGGATACGGTCGCAGTCATCGCGTCGATCGCGATTTGCACGATGATCCTGAGCTGATCACGGGCCGGTCGTTCCGTCGGCAGGAAGGAGGCCGCGGCGGGAAATCAGTTCGCGGCCTTTCGGCCCGAGGAAGAAATCGCGGAGCTGGGCGCGGGCGCCGATGGGCCGGTCGGCGAAGACAATCAGAACCGGGCGGGCGAGTGGGTAGGTGCGGTCGAGGATGTGTTCGCGATCGGCGGCGACTGGCTGGTCGGAATCATTTCCGAGCGCGAGCGCGAAGACTTCCTTGCCGTCGCTCAAGGTCGGCGAGGCGACGGTCATTGCACCGCCGTTGAATTCGACGGCATTGCGCGCATCCTCGGCGCTGACAACGACATCGAACGTGCCCAACGGAGCGCGGCGAATCTCCGTGTAGAGCCATTGTGCGAAGTGCTCCCAGATACCCTGCCCGTGGGTGTAATTGTAAAACTTGATCGGTCGATCGAGTCCGCCCAACTGCTTCCAGCTCGTGATCTCGCGTTCATAGACGCCGAGGACCTGCTTTCTCGTCATCGAGCGGACACCGCTTTCCCACACATCGCGCGACACGAGCAGCGCGGTGGCTTGAGTGGCGATCTTCACTTCAAAGAATGGCTTGTCCGGGGCGACCGCGCGGTCCTCACCGCTGAGTGGGCGGACGGTGAAGATCGCGTCGGCCTTGTCTTCGGCGAGTAGCTGGATCGACATGGAACTGCTCGCTTCCCCGCGGATGGAAGCGTCGATCCCTGCGTCGCGCAGGAGCGGGAGCGCGGCGGCGAGCATTTGGCCGAGCGCTGGCGAGGTGTAGAGCTTGAGGGATTCCGCCAATGCACCGTGGGTCATCACGGCCAGTTCAAGGACAACGAGGAGTGGGGCGATTCGCCGGATGCGGGGGACGTAGATCAAGGCAGAGGACGGTAGCCACGGGCGGGGCGGGCGTCGAGGGGGAGCTAAACTAAAAGTGAGGGCGTGGCATCGCTGGTGCTTATAGGGAGTATAATTCCCATAATATGAAATCACATCTCATCCTTCCGCTCCTCACGCTCATCGCAACGTCTCTGCCGCTCTGCGCAGCCGTCGATGACATTCTCGAGAATACCGCCACCTTCAAGCCGAAGGTGACGCTCAGTGACGTCTACGCCGACGAGCTCATCGTCGAAAAAGATGACGGCGAAACCTTCCGCAGCGTAGCGACCAATCAGCGCATCGCACTCTCGATCGTGGCGAATCTCGACGGTGCCGTGACCGGACCCATCAATGCGGACACGGAGGTCGGCGTGACCGCCGGTGGTTTCTCACATGTCGACACGCTAGGAAATGCCTTCGACTACAAGCCGGGCGGAAAGAAGGCGACCTTCGTCTATACGACCGACGTGGAGACAGCTAGCGGCGACACGAAGGAGGTTCGAGTCGGCACGATCGTCTACGCCTGGACGGCGAAGACGCTGACCGTGACGGTGAAGATCGTGGATGTGGAAGCGGCAGGCGTGAGCGATATCGCTTCGGGCGACTACATCGATGCGGCGGCCCCCGGTGAGAAGGTGGCGATCCTGGACGATCCGCTCGACGTTACGGTGGATTTCGGGGCGGCATCCGGTTCCCGGGGAGTTTTTGTCCGCGGCTTCGCCAAAGTGCAGACGAAGAGTTTTGGCGCGCCGACCTCGGACGACTACGAAGAATTCGACCTCGCCGACGTGGATCTCAAGGGCGCCGCGGACACGACTAGCCCGGTGGTGAAGTCGACCTTATTCGCGGCACCTGATTCGACCGGCAAGATCGCCGTTTCTGGTACCGCCAGCGACCTGCAGGACGTGGACGTGACTGCGGTGACCGTCAACAATGTGGACGCGGTCGGTGCCATCGTCACCGTTTCTGAACCGTCGGAGACCAACGTCTCGACGTGGAGCGTGAGCGGCATTGCCCTGAAAAAAGGCGCCAATCTGGTGGCAGTGACCCTCGCTGATCCGGACGGAAACGTGACCACGGTAACCAAGCGCTACACGATCAAGTAACCGACAACATTTCCCCCGCGAAACGGGCGCCGGACGACATTGATCGTCCGGCGCCTTGTTTTTTACTGCGCGTGGTGGCCAAGGTGCGTGCGCCATGTCCATCCCAGCCTACGAGATCGAGCGCGCGGATTTTCAGCGAGTCATCGATGCCGTGCGACGGATTCAGGCAGCGGAGTCGTCGGAACTCGAGTCACTGGACTGGCTGGTCGGCGTGATTCGAGAGGTCGGGGTGGTGCCGATCCCGGAATCCGCGGCGACCTACGCGGGCGAGGAGGACTTCATCAATGCGTCGCAACAAGGAGTGATCCAACTCCCGCGGGAATTCGCGCTCTACCTGAAGCTCCTCGGGGAGCACCGGCCGGCGAGTTATCTGGAGATCGGGTGTTTTAATGGTGCCACCGCCTGTCTCGCCGCCGCCTATCTCCAGCGCTGCAACCCCGCGCTCACCGCGACGACGCTCGACACCTGGCCGGGTTTTGTTTTCTACGACGAAGTGCGCGACCTCGTCCCGCTGCACTATGTCGTGGGCCGGACGTCCTACGACTTCGCGGGGCAGCGGTTCGACGCGGTGTTCATCGATGGCGACCACAGCTTCGACTGGGCGTGGGCCGACTTTCGCAACGTCGGACGAGCGGCTCGCATTTGTGCTTTTCACGACGTGAACAACGCGCCCTACCGCGAACTCCCGATGGGCGGCGTCTGCGGCGTGTGGGATGTGGTGAAACGCGATGCCGCGGCCGGCGCGGAGTTCGTCGAGATCTTCGAGCACCCGCACGCGGACATCATGGGAATCGGCATCCGCCTCGCGCCGGCTACCTGACCAGAGAGCGCAACGCGACCGACCCGAGCACCAGAATCCCGCCGGCGACGCTCCATGGACCCGGGACTTCGCCCTGCCGGAGCGCCACCCAGATGGGATTGAGGATCGGCTCCAGCATCGTGATGAGCATCGCCTCCAGCGCCGTGACCTGGCGGATCGCCATACTGTAGAAAACGTAGGGTATGCCGAGTTGGAAAACCCCCAGGACGGCGAGCGCACCCCATTCCGGAGGAGTTGGCATTTTCCCAAAGCAGAACGGCAGGCCGATCGCGAATGTGAGCAGATTGCCCAGCAAGAGCGCGGATGCCGGCGAGGTGTCGCGTTCCTTGCGGAGAAAAATCACGGTGCTGGCAAAGCTGATGCCGCTCGCGAGCGCGATGAGATTGCCGAGCATCCCGCTGCCGGAGAGAGCGTCCCGAAAAAATAGAGCGATCCCGCATAGCGCGATGGCGATGCACACCCAGTCAATCCGGCGCGTCCGCTCGCCGAGCGCCCATGGACCGAGCAACGCGATGTAGACCGGGCTCGTATACTGCAGGAAAATCGCGTTGGCCGCCGTCGTGCGGTCGTTCGCCAGGATGAAGAGCGAGACCGTCGCCGCGTAGGCGATCGCGGCGCCGATCTGGGTGCGGGAAAACGTGAACTGCGGCCGGCGCAGCCAGGCCCAGATCACCACGGCGGCCAGCCCGCTGCGGACGCCGGCTTTGGCCATCGACGGCCAGTCCACGCTCTTGGTCAACACCCCGCCGAGGCTCCACAGAATGGAGGTGGCGATGAGCAGCAGGACCGCCGAGCGATGCGACATGAGGGCGGCGACTCTGCGCCACCGGGGCGTTGGCTGGCGAGGGCGCCGGAGCTAGTGTGCGTCCGAGGCCGGACGCGGCGTCAGTGAAAGACGCCGGACATCGAGGCGGATGGAGGCACTTCGCCACCCTTCAACTTCGCGGCGAGCAGATTCTGAAAATCCTGAAGCGACTGCACCACATCGGGCGCGCGACTAAGCACCGCCTTGGCCAGCTTCTCGTAGTGGGCGGGGTTGCGCTGCGCGAGTTCCGAGAGCGCCATGATGACCGCGAGCGCGTTGTTGATGTTGTGTTTTAACTCGCGGTATTTCTCGTGCATGGCTTCGAGCTCGGCGCGGGTCATTTCAAATGGGGCTTCGGGCATGGCGATTTAGCTCTTTGTGGCGGCTTTGGGATTGTGCTTACCTTGACGGTTTGAACCAGCGGAGAAAATGGCAGCCTCAGTAATCAAGATCACCGGTGCGCGCCAGCACAATCTCAGGAACCTCACATTGGAGATTCCGCGGGAGAAGCTGGTCGTAGTCACGGGGTTGAGTGGTTCTGGCAAATCTTCACTGGCCTTCGACACGCTCTACGCTGAAGGCCAGCGCCGCTATGTCGAGAGTCTGTCCGCCTATGCTAGGCAGTTTCTGGACCAGATGCAGAAGCCGGACGTGGATTTTATCGAAGGACTCTCTCCTGCGATCGCGATCGAGCAGCGCAGTTCGGGCGGAAATCCCCGCTCGACGATCGCCACCACCACGGAGATTTACGACTACCTGCGCCTGCTCTTTTCCTCTGTGGGAAAGCCTCACGACCCCGTGACCGGAGCGCCGATCAGCAAGCTCTCGCCGCAGCAGATCGTGGATCAAATCCTAGCCTATCTGCCGGAGAGTAAAATTATCGTTCTCGCGCCGATCGTGCAGGACGAATTTGGCGAATTTCGCGACGTAGTTGAGAAACTGAAGCGCGAAGGCTTCGTCCGCGTCCGGGTCGACGGCGAGATCCTCGAACTCGGCCGCCCGGAGCCGATCCGGCTCTCGAAGGACGAAAAACACATCATCGAAGTCGTCGTGGATCGGCTGGTGGTTCGCGATGGAGTGCGGACGCGACTGGCTGATTCCGTGGATACCGCGCTGAAGTGGGGCCACGGCAAGGTGGTCGTGTTGCGTGAAGAAAGAGAAGACGCCTCTCAACTCTCAACTCTCAACTCTCAACCCGCTTGGGCGACGCACCGCTACTCGACGGATTTCAGCAATCCCGAGACCGGCTTCACCCTGCCGCAGCTCACGCCGAAACACTTCTCTTTCAACAGCCATCTCGGTGCCTGCCCCGCTTGCCACGGCCTCGGCACGGAGGCAGTGTGCGACCCGGACCTGATGATCCCCGACCGCGAAAAATCGCTCGCCGGCGGGGCCATCGCGCCATGGGCCAAGGCGGCCAAGCGCATGCAGAGCTACTACACCGGCGTGCTCACTTCCCTCGCGAAGGAATACAAAATCTCGCTCGAGTCGCCGTACAAGGAACTGCCCGAGAAGTTTCAGACCGCGCTCGCCTACGGGACCGGCGACCGGAAGATCAGCTTTGCGTGGGGGGAAAACGGGAATCGCGAAAAGGTCGACAAACCTTTCGAGGGCCTTGTCGCCTTGCTTCAGAAGCTCTACGACACCACGGACAGCGAGTTCACCCGCCAGCGCATCCGCCAGTATATGAGCCGGCGGACCTGCTCGGTGTGCAACGGCGCGCGGCTGCGGCCCGCGATCCTCGCCGTCACCGTGCGCAGCGATGGGCTGGGGGAAGGCGGCGTGCTCGGGGAGCAAAACGTCTACCAGTTCTGCCGCCTCACCATCGCGGATGCGAAGAGCTTCATCGAAAATCTCGCGTTGGATGAGCAGGGGATGTTCATCACCAGCGAAGTCCGCCGCGAAGTCGCCGCGCGGCTCAGCTTCCTCGTTGAAGTGGGCCTCGGCTACCTCTCGCTCGACCGCGAGAGCGGCACGCTCAGCGGCGGCGAAGCCCAGCGCATCCGCCTCGCCACGCAGATCGGCTCCGGTCTCGCCGGCTGCCTCTACGTCCTCGACGAACCCAGCATCGGCCTCCACCAGCGCGACAACGATCGCCTCATCGGCACGCTCCAGCGCCTGCGCGATCTCGGCAATTCCGTGATCGTCGTCGAGCATGACGAAGACACCATCCGCGCTGCCGATCACATCCTCGACCTCGGCCCCGGTGCCGGCGTCCGTGGGGGTGCGCTCGTGGCTCAGGGCACTTTGGAGGAAATCCTCGCCGTCGAGAATTCCCTCACCGCCCAGTATCTCAGCGGCCGCGCAAAAATCCCTGTTCCGAAGACGCGTCATCGGCCGCAATACGTCGCCCCGAAAAACCGCAGCGACGCCCACAATCCCGGCTGGCTCACCGTCACCGGAGCGAGCGAAAACAACCTCCGCCACGTCACCGCATCCTTCCCGCTCGGCTGCCTCACCTGCGTCACCGGCGTGTCGGGCAGCGGCAAGTCCACGCTCGTCGACGACATCCTCCGCCGCGCGCTGTTTCGCCACTTTTACCGCAGCAAGGATCGCCCCGGAAAATACTCCGCGATCCACGGCCTCGAGCAGGTCGACAAGGCGATCGTCATCGACCAGACGCCCATCGGCCGCACCCCGCGGTCCAATCCCGTCACCTACACCAGCGCCTTCGGCCCCATCCGCGATCTCTTCTGCAGCCTGCCCGCTTCGCGCATCCGCGGTTACGACGCGGGCCGCTTCAGCTTCAATGTGAAGGGCGGCCGCTGCGAGACGTGCGAGGGCGACGGCGTGAAAAAAATCGAGATGCACTTTCTCGCCGACGTCTACGTGGAGTGCGAAATCTGCCGCGGTCGCCGTTACAACCGCGAAACGCTCGAGATCACCTACAAAGGAAAGAACATCGCCGACGTGCTCGATCTCACCGTGGACGAAGCCGCGCGCTTCTTCCGCAATGTTCCCCAGATCGCCGACAAGCTGCTCGCGCTCGAGGATGTGGGGCTCGGCTACGTCCGCCTCGGCCAGAGCGGTACCACCCTCAGCGGCGGCGAAGCGCAGCGCATCAAGCTCGCCGCCGAACTCGCAAAAAAAGCCACCGGCCGCACCGTCTACATCCTCGACGAACCCACCACCGGCCTCCATTTCGCCGACATTCACAAGCTGCTCGAAGTGCTCATGAAGCTCCGCGACTCGGGGAACACGCTGATCATCATCGAGCACAATCTCGAAGTGATTAAGTGCGCCGATAGGGTGCTCGACCTCGGCCCGGAAGGCGGCTCCGGCGGTGGCCTCATCGTGGCGCAGGGCCCGCCGGAGCGCATCGCCGAGATCGAGGAAAGCCACACCGGCCGGTACCTGCGGCGGATGCTCGGGTGAATGGGAATGACGAATGACGAAGCACGAATGACGAATCAAATCCCAATGACGAATGAGCGAATGACAAACCAAGCGCCGGCAGCGTGCCGTTTCGTCATTCGTCATTGGTCATTCGTCATTCATTCGTCATTCGTGCTTCGTCATTTGTCATTTGCCCTCGTCCTCGTCCTCGTCCTCGTCCAGAGCACCCGCGCCACCGACCCTCCGCTCCTCCTCTCCGCCCGCCGGGCGCTCTCCGAGTCCGCGCCCCAGATCGCCATCGAAAAGCTCCGGGTCTATCTCGCGAGCGCCGAACTGCCCGCGGCCGAGCGCATGTCCACACTCCTGCTCCTCGGCGAGGCTCAGCTCGCTGCGGGATTGTTCGACGCTGCCATCGCCACCGTCGAGCCACTCGTCGCGCGGGGCGACGCCTCAGCCCGTCTGCTCAAGGCGAATGCTCAGGCCGCAGCCGGGCGCTGGACCGACGCTCTCGCGATCTACCGCGAGGCGGCTGCCGCGCCCGATGCTCCACTCTCCGTCCGCTTCGGCGAAGCGGAAAGCCTCCAGGCTCTCGGCCGCACGGCGGAAGCTGCGGAGGTGCTCGAAGCCGTCATCCGCGACGCCCCGCAGAACATCGCCGCCCGGCTCCGTCTCGCCGGCCATTACGTCGAACTGCAAAAGCGCAAGCGCGCCCGCGCGATCCTCGACGCCGTGAAACCGGTGGCTGCTGGCGAGGTGAAGTGGAAACGCTACGTCGACGCACGACTCCAACTCGCGGATGGCCGAGCCGCATCCGCTCTCCCGATCTTCGAGGATCTCATTCAGGAACCGAGCGATGTCTCCGACAGTCTGCTCGCCGCGGCCACGATCGGCGCCGGCGAGGCGCGCCTGCAGCTCCGCGGCATCGACGCGGCCGACAAACCGCTCGAAACCTTCATCTGGCGGCACCCGGAGAGCGCGTGGCTCGAACTCGTCTTCCGCCGACTCGACCAGATCTACGCCCAGCAGGAAAACCCCGGCGAGAGCGAGCTCCAGAAATGGGCCGCCAAGCAGCCCCCGCGCTGTGCCGCCCTCGCCCGCTTTTATGTCGCCCGCATGCAGGTTCGCTCCCGGAAAACCGACAAGGCCGTCTGGTCGCTGAATGTTTTCATCGAGAACTATCCGAGCCATCCCCTGGTCCCCTACGCGCATCTCATTCACGCCGATCTGCTGCTGGACAAGCGCGACCTCGCAGGAGCCATGCGCGCACTCGATGCCGCCGAGCGTGCCGTCCGGACGCTCCCGCAGCGTGGCGAGATCGAGCTGCGCCGTGGCCTCGTCCTTTTCCAGCAGCGCCAGTTTCTTCTCGCGGCGAATGAATTCCAGCGCGCGGCAGAGCACTCGCCAGCCCTCCGCGACTGCGCCACCTTCGACTCCGCGCTCGCCGCCTTGCACCAGCAGAACTACGACCGCTTTCTCACCGATTACCGCAGCCTCACCGCAAACTCGCCTGAGAGCCCGCTGCGTGCCGACCTGATCATTGAGGAAGGCTTCATCCAGGCGCTGAATGGCGACCCGCGGGCCGAGGAAACGCTTCATCTTTTCCTCCGGCACTTCCCGCTCTCCTCACGTGGTGCCGAGGCGCGCCTCGCTCTCGGTGAACTCGCCTATCGTTCCGGCCAGACCGCCGACGCCGCGCAGTATTTGCGCGTGGCCAATACGACCGCCGCACCGGCCACCGCCGAACACGCCGAGTATCTGGCCATCTTTCTCGCCGAGAAAGAGGCGCCCGCCGATCCCGAGAAAGTCGTGCAGCTCGCGACCGCCTTCATCCAGGAGCGGCCAAAGTCCCCGCTCCTCACCGAAGTCCGGATGAAGCTCGGTCAGGTCTATTTTCACAGCGGCAATTTTGCCGGTGCGGAAACCCAGTTCGCCACTCTGGCCCAGGAATCGCCCGCGAGCCCGTATGCCGAGACCGCGCTCTTTCTCGCCGGACAGTCTGCGATGCAATCGATCAATCCGGGGGCGGTCGATCGTGCGCTCAAGCTTTTCGACGAGGTGGTGAAGCGCGACGGCCCGCTGAAACTCCACGCCCGGCAGCAACAGGCGATCGTGCAATCCAAGCTCGGCAAGGAAAGCGAAGCCGTGATCCTCTACGACGCCATCCTCGCCGCCCAGCCGCCCGCCGAGCCCGAGCTGCGCTACGCCGCGCTCGCGGGCAAAGGCGAAAACCTCCTCGTCCTCGGACGCAAAGACAAAGCGCAACTCGCCGCCGCGCTCGGCGTCTTCGACCAACTCGCCACGCTGCCCGCTGTGCCGCCCGCGTGGCGCAACCAGGCGCTTTACAAAAAAGCCGCCGCCTTCGAACTCCTCGAGCGCCCACCCGAAGCGCTCACCGCGCTCTACGACGTGCTCGATCAAGACCGCGCCGCCCCGCGCGAATACTTTTGGTATTACAAAGCCGGCTTCGATCTCGCCGCCGCCTTCGAGCAGCAGTCGAACTGGAAGTCCGCCATCGGCATCTACGAAAAGATGGCCCGCCTCGACGGGCCGCGCGCCGCCGACGCCACGGCGCGGGCGAAGGACCTGCGGCTCAAGCACTTCATCTGGGAGTGAGCGGAATTTAGGATTTCAGATTTAGGATTTAGGAAGTAGAACCCGCACCCCTCCGCTCGTCCCGCGCGTAGCCAGAACACTTCCTCAATCCTGCTTCCCACTTCCAAAACCCCATGCCCAAGCTCTTCATCCCTGGTCCCGTCCAAGTCTCCGACAAAACCTTCCGCGCCATGACCACGCCGATGATCGGCCACCGCGGCGGCGAATTTAAGAAGCTCTACGGTGGCATCCAGCCCCAGCTTCAGGAACTCTTCGGGACGAAGCAGCCCGACTTTCTCTCCACCACCTCCGCGTGGGTCGAGATGGAAGGCGCGATCCGCAACCTCGTCGGCACCGGCAAAGTTCTGAACTGCATGTGTGGCGCATTTTCCGACAAGTGGTTCGACGTCTCGAAGAAGTGCGGCAAGGAAGCGGTCGCGTTGCAGGTCGAGTGGGGCCAACCGATCCGCGGCGAGCAGATTCGCGCGAAGCTCAAGGAAGGCGGGTTCGATGCGATCACGCTCATCCACAATGAAACCTCCACCGGCGTCATGTCGCCCATCGCCGAGATCGCCGAAGTCCTGCGCGAATTCCCCGAGGTGATGTTCATCACCGACACCGTCTCCTCGTTCAGCGTCGTGCCCATTCCCATGGATGAACTCGGCATCGACGTGCTCCTCACCGGCTCCCAGAAGGCGCTCGCGATGCCGCCGGGCCTCGCCCTTTTTGCCGCGAGCGAAAAGGCGTTCGCCCGCGCGGAGACGATCAAAGGCCGCGGCTACTATTTCGATTTCATCGAATTCAAAAAAAATCAGGAGCAGGACATGACGCCGTCCACACCCTCGATTTCCCACATCTACGCGCTCCGCTCGAAGCTCGAAGACATCTTCGCCGAAGGCATCGCCGCCCGCCACGCCCGCCACGCCGCGCTGAACGCCATGGTCCACGACTGGGTGCAGCGCAATGGCTTGAGCTTCTTCGCGCCGGAAGGCTTCCGCTCGAAGTCGCTGACCTGCGTCGCGAACAGCCGCGGCATCGACGTCGACGCGCTGGTCAAGACCATGAAGGCCAGCCACGACATGGTGATCGACGGCGGCTACGGCAAGATCAAGGGCCAGACCTTCCGCCTCTCGAACATGGGTGACGAGACGCCCGAGACGATCGCCGAACTGCTCGCCGCCCTCGACGCCTCGCTGCCGAAGTAAAGCCCCTCCATCCTCTCCCGCCCGGCGCCCGCGGGAACCGCCGTCGCGCCCGTATTTTTTGGACCGTCTTCTCCAGCGCGCCAGGCACTTTCGCGCCGCGTTTGCGCGATTGGGCCGGACCGCAGCGGATTTGGCGGCGTCAGCGGTGGAGTCCGGTCTTGCTAAATCCCATTTTAGTAAATATGACCGTCGTTACAAATTGACAGCGCGAAGCGCCGGTTCAGCCTTTCGGCAAAGGCCCCTCAGACCCCTCGACCATGCGGAGTTCCGTTAAATCCGCTGCGTCGGGTTTGAAGCCAAACGATTTTTCCCGACCAGCCTGCCATCACGAACCAGACACCAAGCCCAAAACCGTTTCACGAAAATGAACGCCTCGCTCCTCGTCCGCCCGTCAGCCTTCATCCTCCACAGCATCCTGCTCCTCCTCGCTCTCGTCCCGGCGACCGCTCGAGCGCAGGGCAACACCAAATTCGGCACCAACGCCGGCTTGAGCATCACCACCGGCATCAGCGACACGGCCATCGGCTCCTCCGCGCTGCAAGCGACCACGACCGGCAGCTACAACACCGCGTTGGGCGACAGCGCGCTCAAGCTCAACATCGGAGGTTTTCAAAACGTCGCCCTCGGCTCCTTTTCGCTGACGGCAAACAACGTGGGAAATCTCAACACCGGCGTCGGGCACGCTGCGCTTTTCAGCAATCAGAGCGGCGGCTTGAACACGGCCCTCGGTCACAATGCGATGCGCTTCAATCTCTCCGGGTCGAGCAATGTCGGCGCCGGGTATCAGGCGCTCTACAACAATACCGCGGGCAGCTTCAATGTGGCGCTCGGCGACGGGGCGCTTTTTAACAGCAAGGGCACGGGCAATATCGGCATCGGCGACGATGGCGGCTTCAATCTCACCACGGGGAGCAACAACATCTATATCGGCAATCCGGGGGGCGTCCCCGGGGGCGGCATCGCCACCGAGTCCGGCATCATCCGCATCGGTTACACGAAGGTCGGACTGGTCGGCTTCCACACGGATACCTATCTGGCCGGGGTCATTCGCGGGAATGGCGCGGGGCTGACCGGTGTGCCGGCGGCGGCGCTGACCGGCGGCATCACCAGCGCGCAGATCGCCGCGGGCGCGGTCGCCTCGTCAAAGCTCGCGTCGAATCTCACTCTCAGCGGCACCACCACGATCGGCGGAGGCCTCGCCCTGCCGGTGACGAGCAGCGCCAGCGTGGGCGCGATCACGCAGAACGGCACCTCCCTGATGCATTCCTTCGGCACGCAAAACTTCTTTGCGGGGGCGGCGGCGGGCAATTTCACGATGACCGGCGCCTTCAACACTGCCAGCGGAGCCCAGGCGCTTCTCAACAACACCACGGGCGGGGGCAACACCGCCAGCGGCTATCGGGCGCTCCTCTCGAACACCTCGGGGAACGAGAACACCGCCACCGGCTACCTTTCGCTCGTCTCCAACACCACGGGCTCGGCCAACACCGCCACCGGCTACCACTCGCTCTACTCGAACACGACGGGCCTTCACAACACGGCCAACGGATTCCAATCGCTCTACTACAACACCGCCGGGGCGCGCAACACGGCCGGCGGTTTCCAGGCGCTGCTTTCCAACACCACGGCCAGCCAGAACGTGGCGCTCGGGAACAAGGCGTTGCTCCTCCAGTCCTTCGACAATGGAGGCGTGGCTTGGAACAGTGACAACGTGGCCGTGGGCTTCGAGGCGCTTTTTTCCAACCAGCCGACCTCGATATTCGATGGCTATGCAAACACCGCGCTCGGCACCCAGGCACTGCGCTCCAACACCACGGGCAAGTTCAACACCGCCACCGGAGACGAGGCGCTCCGGAGCAACACCACGGGCAGCAGTAACACCGCCAGCGGTGGCTTAGCACTCACCAACAACACCACCGCCGGGCAGAACGTGGCCGTGGGGTTAACCGCCCTCTACACCCAGTCCTTCAGCAATGGCGGCGTGGCCTGGAACAGCGACAACGTGGCCGTGGGCTTTGAGGCGTTGTATTCCAACCAGCCGACGAACACGAACGAAGGAAACGCCAACACGGCGCTGGGAACGCAGGCGCTCCAGGCCAACACCACGGGCAGCTTCAACACCGCCAGTGGTCTCCAAGCGCTCCGCTACAACACCATCGGCTCCCAAAACACCGCCCAAGGATATGAGGCTCTCTACAATAACGTCGACGGCATCAACAACACTGCCTTCGGTTTCCAAGCGCTCGACGGCAACATCGAGGGCACCAACAACACTGCCATCGGCCACAGCGCGGACGTATCCTCGACAGGGCTGAACAACGCCACCGCCATCGGCTTCGGCGCGCTGGTGAATGCCAGCAACAAGGTGCGCATTGGCAACAACATCGTCACCGTCATCGAGGGCGCGGTGGGCTTCACCTCCTCCTCTGACCGCACCAAGAAGGAGAATTTCCAGCCCGTGGATGGCGCGGAGGTGCTGCGCAAGATCCGCGGCTTCCCGCTCACGAGCTGGAACTACATCGGCCATGATCCCAAGCAATTCCGCCACTACGGCCCGATGGCGCAGGACTTCTACGAGGCCTTCGGCCACGACGCTGTGGGCTCCATCGGCACGCCCACCACCATCAACAGCGCGGACTTGAGCGGCATCCTGATGAGCGCCGTGCAGGCCCTCGCGGAGGAGAACGCCGCGCTGAAGACGCAACTCGCCGCGCGCGACGCACGGGATCGCGCGCGTGATGAGCGCATCGCCCGGCTCGAACGCCTCCTGCCCGCCGCTCCCGCCGCGCAAACGACCGGATTGCAAACCGCCAGCAACGCCGCCCGCTAAGCCCGGAGGCTCCGACTCCCGGAAGCGTCTGGGGGTGAGTGGGTGAATCTTGCAATCCCCCTTTCATACCAGCTCTCGCAAATAACCGGACTGTTTGCGGAAGCGGTCTGTCCAAGGAGCGGCGAACTCCAGTTCGCCGATCCCCGCTCGTGCCGGAGGCGCACCCTCTCGCGGGGAAGCGGTGGGCGGTCGCACGACACTCCCCGCCGCCTTGCCCGCAGCTGGCGCCTCCGGCGTGAATGGCGGTCGGCGAACTGGAGTTCGCCGCTCCTTGGGCTGATTGCCGCCATGACGGTCAGCTTATTTGTGAGAGGTGGTATCAGGCCACCGGGCGCGACTGAGGCTTTCGCAGCCTGCCGTCCTGGTCTCGTTCTCCCGACGCGAGCGCTCCGCACCGGCGCTGCCGGCAGATCGTTAGAGATCCTTCGACAAGCTCTGGATGACCGGCTTGTTTCCGGCCACCTGTTCAGAGTTTCGCTTCCAGCCGCGAGAGGGCTTGGACGAACTCGATGCCGGTGGGCGCCTTGCGCAGGCGTTCTTCCGATGAGGGGTCTTTTACCAGTCGCGCGATGAGGCCAACGATGCGGAGGTAATCCGCGGCGAGGGCTAATTGGACGCCGATACAGAAGATGTAGCGCACGGGTACCGGGCTGGCCGGGAAGGGGATGCCACGGGTGGAGCGGCCTACGCTCATCGCCAGCGAGGTCAGTTCATCGGTCCGCACATGGGGGATGCAGATGGCAAAGTCCGGCGATGCGGGCAGGCAGGGAGCGACCTTGAAGAACCCCGCGAGGACGGCGTCCCAGTTGAGAACCCGCTCGTCTTTGCGCAGCGGGGCAGCGACTTCCGCGATCGCCCCATCGAAGGTCGTGGCCGCCACTTCGAGGATGACATGCTCAGGGCGCAGGATGTCGGCGATGGTGATCATACGGCACTGCCGCTCCACTTGAGCTTGTGGCGCAGCACTTCGAAGAAGGACTGCCCCGGGAGCATGGCGAGCGAGAGGGTTTGCGATGCTTTGGTGATGCGCACCTTGTCCTCGATGCTGACGCGGATGTGATCCTGGCCGTCGACGGTGATGAAGACGTCTTCGACCTTCGGCACGACCTCGATGAGCGAGCGGTCGCTGACCATGACGGGACGCATGGTGAGGACGTGGGGGCAGATGGGCGTGATGACGAAGGCGCCGCTGTCCGGCGTGAGCACGGGACCGCCGGCGCTCAACGAGTAGGCGGTCGAGCCGGTGGGCGTGGCGACGATGAGTCCGTCGGCATTGTATTCGCTGAGCATCTTGCGATCGACGAGGACGTTCAGGCGGATGAGGCGGGAGAGTTCGCCGCGGGTGATCACGGCGTCGTTCA
>JANPHH010000345.1:0-13048 GCA_031424375.1 Chthoniobacter sp. | reverse complement strand
AACAGCGGCCAACCGTCGGCAGCTCGTTGGGTGGCGTATGTGTGTCGGTAGTGCAGGCATGTCCACATGAGGCCAGCCGCCCGATTGATCACCCTTAGTTGTTTGGCGAATGCGTTGCCTTCCCAACACCCGCCTGTAGGGGAGTGAATGAGCCACTTTTCGCGAAGCCCGGTCGGGTGTTTCTCGAGCAGCGTTCTCAATGGCGGAAGGATGGTCACCGCCCGATCACCGGTTTTCAGTGAACTTTCGACCTTGCGGTCGTGATCGAGCCGATTGACGACAGAGAGGTACGAGAGATCGTTTGAGATGGCATCCCGGGTGAGCCACAGCGTTTCGGCACGACGCAGACCGGCATGAATCATAATGGCGACCGCCATTTGCAGGACGGGATTCTTCTCCAGCACCTGCAATTGTTCCGCCACCTGTTCTGCCGTCAGGAAGACGATGCGCCGATTGCGGCTGACGTAGCTTGGGAGGGCGGCGATGGGGTTCGGGTTGTGCCAGTTCGTGGGGCGGTAGAACTCGAACTTCATGCAGAACTCGAAGAAGTGGTGAAAGAACTCGCGGTAGTGGCGCTTTGTTTTCCTGGACACGTCGAGCTGAGCCATGAAGCTCTGCACGAGAGTCGAGGTGAGTTCGCTGACCCAATCGCCGCGAAAAAACGGAGAATGGATCGCTCCCGATCGTTGCCGGTTCTGGCGTGGGTCGCGCAATCCCGCCAGAGCGTCGACGCGTTTGGAGCCGAAGAAACGGCGCATCATCGAAAGTTTTCCGGCCACGTGATGCGGTGAATTTTCGATGCGGATGAAGTCGAGGTAGGCTTTGAGGGCGTCGTCGATCTTCGCCTCCGGCGCGGCGACGGTGGCTGTGGGTGGCGTTTCCCTGACTGGCGCCGGTGCGGACGGTTCGAGATTCGCGGGTTTGACGTTTCCGTCCCGCACCAGCTTTCGAACGGCGGTGGGGAGATCTGCGGCCTGAAAGCGCGGATGGAGGAGGGCGGCCTCCAGTTCCACACGCTGGCGCAGCAGTTCCGCCCGGGCCTCGTCGTGCGTGCCGAGGCTTTCGCGGAGCAGCTCGCCGGTACGCGGGTGGTAAAACCGGATCCACCAGGTCAGTCGTCTCAAGAATTTTGCGGCCATGTGCGTTCGCTGGATGAACGGCAGCCGCAATTTCGGGGTGGAAAATGAAGGTCGCCGCGGTGTTTTAGGCACACACACCGCACAAATTTCAGGCACACACGGATTTGGCCGTGCGGAAGCCGGTTTCAGGCGCGCGCTGCAAATCGCTGAACGGCAGGCACTTCCAAGAGTTTGAAAGTGGTTGCGGGGGTAGGATTTGAACCTACGACCTTCAGGTTATGAGCCTGACGAGCTACCGGGCTGCTCCACCCCGCGATTAGGAACGGCAAGGTAGCGGTCGGGGACTCCTCGGCAAGAGGATTCTTTGGCTAACGAAAAGAAAGGTGCGCCGCATGTGCTCTGTGGCCGAATTGCAGATCGGAATGGGAACGGCGGACTTGCGACTCAGGCGTGCATTCGCTTTTCTGCTTCATTCCAAAAATGAGCGACGCATTCAATACCAAACAGGGATTCGATATTGGTTCAGGGAAACAGGGCAGCCTCTACTCGCTGCCCGCTCTGGAGAAACAAGGGGTGGGGCCGATTTCACGGCTCCCCATTTCCATCCGCATCGTGCTGGAGTCGGTGCTCCGCAATTGCGATTGGAAAAAGGTCAACCCGGACGACGTGCGGACGCTCGCAAATTGGAACGCGAAGACGCCGAAGCAGGTGGAGATTCCGTTCGTCGTCGCCCGCGTCGTGTTGCAGGACTTCACCGGCGTCCCGCTGCTCGTCGATCTCGCGGCGATGCGGTCCACCGTTTCCCGACTCGGACGTGATCCGAAAATGATCGAGCCGCTCGTGCCGGTGGATCTTGTGGTGGATCACTCGGTGCAGGTCGATTTCTTCGGCTCGGCTTCGGCGTTGCAGATGAATCTCGACCTCGAGTTCAAGCGCAACCGCGAGCGTTACATGCTGCTCAAGTGGGGCCAGCAGGCGTTCAAGACTTTCGGTGTGGTGCCACCCGGGATCGGCATCGTGCATCAGGTCAATCTCGAGTACCTCGCCAAGGGTGTGCTCGAAAAAGATGGCGTCTATTACCCGGACACGCTCGTCGGCACGGACTCACACACGACGATGATCAATGGTCTCGGCGTGGTCGGCTGGGGCGTCGGCGGCATCGAAGCGGAAGCGGGCATGCTCGGGCAGCCGGTCTATTTCCTCACCCCGGAAGTCGTCGGCGTGCATCTCACCGGCGCGGTGAGTGAAGGCGTCACGGCGACCGACGTGGTGCTGCACATCACGCAGATGCTGCGCAAGGCGAAGGTCGTCGGGAAGTTCGTGGAATTCTATGGGCCCGGCGCGAAGTCGCTGCCCGTGGTGGATCGCGCCACGATCGCGAACATGGCGCCGGAGTATGGCGCGACGATGGGATTCTTCGGGGTGGATGAGGAAACGACCCGCTACCTTACTGGCACCGGTCGCAGCGCAGAGGCGGTGACCGCTTTTGAATGCTACTACAAGGCGCAGGAACTCTGGGGCATCCCGGTCAAAGGGCAGATCGACTACAGCGTCGATCTCGAGCTCGATCTTTCCACCGTCGTCCCCGGCGTCGCCGGCCCGAAGCGCCCGCAGGATCACATTAATCTGCCCGATTTGAAGAGCACCTTCACCGACCTCTTCACCAAGGCGCTGCCCGACGGCGGCTACGGCAAGACCGCCGAGGAACTGGCGAAGAAAGTCGCCGTCCACATCAACGGCGCCGATCCGACCGCGGCCCCGGAGTTGTTCTCCACAGAGGGCAAGACCGATTCGAATCACATGCGCGAAGGCGCGCCACAGAATGTCGCGGAGATGATTACCAATCGGCCGAGTCCGACGCCGGCGGAGGAGATTACCCGCACTTCCTATCGCCCCGCGGACACGCACATCGGCCACGGCTCCGTGCTCATCGCCGCGATCACGAGCTGCACGAACACCTCCAACCCGAGCGTGATGCTCGCCGCTGGCTTGCTCGCGAAGAAGGCCGTCGAACGCGGGCTCACCGTGAACCCCGCGGTGAAGACCTCGCTCGGGCCCGGCTCGCGCGTCGTCACCGATTACCTCACCAAGACCGGCCTCCAGCCGTTCCTCGACCAGCTCGGTTTTCAAACCGTCGGCTACGGCTGCACCACCTGCATCGGCAATAGCGGCCCGCTTCACCCCGCACTTGAGGAAGCCATCGCCAAGAACGACCTCATCACCGCCAGCGTGCTCAGCGGCAACCGCAACTTCGAGGCGCGCGTGCATCAGAACATCAAGGCGAATTTCCTCATGTCGCCGCCGCTCGTCGTCGCCTTCGCACTCGCCGGCCGCGTGGACATCGACCTCACCACCGAGCCGATCACCATCGCCGCCGATGGCCGACCCGTCTTCCTCCGCGACCTCTGGCCGAGCCTCGCTGAAATCCAAAGCGCCATGGAGAGCGCGCTCAGCCCCGAGGTCTTCCGCCGGCTCTACACCGACTTCGCCACGCAGAATCCGAAGTGGAACGAAATCCCGAGCACCGTCGGCGACGTCTACGCGTGGGATGAAACGAGCACCTACATCCAGGAGCCGCCGTTCTTCAGCGACTTCTCGATGGAGCCCGGCCACATCCATGAGATCAGAGGCGCGCGCCCGCTCGGCATCTTCGGCGACTCCGTGACGACCGACCACATTTCGCCCGCCGGTGCGATCAAGAAAACCTCGCCGGCCGGGGAATACCTCATTCAGCACGAGGTCGCGCATGAAGACTTCAACAGCTACGGGTCGCGCCGCGGCAACGACCGGGTGATGACTCGAGGTACCTTCGCCAATGTGCGGATCAAGAACCTCATGGTGCCCGGCGTGGAGGGCGGCGTGACCAAGTACCAGCCGACCGGCGAGCAGATGCCCATCTACGATGCCGCGATCAAGTACCAGGCCAGCGGGGTCCCGCTCGTTATCTTCGCCGGGCAGGAATACGGCACCGGCAGTTCGCGCGACTGGGCGGCAAAAGGCACGCGCTTGCTCGGCGTGAAAGCCGTCGTCGCGCAAAGCTTCGAGCGCATCCACCGCAGCAACCTCTGCGGCATGGGTCTCGTCCCGCTGCAATTCCCCGACGGCGTGACCGCGCAGACGCTGAGGCTCGACGGCACCGAGACGTTCGACTTCCTCGGGCTCGATGACGACATCAAGCCAATGAGCGACGTGACCCTGGTCATCCATCGCGCCGATGGCACCGAGGAAAAGCTCGTGCTCAAGAGCCGCATCGACACCGCTATCGAGGTCGATTACGTCCGCCACGGCGGCATCCTGCCCTTCGTCCTGCGGCAGTTGCTGAGCGCGTGAGACTAGCCTCCGATCGAAAGCGGAAACTCCGTTTAGTGACGAGCGGAAAGCGAATCTTGGGCGCTACCGCCGCAGCGCGTTGATCAGCTCGTCGATCTTATTCAGCACCTGCTGCATCTGGTTTTGATCGTAGCCCTCGGACGCGCCCTGAGTCAGGGCGCCCACGCCGTTGCTGTTGCTGCTCGTTCCGGCGATGGCGGCGCCGAGCTCAGCCTGCGTCGCGCGAGTTTGGATGTCGGCATTCAGCGCCGTGAGCTGCGCGCGCATCTCGGCCGAGGCGAGCGGCGAATTCGTAGCGGGTTTGCTTGGATCGAAGGGCATAGGAAGGAGAGAGGTTGGGGGTGAAGGAGGGCGGTGGCCGTGGGCTTGGCGGGCGGTGGCGGTGCGGTTGGAGTGACGCGCTCCGTCGCGAATACGCGGTCACGGCCTCGACGGAGCGCGGCCCTCCAATTTTGGGACCGCTACACCACGCGGAGCTGCGCCGGATCGCTCCACGCGCCCATGATGCCCTTGAGACCCACCGTGCGCACGCGCACCCACACCACCGCGCCGGGCGTTAAGCCATCCAGATCCGCGCGGCCGCTTTTGAAGATGCCCTTCGTGTGCCAGTTGGCTTCGAGGTTCGGGTCGCCGGTATTGATCTGCACTTCATTCGTGCTCGGCTGGCGCTCGGGCTTGTAGCGGGCCACAGCGAACCGCTCACCTCGCCCTGGCGCAGGCGCAGATCGCTCGGCGCGGCGGGCGGCGTGGGGTCCGCGGGGCGTGCGGTCTCGTAGGAGGGGAAGCCGCTCAGCTCCACCGTCATCGGGGCGCCCTTGGCCACGCTGTTCACATAGTTGCCCAGCGGCCCCAGCGCCGCCTCCAGCGCGTCGCGGGCGATGTTAAAAGCCATCACATCCGCCGTGGCCCGGCTGGCGCGGGCGACCAGCTTGGCATCATAGGTGGTGATCAGCGTCTGCAGCGCGGGCATGCTCGTGGGCAGGGTGGGGAAGGTGGCCGCGTTGGCCACCAGCTTGTCGTGGATCATCTGGGCGACGGGGCTGAGGTCCGCGGCGGGGTAGCCGCTGAAGTCGACAATGGCTTTGATGTTGTTCATGGATTTCGATCGGGGGCTGGCGACGCCGTCCCACGTGACCCCGGAACCGGAGTCCCAGGTGAGCCCGGGCGAGCCCCAAGTCAGCGGAGTTGGCATGGGTGGGGTTGTTTTTGTGGATGGTGCGGATTGAAGAGCGCTGGAAAACGGCGGAACTGTGGGAGCGGCGGCCTCTTTCCCTCAAGGCGACGGCGCAAAACCTTAAGGTTTTGCCGCAAACCCTTAAGGTTCTGTCGCGAAACCTTCACCGGATGCTGCAAGCCCTTGAGGTTCTGCGGCGAAAGCTTCACCGGATGCGGCAAACCCTTGAGGTTCTGCGGCGAAAGCTTCACCGGATGCCGCAAACCCTTGAGGTTCTGCCGCGAAACCTTCACGGGATGCCGCGGAACTGAGCGGTTTTCGACCCGCGCCCGAGCCATCCGCCGCAGCCGCGTGAGGCGCGGGCGATTCGGCTTCCGGGTGAGTGGCAGAGCGGGCATGCGTTCATCATTCCGCGCGCACTTTCGCCCCGCCAGAGGCATAATTATTCCGGCCCGAGATGCGCCGGAGATGCTTGATTTTCCTTGCTTCGAGGATCGCGAGCACGTCTTCGAGCGTCAAATTCACCGCCACCAGCATGCGGGCCAGCGTGCGGAGATTCGGGGCGGTGCGCCCGCGCTCCGCATTGCGCCACCCGCGCAGCAAGAGACCCGCCCAGCCGGCGCAGGCCTCCATCGGGAGGCGACGCTTCAGCCGCTTCCAGCGCACCAGCGCCACCACCGCCCGCGCAAATCGCCGCACCTCCCGTTCCGACACGATCGCCCCCGATTTGCCCAGTTTTACCGCACCTTTCGCTTTCACATTCCCACGCGACTCCCCTCATTCGCTCAGTCTTCACCGCCCGCGCGGTGCCGGAAACGCGCCCGCCTCAGGCAAACTCCCCGCACCGGCGCGACACAGCGCCGGAGACACAGCGGGGGGACCGTTTCCATGGGCGAAATGAAGCAAATCGACCGCAACGCTGGCAAGCGGGGATTTGCCGGAGGTTCCCGGGTGGGTGTGATTAAATGTGGGGCATGGAAGCCTGTGGTCCCGGAGGGACCGCGGAAATTAGCCGGTGACGTGAGCCACCGGAGAGCCGTCCAAAACGGCCTGCGCCCCGGAGGGGCGCTGGAACCCCGGCGAATCCGCCGCCCCTGCCGGGGCGGATCTTCGTTCGAGACGTGATCCGGTGGCTCACGCCACCGGCTACTTTCGATCGTCCCTCCGGGACGCCTCTCGCGCCGTCCAAAGGCACCATGCCCAAATTTAATCACACCGTTCCCGGGTGCAATTCGGGACCGAACGAAAGACTTGTGAGCCGCATCATCTTTTGAAATGGTCACGCCGTGGAGATAGCACCCCCCCTTCGCAATGTCCCGTCTTCCCTGCCGGAAGAACCGAAATGGACGAAATCATCTCGCCTCTAATTACGAACTGATTTCGTCTACTTCTCGTTAGACGCATGAAACCGCCACTCGAGCATGCGCCTTCAATCGCAAAGCAAATCATCCGCGCAACCCTGTGGACGCTGGCGATAGTTTCTGTCATCGCGTTCGCAGTAGTTCTCTATGTCAGGTCTGAATTGCGAGAGAGCCACCAGCTGCAGTTGCGCGATGCTGATCGCTCTTCGGTGCAGGCGCCTGATCCTTAAACAATTTCTATTCATGCACACCCATGCTGCTGCAACGAATACGTTTAACCATGCGCTGCAGAGAACAGGTCCGGTCTGTCATGCCTGCTGCTCCCCGCAGAGCCCGCCGCGCAGCAGTCATGCCAGCCCTCCGCTGTCGCTGAGATCGGGGTCGTTAGGCGACTGCGCACGCGCTCCAAGACAACGAGACCCATTATGAAGACGACGATCCAAGATCTTACTGCAATCGTTCTTTCCCTTGGAGTGTTGTTCCTCGCCGCCAAATCCACTCTCAAGAAAGCAAATGATCTGCTTAGATATGCCAAGAAGATATCCAAAGCCACTAGGCCCACCTCCGCGCAGCAACCTTCCGCAGCCCCGGCAAGGACTGATGGACGCGAGCCCTCGTTCTATGATCATCTACCATATATCCTCGCAGCATCCGCAATTACCGCTGTACTCTACTTCCACGCAGCTCGCACCACACCAATCACCCGATTGGAAGTGATTGCGATAGGGTTTGAGATAACCGGCTTATTGGGTCTGTATCTGTCTTGGTATACCATGCGACTGGCCCAATCACTAACAAAGCTTGCTCATGAACTGGGAAGGTTCGGAAGTAGCCTTCAGGAACTTGCCGCTACAATGACCCCGCAATCAAATGTCACGAACGCCTAACCAAGCGCCGCAGAGAACAGCTCCGTGCGTCACGGTAGCTGCTTCCGCCGCCGCCTTTCCGCCCGCCATGCAGCTACCGCGCCGCACTCCGCGGTCGCTGAGCTTGGGGTCGTTAGGCGTTGCTCGCGCACTCTTCCATCCCACCACAGAAACAGCATGAAATACCTACGCCTCAGTGCCGTCATCGCCACCGTCTCCGCCACCACGCGGCTTTTCGCAGAGTCGCCATTCGAGAGCGAACTCGCCGCTCTCAAAGACCAGCGTGACAAGGCTATCGCAGCCGCCGCTGAGCCCATCAATCGCCGCTACCAAGCAGCGCTCGAGCCGCTGCTCCGTCGTGCAACTCAGGCGAATGACTTGACTGCCGCTGTAAAAATCAAAGCAGAACTAGGCGGCTCCATACCAGACCCCACTCCATCAAACAAATTCGACGCGACTATTCAGACGGTGCTGAAGACTTTGCCGGGACAATGGAATTGGCAGGGAACCAAGCTTAAGGATTGGGGGACTTTTAGCGCAGACGCCCGTGTCTTTAAGATGGGGCCAGTAAAGCACGAAGTAAAAGTCACAGCCGGCGGGACCGTGACAGTCACCCGCCCCGACAACAAGAAGGCGACGATTCATTTGAGCCCTGATATGCAATCCTTCACCGGGACAAATTTCGACGGCGAACCGGTAACAGGCACGCGGCGGAAATGACCGCAACGCAACCATGCGCTGCGAACAGGCTCCGCGGTCGCTGAGCTTGGGGTCGTAGGCGTCGCTCGAGCACACTGAGAACGGAAGCCCATGATTACCGAAGCAACTCCAGCCGAGTATTCTGTCGCGGCACAGATTCATGCGGTAGCTCAGGCAGCATACACGCTCGAAGCGGAGCGGATTGGTTGCGCCGAGTTTCCTCCGCTGCGCGAGTCTCTCGATGAGTTGCGCCAGTCATCCGACACCTTTCTTGTCTTCCAGCAGTCCGGCAGTATCATCGGCGCACTCTCATTCGACAGCAGCACGGACCCTGTTACTATCACGCGGCTCGTCGTCAGTCCCACGCATCTACGGCAGGGTATTGCCACAGCGTTGCTCTCCGACCTTGAGCAGCGGCTCTCTCCCACCGCACGTTTATCCGTCTCCACCGCACAGACCAATACACCCGCAGTTTTTCTCTATCAGCGGCTTGGCTACATCCCAGCCGGTATCAGCAACACATCGGAGGGCATTCCTCTTGTCCACCTTTCCAAATCCAAATGACCGCAACGGCTCCTGTAGCGACGCGCCTCCCCCGCAAAGCAGCTCAGTTCAACCGCAGTGTATCCGCCATGCCGGGCGGATCGCCCAAACCTCATCCGATCGCTGATCCGCGCCCGGCATGGCGGATACACTGCTTAATGTTAGGCGACTTTGCACGCCCACTCTCCAATCCAAACCAAAACCAAGCCATGACCACAAAACACATCATTCACATCTGTTCGTTCCTTCTCCTCGCCTTTGCCGCCCCAATCCAATCACTCGCCGCCGACAAACCCGAAAAGGAGGCGCAGACCGCAGCAGAGCAGTGGCTGGCACTCATTGATGCAGGGCAGTTCGCAGAGAGCTGGCAGGGCGCAGCGGCTGTGTTTCAGGCGGCCGTGTCTCAACCCCTATGGCAAAGTTCCCTCGAATCGGTGCGCAAACCGCTCGGAAGCCTTGTCTCCCGCAAGCTCAAGAGCGCGAAATGCACGAAGACGGTTCCAGGCGCTCCCGACGGTGAATACGTGATTCTCCAGTTCGACACTTCATTCGCGAACAAGAAACAGGCTGTGGAAACGGTTACTCCGATGCTTGACGCCGACAAGAAATGGAAAGTTTCCGGATACTTCATCAAGTGATCAACACGCAACCAACGTCGCCATGCGCTGCGAACCGCTCCGTGCGCCACGGCACCTGCTTCCGTCGCCGCCATGCAGCCGTCGCGCAGCCCTCCGCAGTCGCTGAGCTTTGGGTCGGCGAATCCCCGCCATGAGATCATTCGCTCGAGCATTCCTCGATCTTATCACCAAAGAAACTCTTTCCGTGGTGTTCGTGACTGCAATTTTCTGCTTTTTTGCATTCATTTTCTGGAACGAAAAGCGATCGCAGCGGGAACAATCTATTCGTAGAGGCCGCGAAATGAAGGCAGAAGCGTTGGATCTCGCAACGCTTACCTACATTGCTGACGCTGTTGCGCCAAGAAGCGATGTGTACCTCACTGTCTCCTCTGCCAAACCTGAGTTGTATGGCAAAGCCCTTGTTTGGGATACGAAATCGAAATCCCCCCACGAGGAAGCTATGAGGCAGTTACCAAGCGAGTTGCGAGCGTCGTCCCAAGATAGCCGCATTACAGTATTCAGGGTCCTTTCCGAAGAGAAGGATTACATGGGCACCTACTCAAAATCCGACAAAGACGCTTATCGCCTTATTATCAGAGTTTCTGTCGCCCATTGGCCGGATAATGTTCCGCTTGGAGTTTACACGATTACGAGTGATGCTCCAGAGAGGAGGCCCGTAAGGCAAACCCGACAATTGGGACAACTTACTGGAGATCCAATCGCAGATTGGATCCAGACCCTCAACCGACGACCGTCGACGGAGATCGGTGTAGCGACGAGCCTCCCTAACACAATATTTGTCCCGCCAATCCAGACCGAATCGACTCCTAAAAAGAAGACTTTCGAAGAGGTCATGAAGGAGAACGAGGAATGGATGAACAGGCATTTGGATCGAAGCAAATGAACTCTCCTAACCTTCAAGGTTGCTTTGCCGCGCAGCCGGCAAGCAACCCTTGAACCATGCGCTGCCACGCGAATGGAACTCGGAAAGCCGTGTGCGGGAAAATCGCCTGCACAGTTTGATGAGGGGCGGGAGCAGACGGTCATTGGCCTTGGCCTTTCAATCCGTGGTCTCCCGCCTACTCTACTAGGCGACTGATACCACATGTCGTTATGAATGAATGCCCTCTAGAACCCGCTTTTCCCTCTTTGCGCATGCGCCTATGGCTCATCCTTGGTTGGTGTTTTCTTAGCACAATCGTATTTGCATGGTCCGGGCGAGAATCCATGGCCGCTGAATTGCCGCCTGTAGGCGGGCGGTTCTTCGGAGAAGTGACCAATGAATTCAAAACGATGACGACTACTCGGTATCAACACAAGACCCAGGTGGATCGCACGGTTGGCAGTTATCAGTATGATTGTGTCGGCTTCGTCTCCTATGCCCTCCAACAGTCCGCACCTCAGGCCTGGGCTTCCGTTGTATCGGTGTGCGGCATTCGGAAGGGCTACTTCCCCAGCCCGCCGCGGTATCAGAAATTCTTTGCCGGTCTGGCCGAAACGCCGCAGCCGGGATGGCAGGGAATCGCGAAGGTCTCCGAGTTGCGCCCTGGCGACATCGTGTCGTGGGATCTCAAGACGAAGACTGCGGTTGGTCATGCGGTAGTCATCGCCAGTATTCCCCGTCCCGAAGCGGACGGGGTATGGATTGTCGAAGTGTATGACTCAACAGCGGCGCCGCACCTGGATGATTCACGGTCCGGCGATTCGCGCGCGCAGGCAATAGAGCCCGGTGGCCGACGTAGTGGTCTAGGCCACGGAGTGATGGCACTGATCGCCGACCCCGTAAGCGGTGCGCTGATTGGCCATCGCTGGAGCCCGAAGGCCAAGACAATCATCGCGCCGACCGCCGCGGGTCGGCCTACCTCTTAGCAATCTGCCGCAGCACGGCCACTACCAAAATTGCTTTCCAAAAATGAACTGGAAGCGCGAAACGCCGAACGTAGAAGGTTGCTTTGCCGCGCAGCCGGCAAGCAACCCTTGAACCATGCGCTGCCTTGTCCGGCGCGTTGGAAGCCGCTACCCCAACGAGCAACTCGAAACCCACTACGGACTCTGGAACCCGACGCGCCACGCGGCGTGGACTGCTGCATGAAA
Organism: Chthoniobacter sp.; assembly: GCA_031424375.1. GTDB lineage: Bacteria > Verrucomicrobiota > Verrucomicrobiia > Chthoniobacterales > Chthoniobacteraceae > Chthoniobacter. The sequence goes on along the minus strand of JANPHH010000345.1, from coordinate 1,285 downwards.
GCCAAAGGCCAAGCCGATGAATGGAACTCGGAAAGCCGTGTGCGGGAAAACCGCATGCACGGTTTGATGAGGGGCGGGAGCAGGCGGTCATTGGCCTTTGGCCTTTCAATCCGTCGTCTCCCGCCTACTCTACTAGGCGAGTTTCGCGCGCACACCTGAAATGAACGCCGTCGAAGAAAAGCTTTACGAGATCGCGGGAGCTGAACTTGCCACGAAGAACATCAACCGTGGCGTGTGGACCAAGGCATTCAGCACGGCGCTTGGAGACGAAGCAAAGACCAAGGCCATTTATATTCAGATTCGCGTCGAGCAGCTTCGCGTGCAGTTAGCAGCAGAATTACAGGAGCGCAGCGAGACAGCAGAGCAGCGTCGCACGCGAGAGGATGCCGAGATTCGCAGCAGACTCAGTTCACTCCGCAGCCTACCGTTCGAGGACACCGACCTTATTCCGTCCGACCGATTCGACGGTTATCCTACCTCGCTGCAATATCCAGTCCCAGTCTCGCGAGCCTCCACGCTTACCAAGATGCTCGAATTTGAGATCATCGACCTAATCAAGCGCGGCTACCTGAAAGGAATCAGACATGATCGAGAGTGGTATTTCGACCTCAACCAAGTCGCCTAACCTTCAAATTTGCTTTTCCGCGCAGCCGGCAAGCAACCCTTGTTCAACAAGCTTGGATGATGCAGACCGCGTCCTCTCGCCCTCATGGATCAGCACGGTTTATCCCGCGCAATCCGCGACTTCGCCACTCCTTCAAGTACACCGCTTTTCCTTTCAGAACTCGCTGCGCTCACAACGAGGGCAGCCATAAAGTCTAGGCGTTGCTCGCGCAATCACATCCCAACCCAAGACGGAGACCAAAATATGAACAACCTGAGAATGAATTCCTCCATCACTCGCCGCCATTTCGCCCGCACCCTGGCTCTGCCTGCCGGGGCGCTGCTGCTTGGGAGCGCGTTGCCCGCCTGGGCAGCCAAAACGAAAAAGCCACGAGCGGAGCCAGCGTCTCCTTCGGGATCAGGTTCCGCAAAGACGAAATGCGAAACCAAAGTCCTCTGGGATTTTGACGGCTGCCTTGAAGACCGGTTCATGACTCGTGTCACCACTCACGTCTACAACGGCAATGTCTATGGGTGGATGCTTTTGCCGGGGCTGAAGACGATGATCGTCAAGGTGCCGCTCGACGGCGGCAAGGTGCAGATGTTACCGCTCATGCCGGGACACGTCACGGGCGATGACCCGCACCGGTTTTACACCATCGCTGCGGATGCGCTGGGTTAC
>JANPHH010000344.1:0-2013 GCA_031424375.1 Chthoniobacter sp. | reverse complement strand
ATTGGCAGACGCCGCCGTCGCGCTCCCAGATGCCGCGGGCACCGAAGCGCGGGCGGCTCAGTGGAACCTTGGCGTAGTTGGCGGCGACTATGACGGTGGGCACGCGCACGGGACCACGCGGGGTGTTCACCGCGTTGTCGTGCTCGCGGACGGGCAGCTTGAGCCAGTCGTCCCACCGCACTGGAATGATGTGATCGTCGACCTGAACGTCGAGCGCGGTGGCCGCGCCGCTGGCGATCATGCAGAATGCCTCGGCAGGCGTCTTCACATGGATCGCCTGCCAGTTGCGGTTCAGCACCAGCACGGTCGATTTGTTGAGGATGTCGTTCATTTGAAAAGTGAGTGTTGAGAGTGATGCAGAGGCGAGACGGGTTGGCGTCCCGCCTCTGCGGTTGTCAGTCTTCGGCGCGGTCGCCCGCCGGGCACATCTTTACGAGCTTCGGGTCGAAGCGTCCGAGGACGTCCACGAGGTCCGGTTGCGCGGCCATCACTTGCGCGATGTCCTTGTAAACACCCGGCACTTCGTCGAGGCCCGCGGACAGAAGTTCCACACCGGCGGCGGCGAGTTGCTTCTTCACCGCGCTCCAAGTGAAGGACTGCATCGCCTTGGTGCGGCTCATCACGCGGCCTGCGCCATGCGACGCCGAGTGCAGCGACTCGGGCGAACCCTTGCCGCGCACGACGTATCCGGGCGTTGCCATCGAGCCGGGGATGATCCCGAGCACGCCGGCGCCCGCGGGCGTCGCGCCCTTGCGATGCACGATGACCTCGCGCGATTCGCCGTTCACGACATGCGTCTCTTTCCACGCAAAGTTGTGATGGTTCTCGATGTCGAGGATGACGTGCGCGCCGAGCTTCTTGCCGATGTGCTTGTGGATGAGCGCGTGGTTTGCGGCAGCGTAGCGGCCCATCAAGTTCATCGCGGCCCAGTATTCCTGGCCGTCGGCGTCGTCGAGCGAGAGCCACGCGAGGTTCTTGAGTTCCTTTGGCAAGTGCTCGTGGCGGGCCATCGCGCGCTTGCTGTAGAAATCACACACCTGCGCGCTCGTGCCGCGCGAACCCGAGTGCGTGAGCAGCGCGAGGTATTCGCCAGCGCCTGCGTCGGAAATGCCGAGCGCCTGCGCCTGCTCCGCGTCCACGGTGAACGCACCGAACTCGACGAAGTGGTTGCCCGAGCCGCTCGTGCCGAGCTGCGACCACGCCTTGTCGCGCAGCCGGTTCGTCACGTGCGAAACGCTCCAGTCCTCGTCCATCACGTCGTGTTCGCGGCGCTGCTGAAAACTGCAGCCCATGCCGAAGCGCGTCTCGTCCTCGATGAGGTTCGCGAGACGATCGCGCTGCCCCGCGATGATGTTCGCCTTGCGATCAAAGACCGTGAGCTTCATGCGGCAAGCGATGTCCACGCCGACGGCATACGGGATCACCGCGTTGTCCGTCGCGAGCACGCCGCCGATCGGCAGGCCGTAGCCCACATGCGCATCCGGCATGAGCGCGCCCGCCACCGCAACCGGCAGCGCGCACGCATTCGCCATCTGCTTCACCGCCTCGGCTTCGAGGCCCTCGCCCCACTGACGCCACGGCGCGAGTTCCGCGCGCGGCGTGAACGCCGTGCGATAGATCGCGCGGGCCAGCGGCGCGCGCATCTCGTCGGCGAAGAACGCCGGCGGGTTGGCGACGATGTTGAAAATCTCGCCCTCGAGCAGCGCGCCATCGTTGCCCTGCGCGATGAAGTTCTGGATGAACTCGTGCGCGAGCTTGATCGGCTCGCCGACAGGCACGCCGAGGCGGATGAGATCTTTGGTGTTCATGGGTATTGGTGATGTTGAAAATGGTGTGGCTCAGCGTGCGGACACACTTCGAGTGCGCAGCGGTGTTTGTTCTTTTTTGTCGAAAGGATACAGCCGGGGAAGGCTTGTCACCCTCCCCGGCTGCGTTGTGTCTTTCCTCAATCGAGGAATGCGACGTTCGCCGTAGCGGGCGTCGCAGTTTCGGTGTTCATTCAGACGCGGCGCC
>JANPHH010000343.1:0-2188 GCA_031424375.1 Chthoniobacter sp. | reverse complement strand
CGGGAACATCTACGCCGCGCGCAGCAAGGATGGCGGCAAGACCTGGCCAGTCATAGCACCCATCGTCAAAGACAAGCACTGCGAGTCTGCCATCCTGTATCTCGGCGGCGGCAAATGGCTGGCCGCGAGCCGACGCTTTGGCCTGCTTGATCTCGACCTCTTCGCCTCCGATGACGACGCGCTCACCTGGCATCACGTCAACACGCTGGACATCAAGCCCGTGTCCTCCGCGCATCTGCTCAAACTTAGCGATGGTCGCGTGCTGCTGACCTATGGCAATCGCGCGCAGGGCAGCTATGGCATCGAGGCACGCACCACCTCGGACGGAGGACGCACATGGGGAAAACCACAGCAGTTGGTGCCGCTCGAAAAGAGCGACTGCGGCTATCCCGACGCCATCGAGCTGCCCGGCGGACGCATCATCGTCGCCTATTACGCCGACCGCATCACCCAGCATCAGCGCTACCACATGGGTGTGATCAATCTGTCCGTCGGTGAACTGCATTAGCCGAATCCAACGCCTCCACAGCCCATGAACCCATCCGCCCCGTTCACCGCGTTGAAGTTTGCAGCGCTCTTTGCGTTCTTCGCGGTCACATCATCGTCCGCCGAAGTCACGCCCACCGCGATCCGCCGCGTCGTCGTCGTCGAAAATGCCTGCGCGTGGCCGAGCCTCACGCTCATGCGCGATGGCACTGTCGTTGCCATTCTGCACAACAAGCCAGCGCACGCCACGATGGAGGCGGATGTGGAATGCTGGGCAAGCGGTGATGGATTGAAGTGGGAGAAACGCAGCACCGTCACCCAGCATGAGCCGCATACGGCCCGCTTGAACCACGCTGCGGGGCTCGCAAAGAACGGCGATCTCATCGTGCTGTGTTCCGGCTGGACGGATGTGAAGCAGCCCGGGCGGCCAAAGCAGGCCCCTTTCCGCGATGCCGTGCTGCGCCCCTGGATGCTGCGTTCCAGTGATGGCGGTCGCACCTGGACGAAGCGCGACACCTTTCCTGCTGGAGACGCTGGCTGGAGCGAACACATCCCGTTCGGCGACATTTGGAAGGGCTCGGATGACGCGCTTCACGCGTCCTGTTATCAGGGCGAATTCAGCGAGCCAGCGACTTCGCATGAGACAAAGAACTGGCGGTCCTGGCATTTCCGAAGTGATGATGATGGCGCGACTTGGCAGCGCGTTTCATTGATCGGTCCGAGGCACAACGAGACGGACATTTTCCCGCTCGGCGGCAAGGCCTGGCTCGCTGCCGCTCGCTTCAATCACTCGGCGGTGGATCTCGTTCGCAGCGATGACGACGGCGTGACCTGGCAGTCACCGAGCCGCGTGACGAGCATCGGCGATGGAAAGGATCATGGCGAGGTCAATGGCCATCTCACTCGCCTCAAAGATGGCCGCTTGCTGCTGAGCTACACCGTGCGCACTGAAGGCAAACAGGGCGGCTGCGCAAAGCTCAGCAACGACGAAGGCCACACGTGGACCGATCCCGTGCGTCTCGTGCACCACATCGGCTGGGCACAGGGCGGTGGCGATGGTGGTTACCCGAGCAGCGTGCAACTCGCCAGCGGGCGCATCGTCACCGCATGGTATGCAAAGAAAACCGCGGACCACGACGGCTACCACATGGGTGCCACCGTGTGGGATGCCCCAACTGCGGACAAGCTGCCCGCAATCGAACCCGCACAGCTCGCGGAGTTCACGCATGCGCGCATCACCGAAGCATGGGCCGCCTATGCCGACCTGCTCACCTTTGGCAAAGGCCAGACGCTCGCTCTCCTCGATGATGGCTGCACCCTGTCGAAGCCCGAGTGGAAAGCCGTCGTGGACGGAGTCCCGAAGGTGCGCGTGGCCTACGATGCATTCGATGGAGACGACGATCCCAAGCACGAAGGCAAGGGCTACCACGGCTCGACCATCGGCATTCCGTCTTCCATCCATTTCGAAAACAAACGCGGTGTCGCCTTTAACAACCAGCTCGCCATCGTGCGCAGCCTGGAATGCTGCCACGGCAAGGTCGCCGACAGCGCGTCGCTCGCCCGCGCCTTGCAATGGGTCATCGACCACCACACCGAGCATCACATCACCACCGTGAATCTCGCGCCCGTCGATGATCAAGAACACGCCGAACCCGTGCCCACCGAAATCGACGACAAGCTCGCGACGCTCCGCGAACTCGGC
>JANPHH010000342.1:0-4437 GCA_031424375.1 Chthoniobacter sp. | reverse complement strand
GGACACCGGGGATCTTTGTGAGCCGCGTGACGGCTTTTCCCAACATCCGCTTCCTAAGTTTCTCAATAAACTGATCGAAGTCCGAATCGCTAATTCGTCTTTTCCCAGCGCAGATTTCTGGCGCGATGTCCAAGAAATCGGCAACTCCTCGACACAAATTCTCGAAATGTTGCGCAATGTACAAAGCCCTCCCAACAGCGGAAAAATACGAACTATGGACCTCTCGAAACAAAGAGGGTCTGATCAGATCGTCGGGCATGAGAAAGCGTTTTTAGTGATGCTTCGAGTATTCGGCGGCAAAGTGCTCAAGCGCACGGCGAGCTTCCGCGGCGTCGCCCGCTTTCCGACGGACAACTGCAAGTCCTGCAAGCGCAAGGTGTCGGAGATCGACAACTTCAGTATGCTGCAACTCCTCCTTCTCCGCGAAGGCTGCGGCGTTTTCAAACGCCACCGACGCATTCTCAAATGCCCCACGCTGTAGATGCAATACCCCGAGATCGTAGGAAGCCGTAGCATCATCGTTCTCCGGTCGAGCAGTCAGCGCGTTGCTTAGCTGGGTGATCGCACGGTCAACCTCTCCACGAACTGCCGAGCCCACCGCGATATTCACGATGTTCAACGCCTTGTCCGCTCCTTCCATGGTAAGCAAACCACCCCAGCCAAGTGAACCATATGTGAAAAAGCGCAGCCGCGTAGCCCGCTCGGCAGAGGTTAACGCGTCCTCGTGCCTTCCCGCTTTGAGGAGCGCCACAGCCAGACACATCCACAACTGTTGCTTTCCTCTTTCTTCAGTAAGAAATGGATCCTCGTCATCAATCGCGGTCGCCCTGCGATAACTCAGGATCGCTTCTTCGAGTTTGCCTGCATCTTCGAGAGCGCGACCGAGATCAATCCATCTGGAGATTTTACGAGGTTCCAATTTCGCCAACTCGCGCCGAACATCGACCACCTCATCGCGCCGATTGAGGTGCCACAAGATAGTCGCAAGGCTAGACCATGCGAGGGTGTTCGTGGAGTTCAAAGCAACGGCTTTGCGATAAAGCTTCTCGGCCTGCTCAAGTTTTTCCGTAGGCACCCGCTCACCACTCCACTGGGACAGCGCTTCCGCACGCCGAAGGAGCAAGGCCGAGTTGCGCGGAAATCGCGCTTCCACCTGCCGCCACTGCTCGTCTGTAATGTCGAGATCGGAGAGATCCGCCGTTCGCCACGCTGCAAGTTCTTCGTCATCGGCGAGTTCATCCCATTCCTCCAACATTGACCATCGTTCCCATTCGGCGACGTTATGAAGCTTGAACTGATGGCCATCACTCGCCTTCAACGGCGTAGCAAAATTCAAAGCCTGACCGCTCGTGGCCTGCATGCGCGCGACGCCAATCACTTCGCCTTTTTCATTGAATACGGGAGAACCGCTCGACCCCGGCGAAATCGGAGCCGTGATTTGAAGAAGCGGCGGCTCCTTTCCACTCGAAAGACGCAAGGCTGACACGAGACCGTCGGTTACCGTTCCACCGAGGCCCAACGGGTTGCCGACGACAAAAACGCGCTCCCCGACGCGAGCCAGTCGATTTTCTCCTATCTTAAGAGTGGGGAAGTTTTCGCCTTTGGCCTCCAGTAGCGCGAGATCACGCTCCTTCCTGATCCTTATTATGGTAACCGGCAAAGCAGTGCCATCCTCCATCTTCGCCACGATCGACTCCCCTCGCTCAATAACATGCAAGCAAGTCACGAGCATGCCATCCGAGGATACAAAGAACGCAGTTCCGACAGCGATCTGATGCCCCCCGCCGTCGAGGACGCTGAGGGAAACCACGGCCCGACGTGCCTTCTTGACGAGGTCAGGAAGGCTTGGCTCTGCCGAACAAGCGGTTTGTGCAGCCCAAACCGCCAAAATGCATCCTGCGGAGATCAGCGCGACGGTGCGGGGTAGTGAAGGCATAACGAGATCGAATCGAATGTGAACGTATGCTCCGGTCAAGGCTCGACTCAAGGACGCTGGATCGGGCGAGGAAGTGGCCGGGAAGATCGCGCAGGAATACCGGCAGGCGAGCGCGCAGAGTGATCGAGAATATGCGGAGACAGCGGCGGCGCTGGCGGAGAAGAAGGAACTCACCGCCGCGGAAGCCGCCGAGGTGAGCCAGCTCTGGCGGAAGCTGGTGAAGCTGTTTCACCCGGACCGCTTCGCGCACGCGCTTGGAGGGCATCGCGCTGTCGATGCCGCGGTTCTGGGCACCGACGGCGCGGTGCCCTCCATCGCCGCATCGCGGAAGACCCGCACGGCTTCATCCTGCGCCAAGGCTGGGCGGCGCTCTACTTCGGCGAGGAGCGCGAGTTCGCGCAACTGCGCCGGCTGTGGACTCGCATCGAGCTGGAAATCATCCGCGTGCTGGAGGCGATGAATGCGCTCAAGGAGAGCCCCGATTACGAGCTGCACCGCCTGACGACCCAGACCCCGGCGTTTTTCGACGAGACGGTGAGGCGGCAGGTTGAGAGCTTGGAGCAGGAAGCGATGCGGTTGGAAAACGAGGCGGAGGAGCTGGCGAGGGAGATCGAGGAATTGACAGGAGGAAGCCCGTTCCACGGCGAGCACTGAATCGCTGGTCATTGACTGTGACCCGGCGGCGCGAACTGCGCTTGGGTCAGTGTGACGGATTCTGCGTCGTGAGAATCAAATGCGTTGCAGCGCTCAAGGACTCGGCGGTGAACGTCGCTGTAGAGTTCCTGCTCAGGGCGTCTTCCCCGGTGAGGACGAGGATGCTGCGGGTGCCGGCGCGGTGGCCGGCGGTGATGTCGGCCTCGCGGTCGCCGATCATCCACGAGCGGGCGAGGTCGATCGCGTGGTCGCGGGCGGCTTCGAGGAGCATGCCGGGGGCGGGTTTGCGGCGGTCGCTCGCGCGATCGGGGTGATCGTCGCACAGGTAGGTGGCGTCGATGAGGCCGGGGCCGAGGAGCTGGAGGAAGCGGGCGTGGACGGCTTCGTAATCGGCGCGGGTGAAGTAGCCGCGGCCGATGCCGCTTTGATTGGTGACGATGATGAGGAGAAAGCCGCGAGCTTTCAGCTCCCGGAGTGCCTCGGGGACGCCGGGGAAAATGCGGATGCTCGCCGGGTCGCTGACGTAGCCGGTGTCGTGCATGAGCGTGCCGTCGCGGTCGAGAAAGATGGCGGGGCGGAGCGCAGGCTCAGGCATCGAGGTATTGCTTCAGCTTTTCGCGCAGCTCGGTGCGAGCCCGAAAGAGGACGCTCTTCACGGCGGGCACGGAGAGGTCGAGGATTTCGCCGATTTCCTCGTACGAAATATCCTCGTAACGCCGGAGGACGATGGCCATGCGCTGGGTCTCGGGTAGCTCGTCGATGGCGCGCTGGATGGCGGCCTGCATTTCGTCGTCGAGCAGCGTGGTGTCGGGCGCCTTCACGCTGGAATCGGCGATTTGCAGGGTGCGCTCGGGTTCGCTGGCGTCGAGCGGGCGGTCGAGGGAAGTGGCGGGGTGGCGTTTGCGGCGGCGCAGTTCGTTGAAGACGAGGTTGCGGGTGATCTTGAAGAGCCAGGTGGTGAACTTGGCGGTCGGTTCGTAGCGGCCGGCGCTTTTCCACAGGCGGATGAAGACCTGCTGGGCGATGTCTTCGGCGTCGCTGTCGTCGCCGAGCATCTTGGCGACGGTGCCGATGACGCGGTGCTGATGCGTTTCGATGAGCTCGCGGAGCGCCTCCATGTCGCCTTCCTTGATCCGGCGCATCCAGCGCAGATCCTGCGCATTGGCGTCGGCGGCAGGGGCAGCCTGGGGGCTCGGCGTGTGGCTCATGTAGGGGGCGGCAGAGGGCCGACGATGCCGCCGGAAGCAGGCGGAGGCAACTGTTTCCCGAGGCTGCGCGCCCCGGCGCTGCTCAGAGCAGGACGCGGAGCGTCGCTTCGTTGAGCGGCGACATTACAAAGTAAACCGTGTCGCCGCTGGTCCAGCTGGCGCTGGTCCAGGTGCCGGGGTGGGCGTAGCGGGGCTGGGGGGAAGTGGGGGCATCGTGGAGGTCGGCGCGAGCGATCATGGTCAGATGCACGATCTGGCCGTCGCGGGTGTAAAAGCAGAGCAGGGCGACTTTTTTTCCGTTCCAATCGAAGACGCGGCAGCCGGTCGGGCGGGTCTGCGCGGCGAGGGCGGGGGGCACGCGGTAGTCGGTGATGCCGTGCTTTTCGGCGAGCCAGCCCTGGAGGGCGGGGAGTTCGGTGCTCTGATACTGGAAGCGGAATCCGTCGGTGAGAATCGCGCCCATTTCGCTCTGAAAGCTGGCGAGGGAATCGGGACGCGCGGTGAGGATGGGGATCCAAACGGCGAGGCAGCCGGCGAGCAGGAGAATGAGGGCGGCGACGGTGAGGGCAGAGCACCTGGATGAGCGGGCGGGGCGGGCGGCCTCGGGGGTGCCGGCGAGGATTGCGGCTTTGAGTCCGG
>JANPHH010000341.1:0-10006 GCA_031424375.1 Chthoniobacter sp. | reverse complement strand
TCGATCCCCTCTTCGCGCAGATCCAGAATCCGCTGCGTGACAAAAAGCGCCTGCTGCGCCGAGTCGCCCAGCGGCACCAGCGCGGGCTACACCGGCGCCGCCGCCCGCGCCGCGACCAGCTCCTTTTTGAACTGATTCACGTTCGCCGCGATCGCCGCATTCGCCACCTCCAGGATGTCCGGCACCGAGCGATAATTCGTCTCGATCTTGTAGACCTGCGCGCCCGGATAGCGCTTCGGAAAATCGAGGATGTTTTTGAAATTCGCCCCGCGCCACGAGTAGATCGACTGCGCATCGTCGCCCACCACCATCACGTTTTTATGATGCGCCGCGAGCACGTCGATGAACTCCGCCTGGATGAGATTCGTGTCCTGATATTCATCCACGAGCACGAACTGAAACTGCCGCTGATACTTCGCCGCGATCTCCGGATGCTCCTTGAGCAGCCGCACCGTCTTGACCAGCAGATCGTCAAAATCCAGCGAGTTTGCCTGCTGCTTCTTCGCCTCATACTTCCGCTGCGCCTCCTCGATCTGCGCGCTGTATTCGAGGAAGTGCGGATGCTTCTCCACCAGCACGTCCTCGATCGATCGCCCGGTATTGATCGAGTAGCTGAAGACATCCGCGAGCACATCGCCTTTCGGGAACAGCTTCTCCTTGGGATTCACCCCCAGCGCCACGATCACCGAATCGAGCAGATCGCGCTGATCCTCGCGATCCATGATGGAGAAACCGGGCGCAAATCCCGCCTCGTTCGGGTGCTGGCGGAGCAGGCGATTGCCCACCGAGTGAAACGTGCCGCCCCACAGCCCGGAGATGTCATTCGGCAGCAGCGCCGCCACGCGGTCCAGCATCTCGCGGGCGGCTTTGTTGGTAAAAGTGAGCAGCAGGATGCCCGAGGGCGGCACCCCATTCTCGACGAGATAGGCCACGCGATAGGTGAGCGTCCGCGTCTTCCCCGAGCCCGCTCCCGCGATCACGAGCGCCGGCCCCGGCGCCGCCGTCACCGCCGCACACTGCTGCGCATTCAGCTCGGCGGCGAAATCGATGCGCGGTCCGGCGGGAACGGCGCGATGGAGCGTGTATTGGCGTGGCATGACGGGCGCGGATGATGCGCGGCGGACGGTGGATCGAGAATGGGAAAACGCGAAGGATGAAAATGGATTTTCCCCGCGGCCGCGCGCGCAGATCCGGCTTGCCTCCCGGCATCGGCTCGGTCAGACACGACACACGAGCGGCGCCTCCCGATGAACGAGGTGGTTTCCGCCGCTCCCGTTCCGCCTGAGACGCTCCCCATGCCCTTCCGTCAACTCCCCAGTTCCAACCTCTCCCGGGCCCTGGCACTCGACGCCATCGCCCGCGCCAGTGCGCTGGTGCCCTCGGCCGAGTGGCCGCTCAGCATCCCGACCGTGGCGCTGGCCGCCGAGTATCGCAACAAGCTCCACGTCGAGACCCACGAGGCGGCCGCCGCATTCCAATCTCAGCTCCGCGAGGTGAGCGAAAAGGACGCCGTCGGCGCCACCCTCGGCCTGCTCATCAGCCACTTCTGCGAGGTGTTAGACTTTGCGATCGACCGCGGCGTCTTCCGCCCGAGCAGCCGCAGCTTTTACCATCGGGACGCGGCGAATGCGCTCGTCCCGCTGACGAATACCGACCCGCTCCTGCTCTCGTGGGGTCACCGCATCGTGGATGGTGAAGCCGCACGTGCCCGGGCCGACGACGCGGCCTACGTCCCGATGGCGATGCCATCATCCGCGGAAGTCGCGGCGGCGCTGGCCCATTTCATCAAGGAACTCGGAGAGGCCAATGCCGCCAAGCTCTCAGCCGATCGCGAAGCGGCCGACGTAGCCGCCCTGAACGAGCCGCTGGACCTTTTCATTCGCGACGTGTGGAACGCCATTGAGCGCTTTCATCACCGCGAATCGCCCGCTGCGCTCCGCCGCAAAGCTCGCGTGTGGGGCGTGACCTATGCGCTCCGGCCCGGCGAAAAGCCCGACCCCGACGAGACCGCGGGCGCTCCGGCGGTGGGAACAGGCGGTTAGAGGATGGACCGGAGACGAGGGGGGCGTCAAAGACGTCGGGATGCGGAGAAAGGTGTAGGGCGTTTCTGTGAAACGCCGGGTTGGCACTCCGGGTGCGGGATCCCCGACCGGCGTCTGACACAGACGCCCGACAGCTTCGCCACAAGACCCTGACGCCCTACCGTTTTGCCCCCAGACGATTTAGGCGCCCTCTCAATACGCCCTGTCATCCCGAGCGGAGTGTAACGAAGCCGAGGGACCTCCGAGGCGGCGGTGCCCGGGACAAGCGGAGGCCGGTCCTCGGGCGAGCGCATCGCGGCCTCTGGGGGATCATGGATCATTCTGCACTCCGAGGTCCCTCGACTTCATTCTGGTCGCTCAGGCTCCCTCCATTCCGCTCGGGATGACAGGGTTTCGCGGTTTCCGCTACATACCCTCAGCTGGATTCATGCAGTGGAAAATGGGGAGCACACGCGCCCCCGCGTGTTCCGATCGGCGCCCTCGCCGATCGGTTGCCGTGACCCTCGGCCCACTGATTGGTGACGCCCCCCGAGCGGGATTCGGCGAGGGCGCCGAACCCGACCCGCGAGGGCGCGGGTGATCCCCTTCTCTCCGGCGAGGTCGATCCCAACTGCATCGTTCCGGCTTATTAGCCGATGAGGCGCGCCCGCTTCGGCCGCGCCGCGCTGACCTGGCAATCGAGAGACTTCCAAACGTCATCCCCTCGCGGCACGATCATTGCATTCCCCTCGCGCGCCCATGTCGTCTGTTCTCCACCCTGGCTCCACTCCTCTCTCGCCGCCTCCGCACGGAGGAGGGGGTGAGGGGGCCGCGATTCCCGCTGCGCCCGTGCCCTTCAATGAGGCCGAACGCCAGGCGCTGCTCGATCAGTGCCAGATCCTCGATACCGCCGCGGATCCGGATTTCGACGATCTCACCCGGCTCGCGGCGCAGATCCTCGGAACGCCGATCGCGCTGATCTCGCTGCTCGATCACGATCGGCAGTGGTTCAAATCGCGACTCGGTCTGGACGCGACGGAAACCCCGCGGGATGTCGCTTTCTGCGCGCACGCGATCATGCAGCTCGGAGAAGTGCTCGTGGTGCCCGATGCCACTCAGGACCCGCGCTTTGCCGGGAATCCTCTCGTCACCGGCCCGATGGGGATTCGCTTCTACGCGGGAGCGCCACTCCTCGTCGCGGACGGCGTGGCGCTGGGGACGCTCTGCGTGATCGATAAAACGCCGCGCACGCCCTCCCCCGCCCAGTTGGAAGCGCTCGCCGCGCTGGCCCGGCAGGTCGTCTCGCAGATTCAGCTCCGCAAACAGAACTTTGCCATCCGCACGGCGCACGCGGAACTCCGCACGGTCAGCGAATTGCAAACGGCCATCCTCGACAGCGCGGCGCACGCCATCATTGCCACGACGTCGGATGGGATGATCACGGCATACAACGCCGCGGCCGAGCGGCTGCTCGGATATTCCGCCGAGGAGATGATCGGGCGCCAGACCCCGGCGATCTTCCACGCCCCGGAGGAAGTGGTCAGCCGCGCGGCGGAATTCGGCGCGGAGCTGGGGATCGCGCTGGAGCCCGGTTTTGAAGTCTTCGTCGCCAAAACGCGCCGGCATCTCCCCAACGACCACGAATGGACTTACCTCCACAAGGATGGCCACCGCTTCCCGGTGCAACTCTCCATCACCGCGGTCTGGGATGGACCGGACCGGATCACGAGTTTTCTCTGGATCGCCGTGGACATCACCAAACGCAAGCGGGTCGAGGACGAACTCCGTCACAGCCGCGAGCGCTTCGAACTGGTGACGCGCGGCGCGGTCGATGGCATCTGGGATTGGGATGTGGTCACCAACGCGGACTACTTCTCGGACCGCTGGTGCGAGTTGCTCGGCTACACCGCCGCCGAGTTGCAGCCGCACTATCAGACCTGGGTCGATCACCTTCACCCCGAGGATCGCCCCGGCGCACACGCCGCCCTCCAGGCGCACCTCGAGCAGCGTGCGCCTTACGACCTCGAATGCCGGTTGCGCCTCAAGTCCGGCGCGTATCGCTGGTTCCGAGCCAGCGGCCAAGCCATCTGGAATGCCGACGGCAAACCGCTCCGCATGGCCGGGTCCATCACCGACATCACCGAGGCCAAGCGGCAGGAGGAGAGAATCCAGGCATCGCTGGGGGAAAAGGATGCGCTCCTCCAGGAGATCCACCATCGGGTGAAGAACAACCTCCAGGTCATCTCCAGCCTGCTCTCGCTGCAATCCGGCTACATCCAGGACGGGCGCACCCTGGACCAGTTCAAGGAGTGCCAGGGCCGCATCCGTTCCATGGCGCTCATTCACGAGAAGCTCTACCAATCCGAAACGCTCGCCCGCGTGGACCTGCGCGACTACCTCGACAGCCTCGCCCGCATCGTCTTCACCACCTACTCCACGCAGGGCAATGTGCGGCTCGAACTCGCGCTCGAGCCGCTCAGCACCAGCATCGACACCGCCGTGCCGCTCGGCCTCCTCGTCAATGAACTCCTCACCAACGCGGTGAAATACGCCTTCCCCGAAGGCCGGACCGGCGTCGTCCGGTTGACGCTCCGCGAAGGGCCGGAACACGACTTCACGCTGGTCGCCGAGGACGACGGCATCGGCCTGCCGGAAGGCTTCGAGCTAAAACGCGCCCGGACGCTCGGCATGCGCCTCGTGACGATGTTTGTGAAGCAATTGCACGCCGAGCTAACCACCACCTCCAGCCCCGGACGGACCACATTCAGCATCCACTGCCCTGGGGCTCTCGACTCCATCTCCTGACCAGCTGAAAGATTTTCCGGTTCGACAACGATCAGTCGGGCGGTAGTCTGCGAAGGAATTCGACCATGCCCGATGCCACCTCGTCACCCACCGGTCCCATTCTCATCGTGGAGGATGAAGCGATCGTCGCGGCTGACCTCGAACAACGCCTAGAGCGGCTCGGCTACAACATCATGGGCCCAGCCGCTTCCGCGTCCGAGGCGCTCGCCCTCGCCCGGATGTGCACCCCACAGCTCGCGCTCATGGACATCCGGCTCCAGGGACCGGTCGATGGCATCGCCGTAGCCGAAATCCTTCGGAAGGAACTGGACGTGCCCGTTATCTTCCTCACCGCCCACGCCGATCAGGCGACGCTGGACCGCGCCAAGGTGGCCGAATCCTTCGGCTACCTCCTCAAGCCTTTCGACGAACGCATGCTCCAGATCACCATCGAAATGGCGATCTACAAACATCGCGTGGAATGCGAACGGAAACGCCTCGCCGAGGAACTCGCCGCCGCGCAGGCCGAGGTGAAAGTGCTCTCCGGGCTGCTCCCCATCTGTTCGGGGTGCAAACAAATCGAGACCGATAACGGCGGATGGGAGCGCATCGAAACCTACATCACGAAGCGGTCCGAAGCCGCGTTCAGCCACACGATGTGTCCCGATTGCCTGCGGAAACTGTATCCCGAGATCGCCGAGACGATCCTCGCGAAGGCGGGAAAAGCCCGCCGCCCGTCCAGTTCCACAGCGTTGTAGTTTCGCTTGGCCGCCACGCGATCTGCGTCGCCGGTCAGGACAGATCCCACTCACCCGTGAAAGGCTGCGGCGGAGATGGCGGCACGATGAAAGAGAGTTTCCTCCCCGCCGACCGAAGGCGAAAGGCCAGCGCCCCGATTCCGCAGCGCTGCGAATGCGCCCGATGGCTGCCCGCTGGCGAAATGTCTTGAAAGGACACCCCTTCACCCCGAAATACGCGCTCCGCAAAAATGCCCGATCCCGACCTGCGCGACCAGATCAAGGAGATGATGGTCGAGAACCTGATGCTCAAAATCCCGAAGGAGGAGATCGCCGACGATCTCCCCCTCTTCGGGCCCGAAGGCTTGGGACTCGACTCCATCGACGCGCTGGAACTCGTCGTCTCGATGGAAAAGACCTTCGGCGTCAGCGTGCCGAACTCCGAGGCGGCCAAGCAGGCGCTCGGGACGGTGAATACCATCCACGACTACGTGGTGGCGCACCGGAAGGCCTGAGTCGGAACGAACCCTCGGGGATACCGTGGCAGCGATCACTTCCGCCCTGATGACTTCCGCCCTGATCACGAAGCGCCGTCAAACACTGGCTTGTCATCCCGAGCGGAGTGTAACGAAGCCGAGGGACCTCCGCCTTCGGGAGATCGTGCAGTTCCCGGCACCCCGAGGTCCCTCGACTCCATTCCGGTCGCTCAGGCTCCCTCCATTCCGCTCGGGATGACAGATTCCAAGACCATTCGGTCCACCGCAAAGCGAGCAGATCGCACTCAAAAACGCCGTGTCATCCCGAGCGGAGTGTAACGAAGCCGAGGGACCTCCGCCTCCGGGAGATCGTGCAGTTCCCGGCACTCCGAGGTCCCTCGAGTTCATTCCAGTCGCTCAGGCTCCCTCGATTCCGCTCGGGATGACAGGCCCTCGTGACGTCCGACTCCAACGCCTCCCTACACCCCGGGCTCGATCTCGGCGGCATTGATCGCGTCGATGAACACCCGGAGGCGGCCGAAATTGCGCCGATGCGGCTGGAGGACCAGTCGCGGGAGCGCGGCGAGTTCGGGTTCGTTCGATTCCTCGGGCAGCGCGCCGCGTTGGACGATTTCACCCTTCTCGATGATCTCCGCGAAATCGGCGTTCAGTTTGGCCACCGCGCCCTCGGTCAGCCGGTGGGAAAGGCGCACGACCAGACGCGCACCCACCCAGCGATAGCTCCGGTAGGTCTTGTAGAAGGTTTCGATCTCCTGAACTGCGACGTCGATGTCGTGCGTGATCTTGAAAAATTTGAAGTCGTCCGGCGAGATGAGGCCGAGTCCGAGGAGATCGTCCTGCAAGAAGCGGCGCCACGTTTCCCAATACCGGCCACCCGGCTTGTCGACGAGGATCACGGGAATGATGCGCGCCTTGCCGGTCTGCATCAGCGTGAGCACTTCGAAGCCTTCATCCATCGTGCCGAAGCCGCCGGGGAAGAGGACTACCGCGTGAGTCTCCTTCACGAAGTTCAGCTTGCGGGTGAAGAAGTAGTTGAAGTTCACGAGCTTGCCGTCGCCGTGGATCGTCGCGTTGGCCTGCTGCTCGAAAGGGAGGCGGATATTGAGGCCGAAGCTCTGCTCGCGGCCCGCGCCTTTCTGCGCCGCGCCCATGATGCCGTCCCCTCCGCCGGTGATGATCATGTAACCCTTCTCCACGATCCGGCGCGAAAACTCCTCGGCGGCGATCGCCTCGGGCTCGGTGTCCGGCGTGCGCGCGGAGCCGAAGACGACGACCTTGCGAATCTGCCGGTAGGGCGCGAAGACGCGGGCGCAGTAGCGCAGTTCTTTGAGCGAGCGGTTGAAGAGTTTGAGATCGGCGACGGTCGTCTGGTCGCGGCCCAACTTCAGGGCGGTGATGATCATTTCCTCGATCAAGTCGCAGCTCTTTTCGCAGCCGGAGGCGGCCACGAGTTCGTGGATTCGGTCGTCGAGCGTGGGGTCACCGCTGGTCTGGGTCCGGTTCGGTGTGCCGGAGATGCCGCCGGCGGTGAAGTCCTGCATGTCGGGGGAAGGTTGAGAGTTGAGAGTTGAGGGTTGAGAGGCGCGCCCCGTGCGCTTACAAGGCTCGCCCACCTTAACTGCCCACCGGCGAAAGCGACAACCTCGTTCCTCCCGAGAAGGCCCTCATCCTCTAAACTCTCAGCCCTCAACTCTCAACCTTTCCCGCCCCCAATGATCATCGTCATCCGCCCCCACACCCCGTCCGCACAAATCGATGAAGTGATCGCCGAAGTGCAAAAGCTCGGCTACGACGCGCGGCCCATCTTTGGCACCGAGCAAACCGTCATCGCCGCGATCGGCGACGAACGCACCCACGTGAACCTCGAAAGCCTCAACGCGATGCCCCAGGTCCAGCAGGTGATGCCGGTGCAAAAGCGCTACAAAATGGTCAGCCGCGAGTCGCATCCCGAGGACACGGTGGTGAATGTGGACGGCGTGCCGGTCGGTGGCGGGCACTTCGGGATGATGGCTGGGCCGTGCTCGGTGGAAAGCGAGGAGCAGCTCCTGAAGACCGCGCATGCTGTGAAAGCGGCGGGCGCCACGATCCTGCGCGGCGGCGCTTTCAAGCCGCGCACTTCGCCCTACGAATTCCAGGGGCTCGGCTCGAAGGGGCTGAAACTCCTCGCGCTCGCGAAGAAGGAAACCGGGCTGAAAATCATCACCGAACTCCTCAGCGAAAACCACGTGGACGAAGTCGCCGAGCACGCGGACATCCTGCAGATTGGCGCGCGCAACGCGCAGAACTTCCAGCTCCTCATCGCCGCCGCCAAGAGCGGCAAAGCGATCCTGCTCAAGCGCGGCCTGAGCGAGCGGATCGACGAATGGCTGCTCGCCGCGGAATACATCATGGCCCACGGCAATTCGCAGGTCTTCCTCTGCGAACGCGGCATCCGCACCTTCGAGACCTACACGCGCAACACGCTCGATCTCACCGCTGTCGCTGCCGCGAAAAAGGAGAGCCACTTGCCCGTCATCGTCGATCCCTCGCAGGGTTGCGGCCGCGCGGATCTCGTGAAGATGCTCTGCCGCGGCGCGGTCGCCGTCGGTTGCGATGGCTTGCTCGTCGAGGTGCACCCGAATCCCGCCGAGGCGCTCAGCGACGGTGCGCAGCAGCTCAATCTCGAAGGCTTCGCGCAACTCGTGAAGGAGCTCCAGCCCTTCCTCGCCGCCGCCGGCCAGGCCTGAGCCGGTCCCCGGCAGGTCTGCCGAAGCTCAAAAGCGCCCGTCCGCCACACAAAAGCTGTCCGCCGCAAAACAGCGCCTGTCCGCCGCACAAAAACGCCTGTCATAAAGCGCCTGTCATCCCGAGCGGAGTGTAACGAAGCCGAGGGACCTCGGCCGTTGGAAGATCGTGCAGTTCCCGGCAATCCGAGGTCCCTCGACTCCGTTATACTCCGCTCGGGATGACAGGCTTTTTAATGACAGACGTTTTATCGTCTGGCCTACTCCGCTCTACCGCACCGCTTCGCGGAGGATCGGCCTTTCCAGATACACCGGATCAGCCACGCTCTGGCGGTAAGCTTCCACCGACTCCGGCGTCGAGTTCACCCGCAGGTTGCTGTATTTGCCCGCGTTGTCGCCGTCGCTGTTTTGCCAGCGTTCGTGCCAAAAGACGCACGCTTTCAGCCGCGGATACTTCGCATCCTTCATCACGCGAAAACCCTCGCGAATCCAATCCGGCTTGCTCCCGAGGTGCGGCAACTCGGCCACGCCCCATTCGCAGACCATGATCGGCTTCGTCGGATCGAGCAGCGTGAGCTCGGTGTAAGGCCAGTCGAAGAGCGGGAAGAACGGCGCCCACTCCTCATCCGTGGGAAACTGCGAGCCGTAGAGACTGAAGCCCAGCCAGTCGCAGTAATCCGGACCGGGATAATATGCGGCGGCGAGATTCCACTGCTCCTGCGGCATCGAATAATCCATGAGGTGCAGCACCCACTGGATATTCGTCGCGCCCTTCGCCCGCACACGGTCCACCACATGGCGATAGGCTTCTTTAAAAACTTCCGGCCCGACTGGTCCGTCGTACATCGGCGGCTTCGTCTCCTCGACGACGCGCCCCTTTCCGTAAAAGGCGCCGCTCCACGGAAACCACGAGCCGTTCATCTCATTGGCAAAGGACACGATCATCGGGAAATCGAAGTCGCGCGCATGCTCCGCCCACCTGTCGATGTAAGCGTCATGCTCGCCCGCGATGATCGAGGTCAGCGAATATTTGTCCGGGCCTTTACCCTCCTCGTACGGCAAATCCCACGGCGACCAGTAGATCAGCGGGATCGAGCCATGCCGCGCGATCAGCCGCACATTTTCATCCGGAAAGGTCTGCTCCCCCCAGTAGCTCGAACTCGCGACGATGGCCTGGTGCTTGCCGACCATTTTGTCGAAAGCCTCAATAGCCTCGAGCCCGACGCTGTCCTCCTTTTCGCCCC
>JANPHH010000340.1:0-9601 GCA_031424375.1 Chthoniobacter sp. | reverse complement strand
CAATCGCCATCGCGGATGGCGAGCGTGTAGGAGCCGTAGTTCACATGCACCATGCCGTTGCGGACGGGCCGTGACGCAGACACTCCTGCCTGCGGCTTGGACGGACCAGACAGGAGTGTCTGGTTCACGACAGCGCCGTGCCGCGCAGCCAGCAAACCGAGCATCAAGATGCTGAGGACGGTGAGGGTGTGTTTCATGCAGATGATGAGAACCCGGATACTCTTGTTTCCGGTGATTCTTTTGAACCTGGCTCGCGTCTTACAGCGGTCGCTGGCGCACCGAGTCGAGGTGCGGTGACTTCACGCGAGTCAGCCAGTCGAAGAGCAAGCCCTTCATGCGCTCGGCCTCGGCACGGTGCTTTGCCTTGTCGGGATTCGCGCCGATGAGGTTGTTCAATTCCTGCGGGTCCGTCTGCAAATCGTAGAGCGCATCGAGCGATGGCGCATTCGCCGCGCGACCATAGAGGAGCTTCCAGCGGCCATCGCAGACCATGAAGCCGGGCACGCGCGTGGCGGGCCATTCGGAAACGGCGATGCGGTCCGCGCCGCTCTCGCGTCCATCCATGAGCGGGCGCAGGCTGTGGCCTTCCGACTCGTGGCCGACTTTCCCGCAGTAATCGAGGATGGTCGGAAACAGATCGATGTGCGAGGCGCACGCTTTGATGACTGTGCCGGGCTTGATGACTCCGGGCAGGCGGATGAGCAACGGCACATGCACGCTGCCTTCGTAGAACACGAATTTTCCATGCATGCCGTGATCGCCGAGCATCTCGCCGTGATCGCTGGTGAAGACGATGAGCGTGTTGTCCGCGAGGCCGAGGTCGTCGAGGTGCTGGAGAATCTTGCCGACCCAGTCGTCCACCTCCGTGACCATGCCGTAGTAAATGGACGTCATCTGTTGGATGAGCGGCGGACGGCGATAGAGCACACCTTCGCCGGCTCGGTCTGCATACGGGGAATTGGTCCGAGCATCGCCGATGCTCGCGGGCACCGGAATGCCCTGCGGCGGATACATGCTGTAATACGGCTCCGACACGATCATCGGCGGATGCGGCGGGCCGATGGAAATGGTGAGCGTGAAAGGCCCACCTTTGAGCCGGTCCAATGCGGCGAGTCCCTCCTTCGCAGTAAACGCGGCGAGGCTGTGCTCTGGGGGAACTTCCAATCGGCCATAGGATTCCGCTTGCGAACCTTTCGGCGCATCAGGTTTGCCAAAACGTTCATCCAGCTCAATCGCCGTGTAGATCCCATTCGCCTGCAACAGCTCGCCCGGGCGCAGCGGTCGCTTGGGCACATTCTTTTCGAGATAAGCGCGAAACGCCTCGCTCTCGGACATGGTGGCCTTGCATCCCGGCGGCGCCTTCTTGCCATTGAGCCACATCACCGGGTGCGTGTATTCGAGCGCGAGCTGATAAGGGCTGTGATACTTGCCGTGGTATTCGCCATGGTAGCCGCTGCGCAGAAGGATCTGATCGAACGAAGGAAACGGCGGCGCATCGGTCTTATCCACGTCCTTGTTATCGAGGACGCGATTGGACTCGATGCTATGCCCCGTGAGGATCGCCGTGCGCGCCGGCACGCAGACTGGACAGGCCGAATAGAAGCTCGTGAACCGCGCGCCTTGCGCCGCGAGCTTGTCGAGATGCGGCGTCTTGAGCACCGCATTGCCCGCGCAGCTCATCGCATCCCAGCGCTGCTGATCGGTGATGATGAAGAGCACATTGAGCGGGCGCTTTGCGTCTGTTCCAGGTGCAGTGTGAAGTGCGGCGAACAATGCGGTGATGGCGAGAAGGAGGCGAAAGAGGGATTTCATAGGGGTGTGGGATGAGTCGTCAGGGGCTGCGCTTCGGCAGCGTGTTTTGCAGAGGTAACTGGCCGCGAAGCAGGCGGGCACCCTGGCCGGTCAGCCAGAGGTAGTGGTCGCTTGGCAAACCTTCGTAATCGAGGAATTGCGTGGGACCGACGGGAAGTTCATTCGTGCATTTGAAGATGGCCGTGCCTTCATCTACCTCGTCGAACATCGCGACGTAGATCATCTGCGCGCCTGCGGTTTTGGCAGCGACGAACTGCGACCAGAGGAACTCGCCTTTCAGCCGCGGGATGTGTCCGAGCGGCGATTCCGAATTCATGTTGTGCCAACTGAATCCCGGAAAGACCACCGGCAGATAATCGAGGGAATGGTCACGACACCAGGCAACGTCAGGTTTCCAGAACTTCTCGGCATGGCGCGCGGCTTCCTGCGGAGTCCGATAGCGCCCCGGAGTCCACGGGCTGAGCACATCGGCCAGTTTGAGCACCTCGTGCAGCGCAGGATCAGGCGCGGCATCGCGATTGAGTTCACGCCAACCGGTGGGGACGCCGAGCATCACCGAGCAGCCATCGGCTTTCAGGAACTCGATCAGGGCGCGGCATTCGGCGAGCGAGTATTTGCGATCGTCGGCAAAACCCACGCCCCAGACTGCGACGATCGGCTTACCCCGATGCCGCAAATACGCGGCATCCTCACCGATCTTCATTTGCGCCCGCAGCATGCGCCAGTCGTCCATCACCTGGGCGACACCGCCGGCAGGCAGACCACTGAGGTCATACATCACCGCATAGACGCGGCCTTCGCGATTCGCACCTTCGCGGCAATTCGCGAGCACGACGTCTTTGTGATGCCGTCCTGCCGCGTTCTTTAACCCGTTAGCAAAGCGTTGCACGAAAACGCCATCGATGCCGTATTCGCGCATCCAGCGAAAATGCCGCAGCACCGTCTCGCGCCGAAAGGAACTGAACACTTCGGCGGCGCGACCATCGGCGAGCTTGAAGCCGGTGGGGAATCGCTCCTCCGGCGTGAGTTCCGCCATGTCGGGCCAGAGGTCCACGTTGACGTTGTCCGGAGCAAACGGCTTCTGCTTCCTGGCCGCCCAATGCATCCAGCCGAGGCCCGCGCCATCGCCCTCGCAGTTGAACCAACCCTGATAGCCGGCCATCACCTTGCCAGTCGGCGTGCTCGTATCCACGCCACGGACAGTGGGGCCGCTGTAAGGCGCGAGCGGATTCGATGGGGCGGCAGTCCAACTTAGGCCTGTCGCCAGTAGTAGAAAGGTGAGGCTTAAAAGGATGGCTTTCATGTTAGTGTCGGAACTATGTCGTCGGGACCTGGTGTTAGCGGGGGGAACGACCTGGTGAGCGCCCCCGCCGGAATCAGCAGCGATTCATGCGATTGAAGACATTTAGATGTCGATTCATGACGAAACCGTGGATCGGCGCAGGACCACATTTCCATGAGGTCGACCGCGGAAAGTTCTATGCGAATGGAAACAACGCCGCGGTGAGAAGCGTCAGGACAAGCCCGGTGGCGCTGATCACGGAGACAATGATCGTCCAGCTTTGCAGCGTCTCCTTTTCGGTGAAACCGCTGAGTTTGCTCACCGTCCAAAAGCCGCTGTCGTTCATCCACGAGAGCATCTTCGAACCGAAGCCGATCGCGAGGTAGATATACATCGGGTGATAGTGGATCGCGCCTGGTGCGCTAATCATCGGATAGATCATGCTCGAGGTGGTGATCATCGCCACCGTCGCGCTCCCCTGAGCGATGCGGATCACGGCGGAGACGGTCCACGCGAGCAGGATGAGGCTGATGTGGCGACCCTCGGCGAGGGCCTTGATCGCATCGCCGACTCCGGCGTTTTTCAGCATGTAGCCGAAGGCTCCTC
The DNA here is from genome assembly GCA_031424375.1 of Chthoniobacter sp. Taxonomy (GTDB): domain Bacteria; phylum Verrucomicrobiota; class Verrucomicrobiia; order Chthoniobacterales; family Chthoniobacteraceae; genus Chthoniobacter. Next base: position 5,901 of record JANPHH010000340.1, on the reverse strand, counting down.
CCGCGCTGGCGATCAGAATGATCACGCCCGCGGTGGCAAAGGGCGGGCCGATGATTTCAGTGACCTTCGCCATATCCCAGCGACGCTGGCGCATGAGCAGCACCACCGCGAAAGCAGCGCCAATGACGAGGGCAATGTTACGGTTCCCGAGGAACTCGAGGACGCCATAGATGGAGGGATGGCTCTCCCGAAAGCCAAGCACCCCGAGAAACGACGCACCGCCGATGAGCGCGATCGGCAAGAGCACGGGAGCCAGCGACGCCGCGAGGCTCGGGAGCTGATCTTCGCGGCGGGCGACCATCTCCTCGAGGTCGGCGAGGGAGACCCCGCCCGTCTCGCGCATCGGCACATCGAGCCGGCGCGCAGCCCACCGGGCGACCAACCAGCCGACACTCGCGGGGATGATTCCGGCGAGCACGCCGATGACGATGGTGTGGCCGAGATCGAGGTGAAGATTCTCTGCCATGGCCAGCGGACCGGGATGCGGCGCGACGAGCGAATGGGTGACGGTGCCGCCGCAGCAGATGGCGAGCACGAAGAGCATGTAGTCCTTTCCCGTCCGCACTCGCAGTGCCCGGGCGATGGGCAGCAGGAGCATGAAGAAGGTCTCAAAAAAAATGGGGATCGAGAGCACGTAGCTGCTCCCGAGCAACGCGGTGCCGGCGCGCTTTTCGCCGCAGGCAGCGAGGAAGCGGCGCACGACTTTATCCGCCGCTCCGCTCTCGACGAGACAGGTGCCGATGACCGACGCGAGCGCAATAACCACGCCGATCTTTGCCGCGATATTGCCGAATCCTTCAGTCGTGAGTTCCGCTGCCTGAACCCAGTGGCTGCGTTCTTTTTTCGGCGTCGCCGGCAGCGTGCCGTATTCGCCGGGAAGCTGATGCGTCAGCAGTCCGGCGAGGATCGCGGCGATGATGAGCGCGAAGAAGGCGTGAACGCGAACGACGCTGACGAGAACGACGATCGCCGCAAGACAAATGGCGAGGACGGCGAAAGGCCAGAGCGTGGAGGCGGTGATGGCGGCAAGGGAAAGGATGTGAAACACGGTGGAGGGAGGCCGCCCGGAAGTCGGTCAGAAACAACTCACGGACGCAAGCAAGCGGGTGCGCGGCGCTGCAACGCCGAACGAAAACGCCGCGCCACCGGGCGGCCCGACCAAAGCCAATTTTCGATCCGCCCCTCTCTCGTGCCCTATGCCAGCTAGAGTTCGAACTTTTTGTTCGTGATCTTGATGGTGCCCTTGAAGGTCTGAGTCTGAAGTCCGCCGATGAAGAGTCGCGTGACGGTACTCAAGGCACCGGTCGGCTTCCGCGTGAACGAATCAAACACATAGCCGGAGAAATCGGTATTCAGACTTGAGACGGTCGCGGGTAGCGCGACCGTGCCCTTGGTATTCAGCGCGTTAGCCGCAGTTCCGCCGGTACCAAATCCAGAGATGATACTGTAGAGAACCGTCTTGGTCGAAATCTGCACCAACGCAACCTGGCCGGTATCCTCACGGAACCCGACGAAAACGTCGTTCTTGTCGGCCACGCCAAAGCGGGAGGCGCCGAGGGCCATGTAGCTACGGGAGGTGAGGACCGTATTGGTAATCGATGGTCCGCCCTGGCTGACGACCGCGGAAATCGAGACGACGCGCCACGTGACGGCATGCGCCGCGGAGCTAAACAGGAGAAGAACAAAAGCGAGGATGAGTAGACGTTTCATGATCTAGTCGTAGCAGATTCCCTCGGCGCCGGGAAGCATGATGCGCAGCGACGGCGCGAAGATTCGAGATTGCGCACCGCCGGGCAGCGAAGAGATATAGCCGCATGTCTCCGCTCCCCCGCCGCACCTTCCTCCGCCTCGGCGCCGCCTCACTCCTCGCCGGTCCCCTCGCCCGTGCCATCGAACCCTTTGCCCGCGCGGGTCAGCCGCGACTGCAACTCAGCCTCGCGGCGTATTCGTTTCGCGAGTTCTTCAAGGACCAGAAAAACAAGCCGACGAACCCGGACGCGAAGCTCGATATTCTCGGTTTCATCGACTACTGCGCCGACCAGGGCATCGCGGGTGCGGAACTGACCAGCTACTTTTTTCCGAAGGACCTGGATGAATCCTATCTGCTGAAAGTCCGGCGCCATGCCTTTCTGCGCGGCGTGGCGATCAGCGGGACGTCGGTGGGGAATAACTTCGCCCTGCCGGCCGGCGAGGCGCGGGACAAGGAAATCGCGGATGTGAAGAAATGGATCGATTACGCGGCGATCATGGGCGCGCCGCACATTCGGATCTTTGCCGGTGTGGCGAAGGGAATCCCTGATGCCGAGGCGCGCGCGATGTGCATCTCGGCGATCGAGGAATGCTGCGCGTATGCCGGCAAAAAGGGCATTTTCCTCGGCCTGGAAAATCACGGGGGAATCGTGGCGAAAGTCGATGGCATACTCGACATCATCAAAGCGGTGAAGAGCCCGTGGTTCGGCGTGAATTTGGACAGCGGGAATTTCCACTCCGAAGATCCCTATGGGGAACTGGCGCAGATCGCGCCGTATGCGGTGAACGTGCAGGTGAAAGCGGAGATCGTCCGGGCGGGAACGAAAACACCCGAGGCGTCGGATCTTCCGAAGCTCGTGGGCATCCTGCGGCAGGCAAACTACCAAGGCTGGGTCGCGCTGGAGTTTGAGACGAAGGAAGACCCGTGGGTCGCGGTCCCGCGTTACCTCAAGGAACTCGGCGCGCTCCTCGGTGCTGCTCCCGCGAAAGCCGCGGATGCCGGGTGGGTGCCGCTTTTTGATGGCAAGACGCTTGCGGGCTGGAAGGAGCCAAAATTCAGCGGACAGGGCGAGGTGAAGGCGGTGGATGGAAAGCTGGTGCTCGGCCAGGGCAACGACATCACCGGCGTGAATTACGCGGGCGACATTCCGAAGATGAACTTCGAGGTTTCGTTCGAGGCGATGCGCGTGGTGGGTAGCGATTTTTTCTGCGGCTTCACGTTTCCCTATGGCGACGCGCATTGCACTTTCGTGATCGGCGGCTGGGGCGGCGGGTTGGTGGGGCTCTCGAGCATCAATGGGGACGACGCTTCGGAGAACGAAACGATGCAGGCGATGAAGTTCGACAACGGACGCTGGTACAAGATCCGCGTGCGGGTTTCGCCGCAGAAAATCGAGGGCTGGATCGACAACGATCAGGTGCTGAACGTCGTGACGGAAGGGAAGAAGATCAGTATGCGGCCCGGTGAGATCGAACTATCGGAGCCGTTCGGGTTCGCCACCTTCCGCACCGAAGCCGCGTATCGCGAGTTGAAGCTGCGCCGGCTCTGAGCGGAAGGACCGGCTGTCTGGCCGCGCGCAGCGCTCGTAAAAAATCTGTCATCCTGAGCGGAGCGCCGGCGGGCGAAGATGGGCGGCGCGGAGTCGAAGGACCTCTAACTTTTTCTTCGGGCGCAGGCAGCATGGGGCTGCGGTGCCGGGTGCACCTTGGGGAACTAGTTAGAGGTCCTTCCACTGCGCGCCGCACCACCACCCCCGAAATCTCCTCCACGCACCGCGCGGCGCTCCGCTCAGGATGACAGGTTTTTTTGGACGGGCGCATTGCACTCCGCAATCCGCTCGCGACCCTTTCTGCGTCGCCAGAAAACTCAGTCGCACTCCGCGTCGTCGCCACTAGGATGCGCGCCGTATGAAGCTTCATTCCTACTCGGTGGCTGGTGTCGTCGCCACGCTCTTCTCCATTCTCCAATGCCCCGCACTGGCGTGGGATGCCGCCGGGCACATGCTCGTGGATGAGATCGCCTGGGAGCAGACCAAGCCGGCGGCGCGGGCAAAGGTGAGCGCGCTCGTGGCCACGCTGGAGACGACTTACAACGAAGGCCAGGCCTACAACTTCATCACGGCGGGCTGCTGGATGGACGACATGCGCGCGAAGAAAGGCTACGAGTGGAGCAAGTGGCATTACGTTGATGCGCCCTACACGCCGAGCGGCGCCCCATTCACCATCCCCGCAGAGGGACCGCACATCGTGTGGGCGATCGAGCAAAACCTCGCGACCCTGCGCAACCCCGCCTCCACTCCCGCCGAGCAGTCGCTCGCCGTCGCGATGCTCATGCACTTTGTCGGCGACATACACCAACCGCTGCATGCCACAGATTGGAACGATCGCGGCGGCAACGGCTTTCTGATCGCGGGCGTGACCTTCACCGATCTCGTAAGCCGCAGCGCACCGAATCTCCACACGCTCTGGGACAAGGGTTTCCGCTTTACCGGCCGGGACGGCGCCAACATTGAACTCTGGCAGAGCCCCGGCATCGCCGCCCGGCCGAAAGCAGCGGGCGAAGGGGTCATCGCGACTGAGGCAGCGAAAATCATCGCCGCATTCCCGAGCGCCGGATTACCCGAACTCGCCGGACCGCAAAGCGCGGCGATGTGGGCGCGCGAGTCGCATACCATCGGCTGCCTCGCGGGTTATCCGCTCGGGCCGCATCCCAGCGATCACGAGGTGGTGACGCTCGCGCCGGAATTCATCAGCCGGACTGGGCAGATCGCGCAGATGCGCGTGGCCGCCGCCGGATATCGCCTCGCCGCGCTGCTCAACGATCTGTTCGCGAGCGACGCGAAGTAGCCACCGTCACGCCGCGCTTTCATGCCCGAGAAACTTCGTCTCGATCAGTTGCTGGTCGCCCGCGGACTCTTCGAGAGCCGGGAGAAGGCGCAGCGCGCGATCATGGCGGGCGAGGTCACCGTGGGCGAACGCATCATGGACAAAGCGGGCACGCGCGTCGCGGACGATGTGGTGGTGTCGCTGAAGACCGCGGAGCGTTATGTCGGCCGTGGCGGATTGAAAATGGAGGCGGCGCTGGCGCAGTTCGGGGTGGATCCCACCGGTGCGACCTGCCTCGACATCGGCGCTTCGACCGGCGGCTTCACCGACTGCCTGCTCCAGCACGGCGCGGCGAAAGTGTGGGCCATCGATGTCGGCCATTCGCAACTCGACTGGAAAATCCGCAGCGACCCACGTGTGGTCGTTCGCGAAAAACTCAACGCCCGCCACCTCACGCGCGACGACATTCCCGACCCGATCAGCGTCTGCGTCATCGACGTCTCGTTCATCTCGCTGACTTTGATCTTGCCTCCGGCACTGGCGGTGCTGAGCAATGGCGCCGTGGTCATCCCACTGATCAAGCCGCAGTTTGAACTCCGCAAAGAACAGATCGGAAAGGGCGGCGTCGTGCGCGATCCCGCGCTGCACGCCGAGGCGGTGGAAAAGATCCGCGCCTTTGTCGGCACCCTGCCGGGGCTGGACTGGAGCGGCCTGATCGAATCCCCCATCCTCGGAGGCGAGGGCAACAAAGAGTTTCTCGCATGTCTCCGCACCACGTCGGTCTGATCGCCCACAGCGGCAAGGAAGGCGCCGCCGAACTCGTCGAGGACATCACCCAGGCGTTTGGCAAAGCGGCGTTCCGCTGCACCATGGAAAGCCGCACCGCCGAGCTCATCGGCAGCGAATCCACGGCGACCGTCACCGACCTCGCGCGGGATTGCGACCTCCTCGTGGTGCTCGGCGGCGACGGCACGATGCTCCGCGCGATCTATGAGTTGAGCCACGAACTGCCGCCGATTCTTGGCATCAATCTCGGCACGCTCGGCTTCCTCACTTGCGTCACCTCCGGCGATTGGCCCCAGGCGATCGAAGCCATCGTCACCGGCAATCTCCAGCTCAGCAAACGCTCCCTGCTCGACGTCGAAATCCGCCGCGCTTCGCAGACTCTGCACCGCCGGCTCGCACTGAACGACGCCGTGATCACCCGCGGCGAACTCTCCCGCCTCATCCGCCTGAACGTCCTCGTCGATCGCAAGATGCTCAGCGAATACAATGCCGACGGACTCATCGTCGCCACGCCCACCGGCTCGACCGCCTACTCGTTGA
>JANPHH010000339.1:0-8352 GCA_031424375.1 Chthoniobacter sp. | reverse complement strand
CGAGGTCGTGGTCCACGAAGACACCACCGCCCGCCTCCTGAAGCTCGCCACCGGCTGCGAGATCGACCTCGCCGTGCTCAGCCTGCCGATCGCCGACCCCGCTTTCGAGACCCGCACGCTCTTCACCGAAGACCTGCTCGTTGCCCTCCCGCCCGGCCACCCCTTCGTCACAAAACGCACGCTGCGCGCCGCCGACCTGGAAACCGAGCGCTTCATCCTGATGAAGGAAGGCCACTGCCTCGGCGATCAAGTGCTGAGCTTCTGCACCCGGCGCGAGATCAGCCCCAAGGTGAGTTGCCGCAGTGCGCAGATCGAAACCGTGCAGGCGCTCGTCGAAGCCGGACTCGGCATCTCGCTCATCCCTGCCATGGCGCGGCACGAGGGGCGCGACGCCGGTCCCGTCTATCGCCGCCTCGACGCGCCACGGCCGACTCGCACGATCGTCGCGGCGTGGCCGAAACAGCGGCCGCCGAATCGGGCGGCGGCGGAGTTTCTCCGGTGTCTGAAGAAGCGGTGAGGCCGTGCCGTCTGTCGTTGTTGATGCGCCGAAGGCAGTGGGGCGCGCAGCGACCACCACCAACTTTCATTCTGAGCGGAGCGCCGGGGGGCGAAGGCGGTGCGGAGCGAAGAGAAGTTAGAGGTCCTTCGACTGCGCGCCCTTCCGCCTTCGCCCACGGGCGCTTCGCTCAGGATGACAGGTTTTCTTTTTCGACCCGCCACGGGGACCCGCGTTACTTCCAGCGTTCCACCAACTCGACCAACGTGCGCACGCCGAAGCCCGTCGCGCCGCGGGCGAGGCCGTTGCGGTCTTTACCGGTGTGGCCGACGGGGGCGATGTCGAGGTGCGCCCATGGCGTTTCTTCGGCGAAGGTTTTCAGAAACGCGGCGCCGGTGCTGGCTCCGCCGAGGCGGCCACCGCTATTCTTGATCAAGGCGACGTCGCTGCTGATTTGTTCTTCGTGCTCGGGAAAAATGGGGAGCGGCCAGAGGCGTTCGCCGGTGGTTTCCGACGCGGCGAGGAGCGATTGGCGGAGAGATTCGTCGTTGTCGAAGAGGCCGGCGGCATATTCGCCAAGCGCAACGCAGCAGGCGCCGGTGAGGGTGGCGAGGTCGATGATCGCGGTGGCCTTCACGTCGCGGCGGGCGTAGGCGATGGCGTCGGCGAGGACCACGCGGCCTTCGGCGTCGGTGTTGACGATCTCAATGTGTTTGCCGTCGTAGGTCGTGACGATGTCGCCGGGACGGTAAGCGGCGGCGCCGGGCATGTTCTCCGCGCTGGCGATCACGCCGACAACGTTGCGCTTCACGCCGAGGCGGGCGAGCGCGGACATGGCGCCGAGCACCGCGATGCCGCCGCACTTGTCGAAGATCATGTCCTCCATGTTGGCGGCCGGCTTGATGGAAATGCCGCCGGTGTCGAAGGTGATCGCCTTCCCGACGAGGGCGATGGGCCGCTGCCATTTCGGTCCGCCGCGATGCTCGAGGACGATCATTCGCGGGGGACGCTCGCTTCCTTTACCCACCGCGAGGATGCCGCCGAAGCCGCCGGTGCGGAGGCGGCGCTCGTCGAAGATGGTGACTTTCAGCTTCGCCGCGCGGGCGAGTTGCACGGCGTGTTGAGCGAGCGTTTCCGGGTAGAGGACGTTGCCGGGCAGGTTGCCGATCGCGCGGGCGGCGTTCGTGGATTCAGCGATGATGCGACCGCGGGCGGCGGCCTTTTTCGCGGCGGCGAGATCGGCGGTTTGAAGATGAACGGCGGCGAGCGCGGGGGTTTTCTTGGTGGTAAAGCGATCGAAGCGATAGTCGGCGAGCGTGACGCCCTCGACGGCAGCAGCGGTGAACTCGGGCCAAGCGCTGAGGTCGAGCGCGAGCTTGGTGCGACCGAGCTTTTTCAGCGCGAGCGTGGCGGTGCCGGCGGCGATTCGCACCACGCTGCCGTTCAGCTTCGCGCGTTCTCCGAGGCCGACGTAAAGCACGCGCTCGGTGACGAGATGCAGCGTGGCATTCGCCCGACCGGAGAACTCCTGCTCGCTGAGCCCGGGCAGCAATTTCTTGCGCTGATCGCGCAGGACGAAGCGGACCTGCGTCCAGTCCGCGGTGAGCTTGGGCGGACGTGAGTCGAGGGTCAGCTTCACAGCGTGACGACCTGCGCGGTGACGATGTCGGCTTCGGCGGTGAGTTCCGCGAGCAGCGCGGCGCTCGGGACGGAATCGAGATTGAGCACGGTGAGCGCGTGGCCCCCGGCGGCGTCGCGGCTGAGGGCCATGCCGGCGATGTTCACGCCGTGTTTGCCGAGCAGGTTGCCGACGTAACCGACGATGCCGGGGCGGTCGCGATTTTCCAGGACGAGGATGGTGCCCTCGGGGCGCGCTTCGATGTGACGACCGTTGATTTTCACGATGCGCGGCGTCGTTCCGAAGAAGGTCCCGGCGACGGAGACCCACCCACTTTCACCCGTGGCGGTCAGCTCGATGAGTTCGGCGAAGTCGCCCGTGTTACTCTCTCGCGACTCGGTGACTTTGAGGCCGAGGCCTTCGGCGAAGGCGGGCGCGTTGACGATATTCACCTCGCCTCCACCAGCCGCGCGGAGGAAGCCGCTGAGGACCGAGCGGGTGATCGGCGTGGTGTCCACTTCGTTGATCTTGCCGCTGAAGTTGACGTTCAGGCTGAGCAGGCGCTTGGCGGCGATCTGCGAGAGGAAGAGGCCGAGTTTTTCCCCAAGCGAAAGATGCGGACCGACGACGGCGAGCGTCTTGGCGTCGATGCTCGGCATGTTCACCGCGTTGCGGACTTCGCCTTGCAGCAGCACGGCCTTGATCTGCTCGGCGATTTCGATCCCGACGCCCTCCTGTGCTTCCGCGGTGGAGGCGCCGAGGTGCGGGGTCATGACGAGATTTGGCAGCGCGCGGAGCGGAGAATCGGCCGGCAGCGGCTCGGTCTCGAAGACGTCGAGCGCGGCGGCGGCGACGTGTTTGGTCTTGAGCGCTTCGATGAGCGCGGCTTCTTCGATCAGGCCGCCGCGGGCGCAGTTCACGATGCGGACGCCTTTCTTCGCTTTCGCGAGGCGGGCGGCGTTGAGCATGTACTTCGTCTCCGCGGTGAGCGGCATGTGCATGGTGATGAAGTCGGCCTGCGGAACGATGTCATCGAGATTCTCCACGAGCTCGACCTGGAGCGAACGCGCGCGGCTCGGCGAGAGATACGGATCGTAAGCGAGCACGCGCATGCCGAAGGCGATGGCGCGCCGCGCGATCTCGGTGCCGATGCGGCCCATGCCAAGAATGGCGAGCGTCTTGTTGTAAAGTTCGACGCCGACGAAAGTCTTGCGGTCCCACTTGCCGCTCTTCACCGACGCGTCGGCCTGCGGGATATTCCGCGCCGTGGAGACCATGAGCGAGAAGGCGTGCTCCGCAGTGGAGATCGTGTTTCCGCCCGGCGTGTTCATGACGATGATCCCGCGCTTGGTCGCCGCATCGACGTCCACATTATCCACCCCCACGCCGGCGCGTCCGATGACCTTGAGCTTGTGCGCGGCCTCGATGATTTTCGCCGTGGCCTTCGTCTCGCTGCGGACGACGAGGGCGGAATATTCGCCGATGATCTCGACGAGTTCTTCCGGTTTCAGCCCGAGTTTGACCACGACATCGAGATCGCCGCCGGCGGCGAGTTCATCGATACCGCGCTGGGCAATGGGATCTGCGACGAGGACTTTGAGCTTGGACATGGCTTTGGGAAAAAGGGGCGCGATTTTCAGCGTGGTGGCGCAAAGCGCAAGGATGGAGTTGCGTTCGCCAACCGGCGGGTGGGCTTACGGATTGTCGGGGAATGCAAACGCGGTGAAAGTGGCAGCGCATGTTCCTCCGATCGTCGCTCGCCTTCCTGCTCTGGCTGATCGTGTCATCCACCCACGCTCCGGCGGAGCCGTCCACCGAGACGCCGCTGGCGGAACAACAGGCAGCGATCGCCCGGCTCGGAACGCAACCGGGCGCGGAAGCGGATCGGCGAATCCTCGCGCTTTTCGACCAATTGGACGCGCATCAACTGCCGAGTGCGTGCTGGCTGGAGCTGCTCGAAGCGGCGGCCCAGCGACAAGATCCGGCGGTGAAGGCGCGGCTGGCCCTGTATGAAAAGGCGGCGGGTACATCGGGCGATGCGCTGCGGCGCTACCGCGAATGCGTGGACGGCGGCGATGCCGCGCGCGGTCGGGAAATTTTTCTGAAAGATCCGCGGGCCGGCTGCATCCGCTGCCACCGCGTCTCCGGGGAAGGCGGCGAGATCGGTCCGGACGTCACCTCGGTGCGGCAGGTCACGGAGCGCGTGTTCATTCTCGAATCCATCGTGGAGCCAAACGCGGTGATCACGAATGGCTTTCCCCATGTGCTGCTCAAACTGACCAGCGGTGAAGAGGTGGCCGGGATCGTGGGCTTCGAGAGCTCGACGGAGGTCCTGCTCACGTCGGTCGTGGATGGAAAAAAGCGGCGCATCGCCGTGAACGACATCGCGGATCGGACCCCACTGCCGAGCGCCATGCCGGCGGGCTTCGGGCAAATCCTCGGCAAACGCGCGGTCCGGGATCTCGTGGAATTTCTGGCCACGGTGGAGTGACCGCTGCACGCGCTTCTCGCTCGCCCGAGCCGTTGCCGCATGCTTCCCTTCGCGCGATGAAATTCCCCTCCCCGATCCTCGTTGCCGCCCTCGCGGCGCTCGCCACTCCCGCTTTCGGCAAGACGCCCGACGGCCAGCAAAAGCTCGTCTTCATGGCGGGCAAACCATCGCACCCGCCGCGCATGCATGAATTCAACGCCGGCGTGCAGCTTCTCGCCAAACAACTCGCCAGCGTGCCCGGGCTGAAAACCGAGGTGGTGCTGAATGGCTGGCCGCAGGACGAAAAGGTTTTCGAAGGCGCGGACGCGGTAGTCTTCTACATGGACGGCGGGGCGAAACACGAAGTCGTGCTCGATGGCGGCGCGCGCCTCGCGAAGATCGACGAGTGGGTGAAACGTGGCGTGGGCATCGGCTGCATGCATTACGGCGTGGAAGTGGTGGCCGACCAGGCCGGGGACCAGTTCAAGCGCTGGATCGGCGGGCGCTACGAGAACGCCTATTCGTGCAATCCGATGTGGGAGCCGTCGTTCGCGAGCTTCCCCGAGCATCCGATCACGCGCGGCGTGAAGCCGTTCCAAATCAAAGACGAGTGGTATTTCAACATGCGCTTCGCCGGGAGCTTCAGCGCCGACGGCGCGGGCGAAAGCGCGGGCGTGAAGTTCGTGCCGATCCTCGTCGCGAAACCGAGCGACGAAGTCCGCGGCGGACCCTACGTGGCACCGAAAGGACCCTACCCGCACATCCAAGCCGCGAGCGGTCGCAAAGAGGCGATGATGTGGGCGGTCGAGCGGCCCGACGGCGGGCGGGGCTTCGGCTTCACAGGCGGCCACTTCCATGACAACTGGGCCAACGACGACTTCCGCAAGACGGTGCTGAATGCGCTGGTCTGGGTGGCGAAAGTGGAAGTCCCCGCGGCGGGCATCGCGTCTACGGTCACGCCGGCTGATCTTGACGCGAATCTCGATCCCAAGCCCGCGAAGAAGTAGCGGTCGCTGCCCTGCCAACGGGGGCGGTCGGAACAGCCTGTGGGCGTGGGGGAAGCGCTGCGAGGACGCAGTGCACTCAAAAGCGCTGCGCGCGAAAGCGGACGGCAATTGCGCCCGAGGCGCGCGCCGCTTAGCCCTGCTTCTGCGGCGAGGGCGGAAGCGTGGTTCCTGCCGGCTTGATCTCGGCTTTGCCGATCAACGTGGCGCCGTCGTCCATCACGAGGCGGGCGGTGGTCAGATTGCCGAAAAGCTGCGCGGTAGATTTGAGGTCGCACTTGCCTGCCACGGTCACGTCGCCGGTGACGGTGCCGGAGATGGCGACCGCCTCGCTGTGGATGTCGCCCTGGATTTTGCCGTTGGAGCCGACAGTGAGGATCTTGCCGGTAATGCCGCCGCCCTGGAGTTTGCCGTCGAAAGTCAGTTCACCTTTGAAGCTGATCGAGCCGTAGATTTCCACATCGCTGAGGACATTGCTTTTATTGCTGGGAATCTCGGGCATGGGGAGTTGGGGTGCGGGTTGAAAGTTCGGGTCACGTGGTAAGAGCCGCGTGGCTGGGTGTCAATGCCGCGCCGGAAATTTTTCCCGATTAAAACAGAAAAACCCGCGCACCGGGTGATGCGCGGGTCTTTGGGAAGGTTTGTGGGAGTCGTCTAGCTCTGGACCTTGATCGGAATGCCGCGGGCCATGGCTTCGTGCTCGGCGTCGGAACAGGCGCGATTGAGCGGGACGTCGGTGGTCTTGTTGGAGTCTCCGACGAGGCCCTGCTGGAGAAGATACTGCTCGAGTTCTTCGCCGCTGATGTCGGCGACCATCGTGCCATTCACCTCGACGCAGGGGCTGAGCGGCTGTCCGCTTTTTTGCTCCATCTCCCAGCGGAAAGCGGGGTTTTGGATGATGTCCTTTTCCTCGTAGGGAAGGTCATATTTTTTGAGCACGGCGCGGACGCCGTTGCTCCAGCCGCATTGGGTTTTTACGTAGGCAGTGATTTGGGGCTTATTCATGGCTTTCAAAGAGGCGGGAAAAGTAGCACACCGATCCCGCGGGGGAAGGAAGCATTTTTTCGGAAGGACGCGCTCCACCGCGTCACCTGCTTAAATCGCGCTCCACCGCCGGAGAATTGGGGAAGCGCGCGGGAGCGCGTCCCTCCGAAAGCAAAAGGCGTTGCCGGAACGAGTCCGGCAACGCCTCTGTGAGTTTGCTTTAAGCGAGGGCGCTTACTTCTTCTTGCCGTCGCCGGGACGATACTCTTCCTGCGCGGCGGCGAACGCCTGCTCCAGGCCGACCATGTCCTCGCCGGGCTTCAGCGTATCGAACGCAGCGGCTTCCCGCTTGATGTCCTCTTCGCTGTAGTTCGCGGCCTTGAGCGACAGACCGATGCGGCGCTCGGCCTTGTCGACCTTGATCACGCGGGCTTCGATCTCGTCGCCGATCTTCACGTGGTCCTTGATCTTGTCCACGCGGTCCTCGCTGATCTGCGAGATGTGCACGAGACCATCGATGTCGCCCTCCAGCGCCACGAAGGCACCGAACGTGGCGATCTTGCTGATCTTGCCCTTGATGAGATCGCCGATCTTGTATTTCGCTTCGATCGCCTTCCAGGGATCCTCGTCCATTTGCTTCACGCCGAGGCTGATCCGCTGGTTTTGCTTGTCGATGTCGATGACCACCGCTTCGAGCTCGTCGCCCTTTTTGATCATCTCGCTCGGGTGGTTGATCTTGCGCGTCCACGACATATCGGAGACGTGGATCATGCCGTCGATGCCTTCTTCCAACTCCACGAACGCGCCATAGGCGGTCATGTTGCGGACGATGCCCTTCACCTGCTTGCCGATCTGGTAGCGGTGTTCGATTTCGTCCCAAGGATTCGGCTCGAGCTGGCGCACGCCGAGGGAGATTTTCTGCTCCTCTTTGTTGACGCCGAGCACGACGGCTTCGAGTTCCTGGCCGACCGTGAGCACGTCGCTCGGGCGCGTGATGCGCTTGGTCCACGAGAGTTCGGAGACGTGGATGAGGCCTTCGACGCCTTCTTCGATCTCCACGAATGCACCGTAAGGCACGAGGTTCGTGACCTTGCCCTTGACCTTCGAGCCCACGGGGAAACGGGCTTCCGTCTCTTCCCACGGGTTCTTCTGGTTCTGCTTCAGGCCGAGGGAGACGCGCTCCTTCTCCTTGTTGATATCGAGCACGATGACTTCCACTTCCTGGCCCACCTTGACCATCTCGCTTGGGTGGCCGAGGCGGCCCCAGCTCATGTCGGTGATGTGGAGCAGACCGTCCATGCCGTCGAGGTCGATGAACGCGCCGAAGTCGGTCAGGTTCTTCACATAGCCCTTCACCTGGTCGCCGATCTTGATCGTTTCCATGAAGCGGCTGCGCTTGTCGGCGCGCTCCTGTTCGATGAGTTCGCGACGGCTGAGGACGACGTTCTTCCGGTCGTCGTTGATCTTGACGATCTTAAAGTCATACGTGTTCCCGACGAATCCACTGAGGTCCTTCGGCGGCATGACGTCGATTTGCGAGCCGGGCAGGAACGCCTCGACGCCGATATTCACGATCAGGCCACCCTTCACCTGGGCCTTCACCTTGCCCTTGATGACGCCACCTTCCTCAAAGACCTTCGCGATCAATCCCGCATTCTGCTCGACCGCATCAGGCTTTGTCTTGTACCTTATCAAGGTGCGCTTCATCGTCTTCTCCATCGCGTTCGATAACTCTCGCGGCTGCACCGGGGATACCCCGTATCGATCCATAGACGTTTGC
>JANPHH010000338.1:0-23840 GCA_031424375.1 Chthoniobacter sp. | reverse complement strand
ATTCCGCTCGGGATGACAGCCGCTCGGGACGTGCTTTTCCCGGGCTGAATCAGCGGTTAATCAAATTGCCCGCCTCCCCGGCCCGGTGTAGGGCTCCTGCGTGCCCACTCCGCTGCAATCGCTGCTCCGCCGCGTCGGCACGAAGTGCTTGATCGTCACGCAGGCCAACCGCCTTCGCCTGACGCTCCTGGCCACCGCAGGCGCCGCGCTGGTGGCGATACTCGTTGCGCGGTTGCTCAACCTTTTCTCGCTGGAAGCGATCCCGCCGGCTGCATGGCTGGTGCTCGCCCTGCCCTCAGTCGTAATCCTGGCTCTCGGCCGGCGTCCGGCGCCGACTCGAATTGCGCGGACCATCGACGAACGGGAAGGAACGAAGGACCTCTTTCTCACTGCGCTGCTCGCGGAGGATGGCAGCGGCTATGCGCCGGTCGTCGCCACGCAGGCAGGGGAACGTGCAACAACTGTGTTACCCGCCCACGTCGTGCCGTTTCGCTGGCAGCGCGGTCTCGGGGAGGTTTTCGCCGCCGCGGTTTTCGTCACCGTCGCCTTCCTCTGGACGCCGCAGCTTGACCCGCTGAGAAAGCAAACCGCCCGCGATCGAGCCGCGGAGAACGAACGTCGCCTGGTGGAAATGAATCGCGCGACCGAAGTGCGCCGGGAGGAAATTGCCCAGAACAAGGAACGCGAACCGGCCGAAGTGAAGGACGCCCTCACCCGGTTGGAGGAAGCCTTCAAAAAGGCGAAACCGACCGAGAAGGAGTCGACGCTGAAGGAACTGGCCACGCGGCAAAAGGAACTCGGTGAACTGTGGCGCCGGGTGAACAATCCCGAACTGCGCGCAAACCTCGAACAGACCGCACAGAGCTTCGGGGAAGCCGACCCGAAGCGGCTCGAAGAATGGCGTAAACAGCTCCAGAAAGGCGATGCCACCGCGCTGAAAAAGGAACTGCAGGAAATGCGAGAAACCGCGCAATCGCTCGCCGGCAAGCCCGACTCGGCGGAGAAACGCGCAGCCCAACAACAACTCGCCCAGCGCCTCAGCGAACTCGCGCAGGCGATGAAGCAAATGGCCAGTTCGCCGCAGGTCAACGAGGCGCTGCAACGCGCGCTCGCGCAACTCGACCTGGCCAAACTCGAACAACTTTCGAAAGCATCCACCGAGGGCGCGCTCGATTCGCTCCAGCTCAGCGAAGAGGAACTCGACCAACTCGCACAATCGCTCAAAGACGGACAGGCGCTGGAGGACGCGCTCAAGAATTTGCAGATGGCGAAGCAACTCGCCGAAGCCGGCAAACTGGATGGAGGTGAGTGCAAGGGCGGTGGGATGGCGGAGTACGCGCTGCTCTTTGAGGGAAAGATGAGCGAACTAGGCGAGCGCGGTGGACTGAGTCGCGAGGCGCCGCTCGGCGAAGGACCGGGGAGCGGCGCACTGCGGCCGGAGGACGAATCGGTGAAGACCGGGTTCAAGTCCGAGAAGGGGGGCGGACAACTCGCGGGCGGGAAAATGCTCCTCGAATGGAAGACCAAAGAGGTCGGCGAAACGGGCGCGCGCACCGAGGAATATCAGGCGGCGGTGCGGGGCGTGCAGCAAGGCGTGGCCGAGGCGATCCAGCAGGAGCAGGTGCCGCCGGGTTACCACGAGGCGATCAAGCGCTACTTCGATTCGCTGCCTGCGAAGTGAGTGATCGCTCCGCTCATCCGTCGCGGTTTCCCCTCCGCTGGCTGCTCGTCCTCGCCGCGCTTCCGCTCGCGTGGCTGTGGCTCCAACCTCGTCGCGACCGCCTTGTCGTCTACTGCTCCCACGACTCGATCTATGCGGAGAGCGTGTTGCGGGAGTTTGAAAAGCAGAGCGGGATTCCGCTGGCCATCCGCTACGACACGGAGGCGACGAAATCGCTCGGACTCGTCGAGTTGCTCATCGCGGAGCGGGACGCGCCGCGATGCGATGTCTTTTGGAATGGCGAACTGCTCGGCATGGCCGACCTCGCCGAACGCGGTCTGCTTCAGCCGCATCGCGGTGCGAACCACGAGCGCATCCCGGCGGTCTTTCGGGACGCGGATGCCCGCTGGATCGGCTTCGCCGCGCGATTGCGGGTGTGGATTTACAACACCGACCGCATCGCACCGGCACAGGCAACCGACCTCATCTCCGCGCGACTCCGCAGCGGCGACCTCTCTCGCGTCGCCATCGCCAAGCCACTCTACGGCACCACGCTCACGCACTATGCCGCGCTGTGGGACGCGTGGGGCGCGCCGGACTTGCAGCAATGGCACCAGGCCACGCGGCAGCGGGGCCTGCGCGAGGTGAATGGAAACGCGGCGGTCAAAGACGCGGTCGCCGCGGGTGTCTGCGATTTCGGCCCCACAGACACCGATGACTTTTTCAGCGCGCGCGACGCCGGCCTACCCGTCGGCATGTTGCCGCTCTGGCTCGACGATGGCATCACGCTTTGCATCCCCAACACTGTCGCGATCATCCGCGGCACTCGACGCACCGCGGATGCCGGGCGGCTTGTGGATTTCCTCACTTCCGCCGACGCCGAACTCGCGCTCGCGCAGTCCGGCGCACGGCAGATTCCGCTCGGCCCCGTGCCACAGGAAAAGCTCCCCGCGGAGTTGCGCGAACTGACCGAGTGGGCCAGCCACGGGCGCGATCTCCGGCGTCTTGGGCCCGCGCGTGCAGCCTGCCTCGCGTGGTTGAAAGGGGAGGCGCTGCGGTGAGTTTCACGACGCAGGTTCTCGCCGACGCGGGGCGCGCTGCGGCGATCGCGACGTCGGCGATCCTGGTCGCAACCTCGCTCGCCCGACAGCTCGCGCACACGCACTCCCGCCTGCTCTGGGCGGCGCTCTGGGCGCCCTGGCTTACCCCTTCGCTGCTCGTGAGCTACGCTTACAGTTCGCTCGCCTTGGAACTCGGCGGCGGGCTCGCACTCCACAGCATCGCGCTGCTGCTGCGCGCGGTACCGCTG
Source organism: Chthoniobacter sp. (assembly GCA_031424375.1). GTDB lineage: Bacteria > Verrucomicrobiota > Verrucomicrobiia > Chthoniobacterales > Chthoniobacteraceae > Chthoniobacter. Next base: position 20,871 of record JANPHH010000338.1, on the reverse strand, counting down.
GCCGCGCTCGTCCTTCTCGCCCTACCTCCACCGCTCTCCGCCGAGGCGGTCCATTGCTTTCACCTCGGCGAACGCCGCTTCGCTCGGAGGATTCTCTTTCGACTGCGCCACGCCGGACCCGCTCCGGTGATTGCGGGCGGACTCGTGTTCCTGATCGCCTTCACCGACTTCGAACTGGCGTCGCTGTGGAGCGTGAAAACCTGGCCGGTTTTGCTCTTCGATGCGCACGCCGGAGGCCTTGCTCCGCGCGAATCACTGCGGCTGATCCTCTTCCCACTCCTCATCGAAATCGCCGCCCTCGCCGCGATCGCCGCCACCCTCCGCGCTCGCGCGTGTGGCCAGTCGTGGTCATCTCCCAGTCGGCGCGAATCATTGGCTGCACAGGCCTGGCTGCTCGGCGCGGCGACCGTGGTGGCGATAATCCCCACCATGCTGGTGGCAACTCGCGCGGTCGCCGGCTGGCCCGTCGTCTTCGCGCATTTCGCGCTCGGCCGCGAAGTCCTCACAGGCGTCGCCTTCGCGGTTGTCGCCGCCGCGGCGGCGGGGGCCATCGCCCATTTCACCGCACGCTGGTCGCGCCCGCGGATGCTCGTGCTGCTGTTCCCTGGCCTGCTCGGAGCCCTCACTCTCTCGCTGTTCATTCTCGCTCTGTTTCAGCTCCCGCCACTGCGTTCGCTCTACGACACCCCGGCGCCGCTCCTCGTCGCACTCACCCTGCTCCTGCTGCCCATCGCCCTGCCGCTGCGCTGGCTGGGCGATTCTTCCCCGCACCCGCCCTCGATTCATCTCGCCCGGCTCACCGACACCCCCGCCGCGCGCGATCTCCTCTGGCGACTCGATGGCCGCGCCCGCGTGCTCTGCGCACTCATCCCCTTTTGCCTCGCCTACTTCGACTTCACCGCCAGCTCGCTCCTCGCGCCGATCGCCCTCCCCACGATTTTCCCGCGCCTCCACAATCTCGCCCACTACGGCCAGACCGCCGTGCTCTCCGCGATGATGCTCACCGCGTTCGCCGCACCCGCGCTGCTGCTGCCGCTGGTCATCACCGGCGCGCGGCTGCTGTCCCGGCGAAAGTGACACCGCATCGCATCGGTTCCGCGATTGACCCGAGCGCGGCCCTCCGCCTCCATTCACCGCCAATGGCCGCTGCTCCCCTCTGGCAACTCGATGCCGTCTCGCTCGCCCCGGCGCGCCTGCGCGACGTGACGCTCGCGATCGAGTGGGGCGTGACCGCGATCATCGGCTGGTCCGGCGCGGGAAAGACTTCGCTGCTCAATGTGCTCGCCGGTTTTGAGACGCCCGATGGCGGCCGAGTCTCGGGCGCTCCGCGCATCGCGTGGGTGCCGCAGAATGGCGGTCTCTGGCCGCACTCCACAGCGCGCGAACATCTCGAAATCGTCGGTGCCGCGCCCGCGCGAGCCGATGCATTGCTCAGCGCGTTCGATCTCGCCGAAAAATCGGCCGCGCTTCCGCAGCAACTTTCCGAAGGCGAACAATCGCGTCTCGCCGTCGCGCGTGCGCTCGCGTCCGCGGCGGAGGTGCTCGTCATGGATGAGCCGCTCGTTCACGTCGATCCCGCGCGGGTCGGAAAATATTGGCGCGTCATCCGCGAGCACCTCGCCACCACCGGCGGGGCGCTGGTCTTTGCTACCCACCTGCCCGAGACGGTCCTCGCCGAAGCCGACCGCGCCGTCTGTCTCCGCGAAGGTCGCGTGCTCCACGCTGGTCCGGTCCGCGAACTCTACGCCGCGCCGCCCACGCCCGAGTTGATGAACTTTCTCGGCCCGGGCAACTGGCTCACGCCGCCCGACGCGCGGCGCTGGCTCGACGAGGAGTGGACCGCCGCGAGCTGCCTCCGCCCCGAGCGGCTGGTCATCGAGCCAGCCAGCGATGCGCGCCTCCACGTCAGCTTCGCCCGATTCATGGGTTCGGTCGAAGAAGTGGAATTGCGCGACCTGGACTCCGGCGAAACGCGCACCTTCTACCATCGCCCGCGCGCCGCCCGGCTCGCTCCGGGAGCGCCCGTCGCGATTCGCTGTTTGCCCGCATGAAGGCGCTGCTCCTCCCCGCTCTCGCCGTCGCGTTGCTCGGCGCGGGTTGCGATCATTCCACCACCCCGACGCTCGCCGTCCGCGAATGGCGCGCCTGGCAGCTCCCGCCCGACGGCGCATCGATCCCAACGCCGCGCAGCGTTGCCACCGGATTGCGTGATGAGATCGCCGTGCTCGACACCGCGGGCCGCGTGCTCATTTACACTGCCGATGGCGCGCTGCTCCGGCAGTGGAAGATGCTCGACGTGAGCGTGGGCAAACCCGAGGGCATCGTTGTGCTGCGCGACGGACGCATCGTGGTTTGCGACACGCATTATCATCGGCTGGTGTGGTTCGATGAATCCGGGCGCTGGTTGCAAGACGTCGGACGCAAAGGGGAAGGCGCGGGCGAGTTCATCTACCCGGTGGGCATTGCGAAAGACGCCGATGAAAATCTCTACGTCTGCGAATATGGCGGCCATGATCGCGTGCAGAAGTTTACCCGCGAAGGCGCATGGTTGCTGGAGTTCGGCAGCTTCGGCACGGAGGCCGGACAGTTTCAGCGGCCCTCGGGTCTCGCCTGGAATGCGGGCCGCGTCTACGTCACCGACGCGGTGAACAATCGCGTGCTCATTTTCACCGACGCGGGAAAATTCGCCGGCCTGCTCGGCACTCCGCCGCTCGCGTTCGATCTGCCTTACGACATCACGTTCGGCGGTGACGGTTTTCTTTATGTGATCGAGTACGGCGCGGGACGCCTCGCGCGCATCGACCTCGGCGGCCGAATCGTCGGCCAGTATGGGCGAACGGGCGGCGGCGAAGGGGAATTCGCGACCCCGTGGGGACTCACGATGGATTCGCAGCGGCGCATCCGCGTGGCGGACACAAAAAATCGCCGGATCGTCACGCTCCAGCTATGAACGCGCCCCGTTTCATTCGCGCGCTTTTTCCACCCGCCCGCCGGGCGGTGACGCTCGCCGCGCTCGCGCCGCTGCTCGGCTGGCTGGCGATCTTCGGCGCGGCGATCGCGTGGTGCGAATGGCGCGGCGTGCTGCGGTTCACGCGACCGGAAGCGTTCTGGCTCGTCGCGTTTGCACCGTGGGTTTGGTGGATGCATCACGCGGGCGGCGCGGCGCTCGGCCGCGGGCGCGCACTGGCCGCGTTGCTCGTGCGGCTGCTCGTCGCCGGCATCTTCATCATGGCGCTCGCCGAGCCGCGCGCGGTGCGGCGCAGCGATGTCCTCAGCGTGGTTTACGCGCTGGATGTTTCGGATTCCATGGGCGGAAAAGTGAGCGACCAGGCGCTCTCGTGGGTGATGCAGACGGTGACGCAGAAGCCCGCGAAGGACGAAGCCGGCCTGGTGGTCTTCGGTCGCGACGCAGCGGTCGAGCTGCCACCGCGGACGAGTTTCCCCTTCGAAGCGATCAACAGCCGCGTCGCCCGCGACGGCTCGAATCTCGCCAAGTCGCTCGGCCTCGCCGCCGCGATGCTGCCGGAACAAAACCAGGGCCGCATCGTGCTCCTCTCTGACGGCAACGAAACCGAGGGCAGCGTGTCCGCACAGCTCGACGAGCTGAAAGCGCGTGGTGTCGCCGTGGACGTACTGCCGGTGAGCTTCGATTTCCAAAAGGAAGTGTGGCTCGAACGCCTCGACCTTCCGCGGGTGGTGAAGGTGGGCGAAACCTACGAAGCCGGCGTGGTGCTGGACTCGCTCGCGAAAGGCACGGGCAGGCTGGTGTTGAGCGAAAACGGCAAGGCGATCTTCGAGAAGCCAGTCGAATTCGAAGCGGGTAAAACGCGCTTCACGCTCCCGCTTTATCTGCGCGAACCGGGCTTCTACGAATACGTCGCAACCATTCATCCACCGCCCGGCGAAGACGGATGGGCGGAGAACAATGTGGCGATCGGTGATCTTTTCCTGCGCGGCGAGGGACAGGTGCTCGTCGTCACCGACCCGAAAGCCGACGCCCGCGACTGGGAGCCGCTCGTCGAGGCGCTGAAAGCCGCGCAGCGGGTGGTGAAGGTGCAGATGGCTTACGAGTTCCCGCGCGATGCGGTCTCGCTCATGCCCTACGACCTCGTCATTTTCCCGAACGCACCCGCCGAAGCCTTCGATGCGGTACAGCTCCAGGCAATGCGCGATGCGGTGTTCAACAACGGCACCGGCTTCCTCATGCTCGGCGGGCCGCAGAGCTTCGGTCCCGGTGGCTATCACGGCAGCGCGATCGAGGAGGCGCTGCCTGTGACCATGGACGTGACGCAGAAGAAGGTGCTGCCGAAAGGCGCGCTCGCGATCATCCTGCACACCTGCGAATTCGCCGAAGGCAACACCTGGGCGAAGCGGATCGCGAAGGAAGCCATCCGCGTGCTCGGCGCGCAGGACGAGGTGGGGCTGATCGCCTACACATGGGGGAATGGTAACACCAGCGGTTACAATTGGATCTTCCCGCTCACGCCCGCCGGGCAATTTAAAAAACTCGTGCCGCTGATCAATGCCGCGGAACCCGGCGACATGCCGGATTTTCAAACGCCGATGCAACTCGCTTTCGCCGGACTGGAGAAGAGCGACGCCGCGCTCAAACACCTGATCGTGATCAGCGACGGCGATCCTTCACCACCGACGCCCGCGCTCGTGCAGCAATTCGTGTCGTCGAAAATCAGCGTCTCGATGATCGCGATCAATCCGCACGGCGGGCAGGACATCTCGATCATGCAGTCCATCGCGGCGACCACCGGCGGACGTTACTACTTCCCGCAGAATCCGAACGAGCTGCCGAGCATCTTCATCAAGGAAGCCAAAACGCTGAAGCGCTCGATGTTGCAAAACAAGGTCTTCACTCCCGAAGTGCAAATTCCTTCGCCGGTGTTGAAGGGCATCGACGCGTTGCCCGCGCTGCGCGGCTACGTGCTCACCACCGTGAAGCCGCGCGCCACCACGATCCTGCGCACACCGCCCGATCCGAAGGAGCCCGACCAACTCGACCCCGTGCTCGCGACGTGGCGGTTCGGCCTCGGCGTGACGGCGGCGTGGACCAGCGACCTCGGCCCGAGCTGGGCGAAGGACTGGCTCGATTGGGAAAAATATCGCGCCTTCGTGAAGCAGCTCGCGATCGAGCTTTCGCGCGTGGAAACGAAGAGCGATCTGCGCCTGAGCACGTTCGCGGCGGACAACTCGGGCGTGATCACCGTCGAGGATTTTGCCAAGGATGAAGCGTTCCTGCGCGTGGAAGCGCGGGTCGCGGGACCGCGCGGGGAGAGCGTCACCGTGCCGCTGCGGCAAATCGGGCCGCGGCGTTATCAGGGCGGTTTTCCGCTCTGGGGAAAAGGCCGCTATCAGGTCATCGCCGCGGCGGCCGGACGCGCCGGCGCCACCGAACCCGAGAACGCGATGGGCAGCTTCGCGGTTCCGTATTCGCCCGAGTATCTGAAGTTTCGCAGCGACCCGCGCGTGCTGCAGGAGATCGCGCGCAAGACCGGCGGGCGCGTGCTTTCCGCCGCGGACACCGACCTGTTTCATCCACCGCGCCAGCCACGCGAGAGCAGTTCGCCGGTGATTGATTGGTTCCTCATCGTGCTCGCGTGTCTCATTCCCATCGATGTCGCGGTCCGCCGCGTGCAACTCGATTGGAGTGTGATCCGCGGCTGGTTCACCCGCCGCTCACGCGAGGAATCCACCGAGACGATGGGCGCGCTCTTGCAGCGCAAACGGCAGGTGAAGACCGCACTCACCGTGTCGCCCGCGCACCGCCCGCTGCCGATTCTGCCAACAGCCACCGCACCGCCACCGCCCTCAACACCCGCGGCACAGTCTTCACCCGCAGAACCGAACGACACCCCGCAAAGCACCACCGAGCGCCTCCTCGCACGCAAACGAAGGCGCGACGACGACCACAAGTGACGAACCCACGCCCTGTAGGGCGTCTGTGCCAGACGCCGGCGGGCGAGCCGCAAGCACGCTCCGACGCCACCCCCGCGATCCCTGCCCGGCGTTTCACAGAAACGCCCTACAGCGCGACTGTCCCGTGGCCTCGCGAAGCGGACTTGTAGGGCGTCTGTGCCAGACGCCGGCGGGCGGGCCGCCAGCACGCACTGACGCGATCCCCGCAATCCCCGCCCGGCGTTTCACAGAAACGCCCTACAGCGCGATCCCATGGCCTCGCGCCGCGAGTTGTAGGGCGTCTGTGCCAGACGCCGGCGGGCGGCCGCCGACACGCACCGGCGCCACCCCGCGATCCCTGCCCGGCGTTTCGCAGAAACGCCCTACAGACGGCTATCGAAATCTCCTCGCCGCACGAAAGTTGACGAGTTATCCGAGAACGCATGCGACCGCCGCGCATACCAGTGCTTCTTCCTTGGGATCGGCCGGTCACCTATTTTCTGACTTTCGGCATTCAACCGCGACGCCCCGTGCTCGCGCAACCCGCGGTTTGGAACGCGCTTCGCGAGACGTTCCCTCGTCTCAATCGATGGGAGATTCCGGTCGCCGTGCTCATGCCCGACCACCTGCACCTCCTGGCGAGCCCACTCGATCGAGGAAACTCACCTCGCGATTTCTCAAAGTGGCTCAAACGCTGGTTCAACGAGGACATCGTTCATCCTGATTGGAAATGGCAGGAGGGGGTCTTCGATCATCTCCTGCGCAGCGATGAGTCGGCCCATGAAAAGTGGCTCTATCTGCGGGAGAATCCCGTTCGCGCCGGACTAGTCGCGGACTGGCGAGACTGGCCATTTCAATTTGGGTTCGCCGCGCCGACGCCTTAGCACCAGATCGTTGTAGGGCGTCTGTGCCAGACGCCGGTGGGTGAGCCGCCAGCACGCTCCTACGCCACCCCCGCGATCCCTGCCCAGCGTTTCGCAGAAACGCCCTACAGCGCGCCTTTGCCGCGAGTGCGCGCCGGCCCTTGTAGGGCGTCTGTGCCAGACGCCGGCGGGCGAGCCGCCAGCGCACTCCTACGCCACCCCCGCGATCCCCGCCCGGCGTTTCGCAGAAACGCCCTACAGCGCGACTTTCCCCGCGAGCCCGCGCCTTACATGCGCTGGCGAAACCGCTCTCGTCATTCGCGCGATCCCGCGCCACGTTCTCTGCCTATGACCGACGGCAGCTTCACCCCCCTCTCGCGCGAAATCGAAGCGACGCAGATTCCCAGCGGTAACAAAGTCACGCTACCCATCGAAACGGCGGTGATGATCACGCAGGCGCTCGGCGGATCTTTCACCGTGCATGTGCCGCATCTCGGCGGGTTGTTTCGGATCGCGGGGCGCGACGCTGATGCGCTCGGGCTCGAGCCAGTGGAAGAAAAGGCGGCGGGCGACGGCAGCTACGATGAGGAAAAAGTCTGGGCGCAACTCCGGCAGTGTTATGACCCCGAGATCCCGGTGAACATCGTGGACCTCGGCCTTATTTACGGACTGGAAGCCGCGGATGCCGAAGCGGGCAAGGCAGTGACCGTGAAGATGACGCTGACCGCGCCGGGTTGCGGTATGGGGCCTTCGCTCGCGGCGGATGCCGAGCAGCGCATCCTCAGCGTGGCGGGCGTGGCGAGTGCGCGGGTGGAACTGGTATGGGACCCACCGTGGTCGCCGGAACGCATTTCACCCGCAGGTCGCGAAACGCTCGGCATGGAGTAAGCGGCGATGCTCGGGCGAATCGGCAACACGCTCGGATGTCTGGTGCTGAACGGTCTGCGCGGTGCCGTCGTCCCGGTGCGATGCGCGAAGTGCGGCTTCGAGTTCAAGCCGTTCGAGGGACACACCTTCATGCGAGTCGGCGAGATCATGGAGCGGTTTCCGTGTCCGCACTGCGGGCACGAGTTTGGGCTCGGCGAAGACGCGAAGTCGAAGCGCGACGAGTCCGCCTTCAATCCTCCGGGGCCGCATCAAAAGCCCGAGAAGACGCGCATCGAACGCAGCGAACCGACGCCCGACTCGCTGCTCTTCTTCATCCCGCCGGGCAAACGCTGTGGGGTGCTTCTCCCCATGGGCATCCTCTGGAGTCTGTTCACGGTCCCGTTTTGCTACTACCTGCTTTTTGTCGGTCATGGAGTTCCCGTCGCGCCGAAGATTTTCATGGGCGTGTTCGCCGCGGTTGGCTTGGGACTCGTCTACAGTGCGCTGCGGCAGATGTTTTCGTCGCACCTCGTCTACCTCAGTCCGGAACTGGTCCGCGTGCAGCGTCGGCTGCTCTTTCGCGCCACGCAGGATGTGCGGCCAGAGGTGGTGAAGCATGTGAAGCTGACGCAGTTCTACGCGGAGAATGAGACGCCGGTTCATGGCATCGAGATCATGGCGGGGCGGCGGCCGGTTCGATTTGGGAGCGCGCTGACGGAGAAGGAAAAGCTCTGGCTCGCGTGGGAGATCCGCCAGTTCCTGCGCCAGCACGGCGCTCCCGAGTTGCCGCCGGAAGACGCGTAGCGCGTTGCGGTTTCCGCCGGCACTCCGTAGAAGACGCAGCTCTTTTCATGATCCGCACTGCATTCGTCCTCGGCGCCGGGCTCGGCACGCGACTCAAGGCCCTCACCACTTCGCGACCCAAGCCGCTCATTCCCGTGGCGAATGTGCCGCTTATCGAGTTTGCGTTTCAGCACCTGCTCGCGGCCGGTGTGCAGCGTCTCGTCGTGAACACGCACTGGCGCGCGGAGCGCTACGCGGAGTTTTTTCCGCACGCGGAATATCGCGGTGCAGCGCTCACCTTTCGCCACGAAGCGCCGGACGTGCTGGAAACGGCGGGCGGTATCTGGAACGTGCGCGACCTGCTCGGGGACGAACCGTTTCTCGTCTACAACGGCGATATCCTCACCACGCTGGATCTGCATGCCGCGATCGCCGCGCACGAGGCAGCGGGCAATGAAGTGACGATGGTGCTGCGGTCGAGCGGCGGGCCGTTGCAGGTGGCGTTCGATGCGGCGAGCGGGCGCGTGTGCGACATCGGCGGGCGCGTCGACGCCGCGGCGGGACCGCGGTTTCTTTTCAGCGGCATTTATTTGGTGAACCCGGAGTTCATCGCGCGCATCCCGGCGGGCGAGAAAATCAGCGTCGTTCCGATCTTCTGCGACATGATCCGGGCGGGCGCAAAACTCGGCGGCGTGGTGCTCGACGATGGCGTGTGGTGGGATCTCGGCGATCGCACGAATTACCTCGCCGTGCATCGCGACCCGCTCGCGCTACGAGAGTCGGCGGCGCCGTGGATTCATCCCGCGGCAACGGTGCATCCCACGGCGCAGATCAGCGGCTTCACGGCGATCGGCCGCGGCGCAGAGATCGGCGCCGATGCCCGGTTGCATGACTGCCTGATCTGGAACGACGCGCAGATCACCGCGGGTGCTGCGCTCGAACGCTGCATCGTCACCGATGGCGCGCTGGCTGGCGGGGAAGCGCGAGACTTCGACTTCGCTCCCGCGCAGAACCCGCGCTAATCTCCTCGCCTCATGTCCACGGCAAAATCACATCCGTCCGTCGTCGTCGATTGCATCGAGAAAGGCGGCTCGGGCCGCAAGTTCTGGCGGATGCACGTGAGCGGACAGTCGCTCATCCTCGTCCGCTACAACGAAGATCGTCCGGAGAACAAACACTACGTCTCGATCGCGCAGTTTCTTTCCGGTGTGGGCGTGCGCGTGCCGGCGGTGCATTTTCACGATGAAAAGGAAGGGCTGATCATCATGGAAGACGCGGGCGAGACGGACCTGTGGAGCTTTCGCGAAGCGACCTGGCCGCGCCGCCGCGCCCTCTACCAGCGCACGCTCGATCAGGCCCTGCTGCTCCACTCCCACGCGCATCAGGCGCCGGGGGCGAGCGAACTCAAATTCCTCCAGCCGGTCTTCGATGCCGCGCTGTATCGCTGGGAGCAGGATTATTTTTTCGAGCACTGCCTCGGCCGGCATTTCGGCGTGCCTGGGGTGAAGCTGGACGCCGACGCGGATCGCGCGCGGCTGCACGAGATCGCCGATGAACTCGCCGCCGAACCGCGCTGCCTTGTGCATCGCGATTTCCAGAGCCAGAACATCATCGTGCGCGACGGCGAAGTGTGTCTGATTGACTTTCAGGGTCTGCGCCCCGGCCTCGCGCAGTACGACCTCGCGTCGCTGCTGCTCGATCCCTATGTTGAGATCACTGCCGAGGAACGCGGCGAGTTGCTCGGGCACTATCTCAGCGGGCTGTATGGGCCAGGGCGTCCGGTCGATGCGCGCTTCCACGCCGTCTACGATCTCTGCGCGATGCAGCGGCTGATGCAGGCACTCGGGGCCTACGGAAAGCTCGGCCATCTGGATGGGCGCACGCAGTTCCTGACCTCGATCCCCACGGCGATGAATCGCCTGCGCGAAGTTGTCGCGCGCATTCCCGGGCTCGATCGGCTTCAGCGGCTTCTCTCGCCGTTGCGCTAAAACGGGGTTGGATGGTCCAGAAAAACTCCCAAAGCCCTGTCATCCTGAGCGGAGTGTAACGGAGTCGAAGGACCTCGGATTGCAGAATGATCCATGATCCTCCAGAGGCCGAGATCCCTCGACTTCGTTACACTCCGCTCGGGATGACAGCGCTATTTTTGGTGCGGCGTCCGTTGTCCGTTTGCGGTTCTAAGGGGGGCGTCTACGAAGTCGGGATGCGGAGCAAGTGTAGGGCGTTTCTGTGAAACGCCGGGGTGGTCCGGGTGCGGGAACCCCGACCAGCGTCTGACACAGACGCCCTACAGTCTCGCCGGCAGACTTTTTAGACGACCTCTGACTAGCGCAACGGCGCAGTCACGGAGACCGATGTGTTTGAACCGTTTGGCGGATTGGTGGAAACGCGCAGGCGGTGGTGCGGGCCTTCGTTCCCGAGGAAGGTCGCGGAGACCACACCGGCCGCTTTGACCACGCGAGCGGCGGGCAGGTTTTTCCAGGCCACACGGTCGGCGGAATACTGCGGCTGGAAACGCACGGAGCGCGCGACCGCGGGATCGGGGGTGTAGTCCACGCGCAGTTCGCCGGGGCGCTCGGGACTGGTGGTGTAGGTGAACGGCGAGACGTCAGCGGCGACCGGGCTGAGGCCGAGGGCGAACTCGGCGAAGCGTGGCAGCGTGTCGAGATCGTCGTCGGTGATGAACGCTTTGTCGGTGATCCCGAAACTTGCGAGCCAGTCGTAGAAGGGCTCATTCGGACTGATGCCTAGGAGCTTCAGCGCCTGTGCGTCGCTGAGGTAGGGAAGGCGGGCGCCGAACTGGTAGGTGAAGGCGAGGGCGATGGCGCGGGCGTTGAGGATTTGCAGCGCGGTATTCGGGTGCAGTCCGTCGCGGGTGAAGGCGAAGTGCGGGTCGTTGTCTTCGTCGAGGTCGTTCACGATGCGCACCGCGCCGAAGTAGATCGGCTCATCGGCGACCAGCTTCGCGGATTCCGCAAAGGCATCGGCGAGTCCGGCGCCTTTGCGGTAGGCGAGTTGTTCGATGCGGCGATTTGCTTCGGTGATCGCAGCGGTGACGCGCGCGCGTTTTGTCGCATCGGGATGCGCGGCTTTTTTCGTCGGAGTGGCGCCGAGATCGGGAATGTTCACGACTATGACCTGCAGCTTCGAGTTTTGCTTTCGCACGAAGTCGAGAATACGGCCGAGATCATCGACGAGACCGTCGATCAGCGTGGTCGGGTTCGCTCCATCGTAGATCGCGCCATAGTTCGCGCGGAATTCATTCGTGCCGAGCCACACGACGACCCGCTGCGCCTTGTTGCGAAGCTGCGATTCGAGCGGCTGCCGCAGCGTGGAGTAGGCGAAATTTGACCCGATGGAACTGGTCACGAAATCCTCGTATTGCCCCGCTTCGATGCCGGGGATGCCCCAGTTGAATTCGTAGCCGGTGAGCCGCGGGAGCGACCACAGATCCGGCCACCGCTTGCGTCCGCCGAAGCTCACGTCGCGTGGCAAAATGCGCGCGAGCACTTCCACCCAACTTTTCGACTCCCAACCTTTCACGGTGATCTCGGCGTACGCCGTCGCCTCGCTGGAAAAGCCGGGGACGTTCGGGATCGTCTCGTATTCCGCGGTCAGGCTGTCGCCGATCGCGAGGTAGTTCGCGGCACTCGCCGGGAGTCCGGTGAGCAGGAGGGCAATGCTGCACGCACCGGGGAACGCAGAGTGGAAACGGAGCAGGATTTTCACCCCACGAACGTAGCGCAGATCGCGACGCGCGCGAGCAGGCCGCCGCTTACCAGGGAACGAGCGACTCGTGCTTCTCCGGCGCCGGCACGGCCATGCGCTGTTGCAGCGCCATGCATCCCACGAAGAGTGCCGTGAAGAACATGTCGCCGAGCAGGGTCTGGCGGTAGAACCACCATGTGGAAGGATAGCCGGGGAGCCCGGTCGTCACCGCCTGCGTCCAGCCGGCGAGGGTCTTCGCGTAGCCGGGGTCGGTGATCCATGAGCCGGTATTGGTGACAAAGAAAAAGATCACCGAACCGGCGAGGCTGGCGCCAAGGAGTTGCGGCAGATGCGCGCGATTGCGGAGCGCGTAACCGAGTGCGGAGATCAGAATCAGCGCGGCGTAGCGCGGCACGATGTCGAAGGTGAGCAGGGGCTGGTGGTAGACGAAGACGTTCAGAATCACATCGCTGATGAGGAGCATGGCGAGCGGCAGTAACACGGCACCCCGGCGCGGGAGGAAGGCGGCGCCGCAGAGCGCGACGGCGGAGACCGGCGCGAAATTGTGCATCCAGGAAAGGTCGGCGCTGCCCATGAAGCCGGAGACGACCCGGTAGACGACCACGACCAAAAGCAGAATGTAGGCAGCGAACATCTCGGCACGGTGGCGAGGTTCCGGCAGGCGATCAATGCGGAAATGCGGTGGGCCTTCGGTGCCCGGTGCCGCCATCGGAAGGAGATCGTCTCCCAGAGGACCTCGGCGATCGTCACGGAACGCGGGAGGACTCGTCGCGGAGGAAAACGCGCGACGAATGAGAATGGCCTTGCCTGAAAGCGCGCTCCGTCTACGCTCCGCGCCCAGTTCTTTGCGAGTTCACATTGTCAGCGGATCGAGTCCGAGGAATCCCGTGAAAATCGGGAGCAGTTGCGCTGCTGTAACTGGAAACGACTTCCCAAAATGCCAATCGCCGGAGCACCCGGCGGTGAAGGCGGGGAGAAGGTGGAAACAGTTGAGTGTTAAGGGGTGAGATTTGAGAGGCGCCCGCCGCTTCTTTCTCTCAACTCTCAACGAAAGACTCTCAACTTTTCCAAAAACCAGGAGCCAGAACACTCGTTCGATCCAGCTCTCATTCGCGCCGCCGTGTGTACGGATTGGCGCGCAAAAACTTCTTCGCAGAAAAGAAGCAATGAGGGATCAGTCCCGCTCGCCGGGCCGGCTCATCCGGCGCGTCGTGTCCTGGTCTCTCGAAACCCATCGATAGACCAAACATGAAAGTAACCTCATTCGTCATGGCGCTGACCTGCGCCATTTACTCCGCGGCTTCCGCAGCTACCATCGACCTCGAAACTCCGAGCCTCGGAGTTGCTACGCATCGGGAGGATTGGAGCGCGACCAGTGGCTTCAGCAGCAACGGCGCATTCTTCAACAACACCTTCGACCAAGGCTCGTGGGCGGGATTTGCGCTTTCGCGCGAGACCGACACGACGACGCCCGGCTTTGGGAACCAGTATAGTGCACGGCCTGGGAGCGGCTTCGGCGGGAGCGCCCAGTATGCGATCGGTTTTGCCGATTACTTCAACAACACATTGCCCACAATCACGCTCCCGAGCGGACAGCGGCCAGTAAGCGTGCAGGTGACGAATACAACTTACGCTGCGCTCTCCATGCGGGATGGTGACTCCTTCGCTAAAAAATTCGGCGGCACGAGCGGCAACGACCCCGACTTCTTCAAGCTCACGATTCGCGCATTCGATCTCGGCAATGCGCCGACGGGGACAATCGACTTCTTCCTCGCGGACTATCGCTTCGCCAACAACAGCCTCGATTACATCGCCTCGACCTGGCAGTCGGTGGATCTCTCCTTGCTGCCCGCCACCACCGCGACGCTGAAGTTCGACTTCAGCTCTTCGGATAATGGTATGTTCGGCATCAATACGCCGACCTACGTCGCCGTGGACCAGTTGGTTACAGTGGTTCCCGAACCTTCCACTACCGCGATGGGTGCGGCGTGCCTGTTCATGTTTGCATTGCGGCGACTACGGGTGCGGCGCGCGGGCGCAATGCTTGGGGCGGTCGTCATCAGCGGCAGTTCCGCCTTCGCGGGAATCTACGCGCCAGCCGCCGGGCAGTCGGGTTCCACGGCCATCGCCGCTGGCGACTCGCGGATCATCGAATGGGCGAACACGGTGGTGAATCTGACGCGCGGCCCGCAGAATATCGCCAATCCTGGCGGCCCGCTCGCCACTTTCGGCACGGCCAGCGCGGCGCTAGGTGCGGCGAATAACAGCCTAGTGAGCCTCGGCGACGGCGGCAGCATCACGCTGGGATTTCCCCTGCCGATAGGAAACAAGCCGGGGTTCGATTTCGCGGTTTTTGAAAATGGGTTCGCGTCCGCCGGGCTCGCCTACCTCGAACTCGGCTTCGTCGAAGTCAGCTCGAATGGCACGAACTTCTTCCGCTTCCCCTCCATCTCCACCACGCAGACGGCTACGCAGGTCGCCACCTTCGGCTTGCTCGACGCGACGGATCTCCACAATCTCGCGGGCAAATACGTCGCGGGATTCGGCACCCCGTTCGACCTCAGTGACCTTGTCGGAGTGTCCGCACTGCTCGATGTGAACGACGTGCGCTATGTCCGGGTAGTGGACGTGGTCGGTTCGATCAATCCAAGTTACGGGACCACCGACTCGTTCGGCAATTTCGTGAACGATCCCTACGCCACGGCATTCTCCAGCAGCGGGTTCGACTTCGATGCCGTGGGTGTGCTCAGCGCCGTGCCCGAGCCGGGCACCGCGGCGTTCGGGCTGGTGGTAATCGTTGCTTCGTTCACACGGCGGCGGAGAAGTGCTTAGTTGTCGGCGATGAAACGATCGTCGGCACTCTTCGCTGCGCTCTGCAGCGTGGTGATCGCGAGGGCTGGCCCCTTCGACGCCACGCTGCCGGGGCGCGAGGAACTGGCCGCGATCCCTGCAAACGACACCCGGATCCGTGGCTGGGCCACGGGCTACGTCGCAGCGCAGACCCAGCGCGGACCGATCGACGTCACCGACCCGACCGGCCCGCAGGCCACCTTCGGTACGCCGCAGAGCACGTTGGGCCCCTCCGACGCGAATGGGAGCGATGGCTTCCCCTCCACCGACCCCACCAAGGTGATGAGCCTCGGCGATGCGGGCTTCATCACGCTCACTTTCGACCAGGCGATCGCCAACGGACCGGGGCCGGACTTTGCGGTGTTTGAGAACGCGTTCAACGACACGTTCCTCGAACTCGCGTTCGTCGAGGTGAGTTCGAACGGCACGGATTTTTTCCGCTTCCCGAACGTTTCTCTCACCCCGCTCACGGTGCAGATCGATCAACTTGACCCCCTGCACGATAAGATCGATGCGACCGACATCGACGGCTTCGCCGGAAAATATCGCGTCGGACGCGGCACACCGTTCGACCTCCAGCGCCTCGTCGGCCGGAGCGCGCAGCTCGATGTGAATGGCGTGCGCTTTGTCCGCATCCAGGATGTGATCGGCTACATCGGCGGAAGCGTGGCAGGCGGAACGGCGAGCGCGGATTCCGCGGCGAGCTATCAGTTCTTTGGCCTTGGTTTTGGGCAGAATCATCTCGTCAACGATCCTTGGCGGACGGACTTCATCTCGGGCGGTTTCGACTTGGATGCTGTCGCCGTGCTCAATGTGGTGCCCGAGCCGGGGGTGCTCGGGCTCCTCGGCGCGGCGTCCCTCTTAGGGATCGCGCGCTGCCGGCGGAGGCTGCGATGAAGTGCGGTCGCTCCGCCGCGTTCACCCTCCTGGAGTTGCTCGTCGTCTCCAGCATCATCGCGATTTTCGCCGCGCTGGTGATGGGAGCGCTGCAGGCCGCACGAGCGAGGGGCGATGCGGTCGCGTGCACGAGCCATCTCGCGCAACTCGCCACGGCCAATCTCGCCTACACCGCGGATCACGATGGCTCCTACGTGCCCGCGCAGGATGCGTCGAACTCCGTGCGTTGGCACGGCGCGCGCACGGGAGGCGGCGCCTTCGACCCGACGAAAGGTCCGCTCGCGCCCTACCTCGGGAGCGAGGGGCGGGTGAAGCTTTGCCCCACCTTTCGCGACGCGCTCACGGGCGGGCAGAGCTTTGAAGAGGGCAGCGGCGGCTACGGCTACAACGCCACCTACATCGGGGGAACTCCCGCCGATCCGTTCAGCGCCACACGCATCTCCAACGTCCCGCAACCAGCGCGCACGGTGATGTTTACTGACACGGCTTTTGCGCGAGCCGCGGGACTCCAGGAGTATCCATTCTGCGAGCCGCGGAAGTGGGTGAATCCGTCGGGAAAGCTGCGGGGAAAGCTCATCCCGAGCGTTCACTTCCGCCATGCCGACCTGGCCAATGTGGCCTGGTGCGACGGGCATGTGAGCGCCGAAGCGCCGACCGAACTCGGGAAGGGCGACGCCTACTACGGTGGCGACCCGGGGAAGTGGAAGCTCGGCTGGTTTGGGCCGGAGGCGGAGAACGGCTATTGGAATCCCCGCGCTGACCCCACCAGCCGAATCGGCGGCGGACGATAGACGCGCTGCGGAGACGCCTTTTTTCCGAGGAAGAAAGCCCTAATTTAGGTTTGGTCATGATGCGGACAGAGCCGCGTGGCGTGTTTTCCCGCGATGAACCCGCCCGCCTGGGGCTACCGCTGGAGCGCGGGCGCTGCGCGGGCGAGACACCGTTCGACACCGTCTTCGGGATTTACTACGACTTGGATGGTGATGGCGGCACGCCCACCTTCGACCCCGCAGCCGAGACCGGCAGCGCCACCGACAGCGCCGATCACTTCGCCGAACGCTGGTTCATCAAACGCTACTGGGCCTACTTCACCGGCCCGTGCGGCAAGGCCCTCGCCGCGATGATGGACGGCTCGGTGCGTGAGCTGCCGATGGATCCCGCGACGCTCGACCGCCGCATGCCCGACGCCCAGATCGGCCGCTTCGCCCCGACCGGGAGCACACTTTATCTCGCCGAGCCTCCCGAACCATAGCGAGGGGGTGTGATTAAATGAGGTGCAGCGAAGTCTGTAGTCCCGGAGGGAGAGCGGAAATTAGAAAGTGATGTCGTTTTATACCAACTCCTAACCACCTTCTCTCCAGCCTGTTGCTTACAATCCGCTGCGGCTCGATGAATCCGAGTTCGTAGTTGCGAGACCGAGCATCGGGGTTTGGGCGAGATTCTATCGTGCCGTGGCCGCATGTCAGTTTGGTTCAGCGGGAAAGAGAAGTTCTAGATCGTCCGATACGTCTCCGACGGCTCTGCGCCGAAACGCACGGCCACGACCTTCCCGGAGTAACCCATCAGTTTCAGAAGCAGGATATTGATGGCCCCGGCAATCCGCGCCTGATGCACAAAGTCGTTCTCGTCGTGGTCGTGCCACGTCCCGTGCATGAGCGGATTGCGCTCCGCATACCACGCCTCGTAGTGCGGTTTCATCCGGCTGGCTTCCAAGCCGAATGCCTCGCAGAGCGCGTAAAACTTGTCCTTCACTCGCACTGCCTCGGCGTGGGCGAGAAGGCCGGCGAGGCGCTTGCTCGCCAGATCACCAGCTTTGCCTTTTGTCGCCAACGTCGCGACCAAGCGGTCGCGTTCGGTGAGGAATGCGTCGAAGTCGGGCCGCGCCTTGCGGAGTTTCTTTTCGAGCTTCAGCTCGTCGAAGAGCAAGTGAACCAGGCCCTCGAACAGCGAACAGAACGCCAGAGTCCGCACCGGGAGATGCACTCTTTCCTCACCTGCTTGCCGGAAGATAAAAAGAAACTCGCTGATCTTGCGGGAGAGCGCTGAGCGCCGGGCGAAAAACCGGGCTGCGAGATGAATGGGTGGCGGAGCGCTGGAGTGGCCGAGGGTGCGGTCGAATGGAGCGTGGACCGTCTTTGGCAGGCGAGCCGGCGCGGTGAAACGATCCTGCTTCAAGATCCCGCTGCGCCACTGCTGGAGCCGATACGGCCACGGATTGAAGCCGTGCGTGAACCCGATGGCATCGAGCACGGCCTGAAACCGCTGAAAATCTTCGGTGGTCGATCGGGAGTGGTAGCGCCCCTTGGAGCGGAAGTGGACGTGCAGGTCGCCATCGCGCTGGATGAGCGCCACGTCGTAGTCGCTGCCGCGGGCGACGAACGTATCGGCCGTCCAGCCTGTCGTCTTTCCGAGAAAGGCGTTTCTGCGGACGGTATGCGTGACGGTGTTATCGGCGAGACTCTTGCAATCCACGAGCACCGCCTCAAAGCGAGCCACGGCAATCTTGCGCTCTCGACGGCGCGCGGGCGCGGGCGTCGCCGCCGGTGCAGGCGCTTCCTTATGTCGAAGCTGCAATTCATCGAGCAGGCGCAGCATCTCTTTACGCTCCTTGGCGCTGGGCCGTGTCCCCACCAGTTCCAACGTGCTGAAATTAAGCGTCACTGCCGACGTTCGACCCGACGTTCTGCGTTCGGCAGGCGACACATGCGTCGCCGCGAACGGCAGGGAGTGCTCGATGACGCCCCGGAGCTTCCAAAAGTCCGCCTCATTCCAGACCGTCCTTTTCTCGTCGGGCGCCTTCGCTGTTCCAGACAGCGTTACGTCCAGGTGCATCTCGCCTTTGCTGATTCGCAACAAACCGGCACCTCGAAATTTGGTCGTTCCAGCCGTGACGACTACGCGATCCACACGAAGCCGCGCATCGCCACTGCGCACGGCCTTTGCGAATTCATCCGCGTTCATCACAAGTCGATCGGATCACGCCACGACGAATCTTTCGCCGGGTAGCGCGCGGGCTTGGCCGAGGCTGGCGAGCGTTTCGAGGATGTCCGCGATGCGGTCGGGCTTGGCGCTCTTGAAGGTCTTGGCGAGGGTCGCGGCATCGGTGGGAGCGGCGAAATTGGTGAGCGCCGTGCGGACGGCGAGGGCTTGTTCGGCGAAGGACTTCGGCCACGCGAGTTTGCCGGCGGGCTTCGCGGTGGCGCTCACCTTCGTCCCCTCGGTCCCATCCATCCCATCCCCGCCGAGCGTCGTCTGCGTCGCGGTGGCTGTCGGGTTTTGGAAAGAGGGGCGGAGGTGGCGGATGGTGCCGGTGCGTTCTTCGGTGGCGCGTCGGGCGTTCAGCGCGCAGAGGTGGGTGAGGATGGCTTCGTCGGTCGCGGTGGGCGGGAGGGCGTAGGCTGCGGCGACGGCGGCGTCGAGGTCGTCGTGGAGTTGGCGGAGGACGGAGACGAGGCCGTGTTCGTGGGCGACTTGTTCCTTGGCGTTGAGCGGGGTGCCGGTGCGGAGTTTTTCGAGGACGTTGTAAAGATCGGTGAGGGTCAGCTTTGGATGCTGGGATTGCTGGTGTTTGCGGTGCGCGTCGATGGCTTCGGCAAGGTCGCGGATGCGCGTTTGCTGTGCCTCGCTCGCGATGGGAAACGGGAACGGGTCGAAGCAGCGCGTCTTGTTGTAGCGGGGGTCGTTGCCGACGCCGAGGCGTCCTCCTGCGGCGAGTGACCACACGACGTGGATGCGGCTGGAAAGCACGCCGAGGAAGAACGCGTCGTCGAGCGCAATGACGACAATCATGTGGTCTGGCGTGATCGAGGCGTCGATGAACTGAAAGATGCGGTGCTTCGTCGTCTCGGTCGTCGCGATGTAGCGTGGCAAACCCTTCAAGGCCGTGCGAAGCACAGGCCGCTCCCAGCCGAACCGCCACCATAGCCGCCGAATCGCTTCGCGATTGTTCACGATGCGCTCCGGTTTTACGTGGTCGATCACATGTTGAAATGCGGCGGGGTTTGCGAGCCGCGCCTCGTCTTCCGACATGAATGAGAAGTCGATGAGGTAACGCTCGCGTCTCACGCGTTGAATGTCGCTCCCGCCGAGATACGGCTTGATGACCGATGCGCCGTGGACACGAAGTTCGCTCGCCCGCTGCGGATCAATGATGAATCCAGCGCCGTGAAGCGCGACGCCCATTCCGCACATCCTGTCATTGGCGAGTAGCGCGTCTGCGCTCGCCACGTCGGCACCGACGCGCAGGTCCGCTGCGATATGTCCGCGTTGTTCAGCGATCGTTACCTCGGTCGAATCCTCCGCGTCGCGCTCTGCTGTGACGACGGCGAACAAACCGTCACCTCGGCCCATTTCCGCAACCGTCATCGAGATCCGCACCGCAGCACCGTCAGCCGAATCGACCCACGGATGGTCTGGAACCGCGAATCGCAAGACGAGCTTGTCGGGACCAAGATGTTCATCGAGCACACGGCGATTGAAGGTCTGCCGCAGGCTGTTGGTCGCGATGAAGCCGAACCGCTTCGCTTTACCTGCCAGCACGATTTTCGCCGCTTGGTTCCACCAGAGCATCACGAAGTCTGCGGACTCCTGCACATCGGGATGCGCGGCGCGGACTGCTTCGGTGTAGTCGTGCCCGAGCACGTCGCGCATCCGCTTTGTGCCGATGAACGGCGGATTGCCGACGATGAAATCCGATTCCGGCCATTCGGCGGGTCGCGGATTCACGTAGCTCAGGAGCGGGACGCGCGCAGTTTCATCGGGCACGTCTTCGCCGGTGACGGGATGCTTTTTCATCGTGCGTCCGTCCCAGCGGGTGACGGGCTGGCCGTCGGCATCGAGCACGGGCTCGGTGCGCTCCCACGCGAGCACGGCGTCGCGGCACTGGATATTGTGGAAGGCTTTGATGATGGGCTCGGGCGGGGTGACGCGGCCGCGGGTGCGGAAGTGCCACTGGAGGTAGCCGATCCAGAGCACG
>JANPHH010000337.1:0-2803 GCA_031424375.1 Chthoniobacter sp. | reverse complement strand
GCGTTGTTCGGGTTCCGGCTGTTGGTGCTCGCGTTGGTCCCGTTCGATCTTTCCGGTGACGAGGCCTGCTATTGGGAATGGGGTCGGCACCTCGATTGGGGGTATGCCAGTAAACCGCCGGGCATCGCCTGGTTGATGGCGCTAGCCTCGAAGGTCGGTGGCGACACCACCTTTGGCATCCGGATGTTCGCGGCCCTTCTCGGCACCGGCAGCCTGATCTGCCTCTTTCATCTTGCCCTGCGCCTCTACGGTCCTTCCGTGGCGATGATCACGAGCATCGTCTTCGTCGCCAATCCGGCCAACGCCGCGCTAAATCTCGTGCTGACGATCGATGCGCCGCTCATGTTTTTTTGGGCGCTGAGCCTATGGGCGTTTTGGGAGTTCACCGACGTCGGTCCGGCGCAGGAGAAATTCGCGCGCCGTGGGTGGGGGCTGCTCCTGTTTCTCGGCCTCGTCGGCGGCCTGCTGAGCAAGCAGATGATGCTGGCGTTCCTTCCGCTGGCGGTCGCCTTCCTCGCCCTCTCGAAAGATCGCCGCACGCAGCTTCGGCGACCTGGGACGTGGTTCGTGCTGCTGGGCTCCCTCGTCGCGTGGCTGCCGCCGCTTTGGTGGAACGCGCAGCACCGGTGGCTCACCCTTCGCCATACGATGCAGCACTTTGAAAGTGGCGGCGTCTCATTCGGCCTGCAGATCGTTCGCTTCTTCGAGCACGTCGGGGCACAGTCCGGCATTCTCACGCCGGTGCTTTATCTCCTGCTCATGGCATTGGTCATCGCCGTGTTGTGGAGTTGGAAAGGACTCGGCGATCGCGAGCGCTTTCTTTGGCTCTTTGGCGGTCCGGCGTTGCTGGTGATTCTCTTGCTCAGCTTGCGGCAACGGATTCAACCCAACTGGCCGGCCGTCTTCTACACCTCGACGAGTATCCTGCTCGCGGGCTGGGCGGCGGGGAAATGGTCGCTCGCTCTGAAGCTGGATCGGTGGCGTTGGATCTTTGCGCCCGGGTTGAAAATCGCGTTGGGGTTCGCCGTGGCAGTTCACGTCGTGGTTGGCGCGCTTGCCTTTGGTCGGCTCCGTTTGCCGGGACTCGATCCCACCGCGCGGATCCGCGGCTGGTCGCAGCTCGCCCGGGACGTCGATGCGGTGCGTCGCGAGTTGCCGGGCGGCACGGAAATGACCCTGATCACGCAGAGTCATCGGTATATGACCAGCGAACTCGCCTTCTATTTGTACGACCGACCGCGCGTTCATTCCTCCCATTCAGATCCCGTCTCCACCGGCTCTCAGCACGACCTATGGCAAGCTCCGGCGGCCCATATTGGGAAAAATGCCCTGATGGTAATCCAGGGAGATCCGCAAAGTATTGAGGCGGATCTAACGAACCGGTTCGAGTCCGTGAAGGTGCATTCCGTTCTACGCTACCCGGGACAGAGCACGGCGCTGCAAGTGGTCACGCTGGCCGTGGGCAGGAAGCTCCAGCATTGGCCTAAACTGCGGGACTGATCTCCGCCGCATGGCGTAGCAACGCTATGGGCTGGGGCGCTGGCTGGGTTCGTTCGGGATAAAGCGAACGTGAGAGAACGCTTCGATCCCGGCGTCCTTCTCATAGAGCTCAATCCGTCGGAAGGTTTTCTTCACGAGATCCTGGATATACTGGAAATCGAGGCTTTCAAAAATGGCGGTGCCCCGGAGACGACCGTCGGGTTCCGGCACTTGCCGTGAAGCTCGCACGGCGCCTTCGAGCATCTTGCGATTGGCGATGCCCATACTCGCGAAGGCTGAATCGAGCACATCCGTCGCATACTGGCGCCCGCCATAGACTCCGGTCCGGCGCAGTGCTTCCGCGAACAAATGAAAGTCCGGCACGATGTCGCTGGCCGGCATGTAGAAATGATTCACGACATCCAGGGCCGCCTCCGCTGCCTCGTCGGGGACATAGTAGAGAAACAGCCGGAAGACTTCCTGGAAGAACTTCGAGTGCGCGGCTTCATCCACGGCGATCGTCCGCGAGACTCTGGCGAGCACCGGATCCGCATCGGCGCCAAATTCTTCCGAACGGAGTTCGCCCTGAGCGACGAGCGCCAGGTTGAGATAGTTGACCTGCGTCGCGCGCTCCTGGACGACTTGGTAGAAAAGGATTCGCAGCGGATCCTCAAATGGCAGTTTCCACTCCTTGCTCCGCAAGGTGTCCATGTAATCCTCCACCCACGCGACGCTCCGCTGACCCGTCGCCATGAGCGCATTTCGCCAGAGGTCGGCGTGCTTTTCCTCCTCGGAGCCCCACCGCATCATGAAATGCGATCGCCCATGGCTGCGGCGGATCAGGTGCAGGATCGTCGTGACGTAGTCGGGCGTGTATTGCTCCACGGCAAAAAACCCCTCGATGATCTTCACCACCGTTTCCGAATGATCGGTCCGAAACTGTCGCCAGTCGAAGTCGCGATCCGGGTTCCAATTCCGTAGACGTTGCGAATGGCTCACATACCACCGGTAAAGGCCGAGGATGGCGCGTTCGATGTGCCGGTAGCGTTCGGCGCGGCTCAGTAAAAGCGGGGGAGTCCGCGGCTTGTCCAGGTCGATCTCTCGGAGCACGGAATCGAGAGGAAGGGCGCTGTTCATGGCCAGTGTTTCATGCTGTTGAGTCGATCGCGCATGCCGCAGCGTGTACTTTTGCATGGAGATTTTGAAGTCCTTTCCTTTTGAGACGTGGAGCGAATCGTTCGCGCAAGGCGATCGCAGCGAAGCGATCGCCGCGCTGGAAAGCGGATGCGTGCTCTCCTTTCCGCAACTCGCTTTCAGCCTGCTT
>JANPHH010000336.1:0-3763 GCA_031424375.1 Chthoniobacter sp. | reverse complement strand
CTTCGGCGAGGAATTGGTCGCTCAGGATGCTGATGTCGGGCTTCGGGAGACCTGCGGCGGTGAAGACGTCGATCACCTGGCCTTCGGTGGTGATGGCCTTGCTCACGAGCTGGCGCACCGCCGCTTCGATCTGCTCGGGCGTCTTCCGGTTGCTGCTGCTCTGCTTGTTCAGCGCGGCTTGCAGGGCTTGGAAAAAGGAAACGTCGTCGCGGATCTCCGTGGCTTCATCGCTGGCGGCGCAGAGGGCGAAGGCGCGGGAAAGTTCTGTCACCACCTGCACCCAGCGTTTCTTGCCGTCCTCCTGTTCGAGAATGTGCTCCTGTCCGGCGGGGATGAGCGCGAGGCGTTCGGCGGGTTTGCCGGTGGTCCACTTGTCCCAGTTAAAGCCATGCATCAGGTCGCAGGCGATGCCGTGTTTCTCCAGCATCACGGCGATGGCTTGCGCGGTGTCGAAGGTCGGATCGCCCTGACCGCCGCTCTCGGTGTAGACAGCGAGGGCGTGCTTTAGCTGATCGGCAAGGCCGAGGTAATCCACCACCAACCCGCCGGGCTTGTCGCGAAAGACGCGGTTCACGCGCGCGATGGCCTGCATGAGGCCGTGGCCTTTCATCGGCTTGTCGGCATACATCGTGTGCAGGCAGGGCGCGTCGAAACCGGTCTGCCACATGCCCCGCACGATCACGATCTTGAAGGGGTTCTTGGCGTCCTTGAACTGGTTCGCCAAATCCCGCCGCTGCTTCTTGTTTCCGATGTGCTTCTGCCACTCCGGGCCGTCCTCGGCGCTGCCGGTCATCACCACTTTCAGCGTCTCCGCCTCCCACTCAGGCCGCAGCTTGATGAGCGCGTTGTAGAGGTCCACGCAGATGCGGCGGCTCATGCAGACGATCATCGCCTTGCCGTCCATCGCCTCCACGCGCTTCTCGAAGTGCGCCACAAGGTCGGCGGCCACGAGCGCGATGCGTTTCGGATCGCCCACCAACGCCTCCAGCAGGGCTCAAGCACCCACAACACGACACCCTCTCTGCCCCGTCGCAGCCGGTGTGATCATCTCAACATATCATGGGGAGACTCTACCTTCAGCAAATGCACATGTCCGGTGCAGTCTAGTGCTACAATATGTCGGCCCGAGGGCGTTAACTGGCAGTAGGTTATCGCACTTTCCGCTCGAAAGCTGCACAAGAGGCTTGAAGTCTGCAAATCCCACAGATTAATTGCCCCCGTCCCGAAGGCTGCGGAGGCCGATCGCCCATCGTCGCTGATAGATACTGGCCCTGCTCCCTGGGCATTATTTCTGAGAAGCTCACGCCGCGGATAGTCATCGTAAGGGTGCTTTGCTGTTGCCTTCACGTTGACCTTGAAGACCACAGTGTTGGAGACGTCAAGTCCGCACACAAGTAAGTTCCAGTCCATATTGACCGATATGCTGCGAACTTTATCAAAGGGATTGAAATTCTGCAGCGCCGTTCCCGCTTTGAGATCCCACAGTATGACACTCTCATCCGCCGATCCGGTCAACGCAATGTCTCCGCTCGGATTGATTAGCAAGCACGCTATTTCTTCGCTATGCGATTTCAGTTTCTGAATAAGCTTCCTCTCGTTCAGGCTCCAAACTTCGATTTGATTGCCACTGGCCAACAGCATGGAATTCCCGTTGTCCGAGAATACTGCGGGTGGGGACGAATGGTTCGTCCTACCGAGCGATATTTGGCTTGAAGTTCTATCAGGTTCTAAAAGCAACCACTCGAAGTGCCTGTTGGACTCGATCTGTATCGCCGCCCATCCCCCTACCGCTGCGACCGCAATAGAGAGGACTGCTCCTTTCACTTGATGTTTTGAGAACACTTTCCAGTTTCCATCAACAAACTCTAAGGAGACTATTTCACCCTCTTTTGATCCAGCCAGTAGTCGCTGACCATTCGAGGAGATAGCGACTGAGGAGATCGCTGCTTTGGTTGGCGGTTGAAACCTCGAAATCTCGCCCGAACTCACTTCCAAGACAGCGATTCTGCCCGAGTCGAACCCGAGAACCGCGCGGGTCCCATTCTCACACAGCGAAAGCGCTGAACAACGGTCCATTCTCCCGGACGAGTGATCCTGTGATAAATGTGAGGGCGTTCGCAGATTCCATATCCTTACGTGCTGTAAGGTCCATCTGTAATCGCGTGGTCACCGTCTGGAGTGATGGCCCGCACTTTTCCGCGGCAATGAGTTCCATAATCGATACGGCCGACCGGCTCTGGTGACCCAGTCGGATAATCCCACACGAAGAGCACTGCGTCATCATTCAGATACACAAGACGCTTCCCATCCGCACTCATTTGCAATCGGGCACACCTTGACTCTGTGTGCAATCTCTCAACAGCGCTAAAAGTCTCTAGATCCCATAGCCAAATGTCCTTGTCTGAAACGAATGCGGCTCGCTGGCCGTCGCTACTGATCGTCAAATTACCCGGGGGTGTGGCATGTCCTCTTAGCCTTCCAATCAATGTGCCGCTGAATAGATTCCAAACCGCTATGTAGTGCAATTGCTCTCCCACCTCGCACATTTCGGACAAATTGCTGGAGTGAGTGATGCACCGGCTAGCGTCGTTGGAAATCGCGGCACCGAGAATCATTTTTCTTGGTTCACTAATTGTGAACCTGTGAGCGTCTTGGTCGGTGTGCCATAGCCATAATTCGTCACTTACGGTTGCCGCTATGGTGTTTCCATTGTCGGATAGTAAAAGGATAAAGTCGTTGCAGTGTTTTCCCGTGGAGACCGCGGAAAGTGTGCGAAGACAATTGCCTGTTTCCACATCCCAAACGTCGATAGTTCCTTTTATGGGACCGACGATGAGGCGCTTCCCATCCTGCGAGAAATGGATAGACTCGATCCGACCTGGAGGGGCGGGGATGCGCCGAAGCAGTTCTTGTGTCTCAACTTGCCAAATATGGATTTCACGGTTCCATTCGATCAGTTCCGAGGTTGCAAAACGTGCGCAATCCGGTGAGAGAGCAATGGCTAATATGGGTCGGAGGACTTCAATAGTCCGAGGAAGTCGGCCACTTGGAAACGTCAGGCTGGGTATGAGCGGGCGTAACCAGTATTCCGCGGTGCGGGCTTCAGGCCCTGTCAGCATGGAGGCGATCCCTGGAATTCCGATTTTGGCGAATCGGCCGTGAATCTGGCCGGCAATTTGACCGGAATCTTGGAGGATCACATGCTGTGATAGCAAGAGACTCTGGTGAAGCAGCTGAAGTGCGCCGCTGCTTGGGTTATCTGGATGGAGGTGATGGAGAATGGTGGAATAGTCTGCGATAAGATCCCTGACGGTTGTTTTCTTGGTTTTCTGGACAAGCCAATTCATGGTGAGTAGAAGATTGGCGAACTCTTGAACTCTACCGGCGGAACAAAAATGGTTGCCGAGTTGCTGATAGAACCAACCATCATCTGACCCACTAGCCCAGCCATTCGGGCAATTTTTCCAATATGCGTCCAACAGGGATTGATGTTTGCGTCGAAGATTTCCTGCGATGCGGGTGGCGTAATCGTGCAGCAGATCATGAACGGAGACGTGGCGCTGGATTGTCCCGTCGGCGCTTCTTTTTGATTCAGTCCCGATGATGGAGCGCTCGGCAAGGTTTAGAGCGTGTCATGCACTTTAGCGGAAGAGTGAGTTAAGTGAAAGAGTCACGAAGGCCAGCCAATGGAGGCCGGCGAGGGAAGAGGATAACCTCTCGTAGTCGCGACCGAGGCGGCGGAAGCGTGCGGCCCAGGCAAACG
>JANPHH010000335.1:0-11987 GCA_031424375.1 Chthoniobacter sp. | reverse complement strand
CCGGCGGGCGGACAAGGAGCGGCGAACTCCAGTTCGCCGACCCCAAACGCGCGCCGCGCCACATCTCAAGGAAGCGCGGGGGAGGGAAGTGGCGCTGCGCGCGCCGGGAGGACGGCGAAGTGGACTTCGCCGCTCGTTGGGTGCGTGCGACTCCGCATCGCGTTGGAAGTCCGGCAGGTTCATTGGCAGCGGAGTGTCATGGAGTCGAGGCAAGTCTGAGCGCCCGCCGCAGGCAACGACCTCGGCCTCTGGAGGGTCATGGATCATTCTGCAATCAGAGGTCCCTCGACTGCATTCTGGTCGCTCAGGCTCCCGCCATTCCGCTCGGGATGACAGGCTTGCGGAGGGCTTGCAGGCTGTTCGGCGAAGTGCCGAGGCGCGGGCGGTCGCATGTTTCCGAAACAGTCCGGACTTGAGCCGGCCCTGGATTGCGCGAAGGCTGCGCGGCTCATGAAACCTCGCGCTTTCCACCCATGACCGGCCGCCATGTTTTCTACGAAGGCCGCGTGCAGGGCGTCGGCTTCCGCTTCACCTGCAAGCAGATCGCGCGCGGCTACGAGGTCGTGGGCTGGGTGCGGAATCTGCCGGATGGCCGCGTCGAGTTGCAGTGCAGCGGGGAGCGCGACGAAGTGGAGGCGTTCCTCGAGGGCATCATCGAAAGCGAACTGAAGAGCCACGTGAAAGGGGTGACGGCCACGACGATGCCGCCGCTGGACGGCGTGCGGGGATTCGAGATTTTGCATTGATGGGCTGCGCCGAACCCCGTTCGTATCCCACGGTAACGCGGCGGTAACATCCGTCGGCGACCGTCCTCCCGCCATGTCCACGCCAGCGATCTCGATCGAAAAGCTCACCAAGGAATTTTCCATCCCGTTCAGGCGTGAGCGCGTGACGGCGGTGCGCGATCTCACCCTGCGCGTGGAGCCGGGGCAGGTCTACGGGCTGCTCGGGCCGAATGGTTCGGGCAAGTCGACGACGATGAAAATCGTGCTCGGGCTGGTCGCGCCGACGAGTGGGCGGACGGAAATTTTTGGGCGCGATTCGACGCAGGTGGAGAGCCGGGAGGACGTGGGTTTCCTGCCGGAGAATCCCTATTTTTACAAGTTCCTCACGGGCTCGGAGACGCTGCACTTTTTCGGAAAACTCTGCGGCCTCAGCGGGAAAAAGCTGCGCGACCGCGCGAAGGAATTGCTCGCGCTGGTCCGGCTCGAAAACGCAGCGGAGCGGCGGATCGGCGGGTATTCGAAAGGGATGCTCCAGCGCATCGGCCTCGCGCAGGCGATGATCCAGGAGCCGCGGCTGCTGGTGCTCGACGAGCCGACCGCGGGGGTGGACCCGGCGGGTTCGCGGGAAATTCGCGACCTCATCCTCGACTTCAAGGCGCGCGGAATCACCGTGCTGCTCTGCTCGCACCTCCTCGGGCAGGTCCAGGAAATCTGCGACCGCATTGGCATCCTGCATCAGGGATTGCTCGTCCGCGAAGGGCGGCTCGATGAACTGATCTCGATCGAAAACCAAACCGAGCTGATCCTCGAAAACGCGTCGCCCGAGCTGCTCGCCGAAGTGCGGGCCGCCATCGCGAAGTCGAGCGCAAAGGTAGTCGAGGAACGCCGCCCGCAAACCACGCTGGAGCGCTACTTCCTCGAAGTGACCAGCGACCGGAAATCATGAGCACGCTCGCCGTCACCCAGCACCGCGCCTTTTCGCCGAGCCGCATCCTCGCCATCGCCTCGAACACCCTGCTCGAGCTCGTGCGGCTGAAGGTCTTTTACTTCCTGCTCATCTTCGCGCTGCTCATCATCGGCTGCTCGTTCTTCCTCGTGAACCTGAGCTTTCAGGAGCAGTTCCAGGTGCTGAAGGACGTGTCGCTCGGCGCGATGTCGATCTTCACCTGGCTGCTCGCCGTGCTCGCGACCGCCATGCTGCTGCCCAAAGACATCGAGGATCGCACGCTCTACACGATTCTCGCCAAGCCGGTGCCGCGGTTTGAATACCTGCTCGGAAAATTGCTCGGCGTGCTCGCTCTGCTCTTCGTCGCGATCTCGTTGATGAGCGTGATGTTTGTGCTCGTGCTCTACATTCGTGAACAAGCGGCGATGCGCGTCGCGATGCGCACAATGAGCGGCGCGGAATTGGACGAAACCCTGGCGGGCTTTCGCGCGAGCACGTTCACCGTCAGCCTCATTCCGTGCATCGTGGTTATCTATTTGAAAGCGGCGCTCTGCGGCGCGCTCACGCTGCTGCTGTCGACGTTCGCGTCGTCGTCGATCTTCACCATCATCGTGTCGGTGGTCGTCTACCTCATCGGCCACGTGCAACCGATCGCTCGCGAATACTGGCTCGCCACAAACGCCGCGGGCACCGGGACGAAAATCTTCCTCGCGCTCATCTCGCTGATTTTTCCCGACCTCACCGCGTTCAATCTCGTGGACGACGTGGTCGCCGGGAATGCGATCGCGCTCGGACTTTTCCTCAAGACGGCAACGCTTGGGCTGACCTACATCACGGTCTACTACCTCGCGGCCTACTTCGCTTTCTCGACCAAGGAGCTATGAAGCGGCGGCTGCTCATCCTGCTGGTGGCGCTGCTCGCCTTCGGTGCGGTGAAGGTGCCGATGGAAGAGCACCTCGAGCGCGTCCACCGGGCGGCCAGTTTCCACGGCGCGCGGCTCGATCTGAGCCTGCGCGAGCATATCGGACAGATGGGATTTCTCGCCGCGCTGAGTGGCTTCCGCTCGCTGGTCGCCGACGCGCTCTACATCCATGCGCACGCGGCGTGGGAGCGGACCGAGTGGGGGCGGATGAAGCTGGATTTCGATGCGGTCACGGCCCTGCAGCCGCGCTGCATTTTATTTTGGGATCAGGCGGCGTGGCACATGGCGTTCAATGCGAGCGTCGCCGCGCTCGAAAATCCGAAACAGCCCCGCCTCGCCCTGCGCCTGCGCGACCAGCGCGAATACTGGAAACTCGGCGAGGAATATCTGCTCCGCGGCATCGCCAACAACCCCGAGAAGCCGCTGCTCTACGACCGGCTCGGCTTCGTCTACCGCGAGAAATTCAAAGACCACTGCAAGTCCGCCGCGATCTACGCCCAATGCGCAAAATTACCCGGCGCGCCGCAATACGCGCATCGTTTCGCCGCCTACGAACTGGCCCAGTGCCCGGACCACGAACAGGAGGCGTATGAAACGCTGCTCGCGCTTTATCACAAGGGTCAGGACGAGCGATTACCCACGCTCCTTCGCATCCTCGGGGAACTGCAGGAAAAATTGAATGTTCCCTCGGAGCGAAAAGTTGATACTTCCGCTCCCAGCAAACCCTGACATGCGATTCGCCATCTTCGGAGACATCCACGCCAACCTTGAGGCCCTGCAGGCCGTGATGGCCGATGCCACGGCCCACGAGGTTACCCATTACGTCTGTCTCGGCGACGTGGTCGGCTACAACGCCAACCCCCACGAGTGCGTGGAAATCATCCGCGGGCTCGACTGCCCGGTGGTGAAGGGGAACCACGACGAGCAGGCGTCGGTCACCGACGATCTCGCCGGCTTCAACCCACTCGCCGAGGAAGCGATCAACTGGACGCGCAAACATCTCACCGAGGAAGACAAACAGTGGCTGCGCGAGCTGAAGATGGTCCGGCAGGTGCGCGACTTCACGATCGTCCACGCCACGCTCGATACCCCGCACAAGTGGGGCTACGTCTTCAACCAGCTCGATGCCGCGGCCAGCTTCAACTACCAGCACACGCAGCTTTGCTTCTACGGCCACACCCACGCCCCGCGCGCCTACATCCGCGACAGCACGGTGAAGAGCCAGGTGCTCGACAAACTCGTCATCGAGCAGGGGAAAAAGTATTTCATCAACTGCGGCAGCGTCGGCCAGCCGCGCGATGGCGACTGGCATGCCGCCTACGTCCTCTACTCGCCGGACAAGCAGCTCATCGAACTGCGCCGGATCGAATACGACATCTGGACCGCGCAGGATAAGATCGTGGACGCCGGCTTGCCGCAGCGGCTTGCGGATCGGCTGGCGCTCGGGAAATGAGACGCAGCTAAAAATTGAAACCGCGGGCCGCGACCATGCTGCAATCCAAGAGGCCGTGCAGGATTCCCAAACCGCGTGTCATCCCGAGCGTAATGAAGGGAGCCTAAGCGACCAGAATGCACTCGAGGCTTTGCGAGAGGTCCGTGGTGCCGTGGGGACAATCGAGGGACCTCGGAGTGCCGACGATCCATGATCTTCCGGAGGCCGAGGTCCCTCGGCTGCGTTACACTCCGCTCGGGATGACACGCTGTTTTTGAATTTCTGCACGCCCTCTGAAATCTGAAATCTCCTCCATCCTCGTCATCAAACCGAGCTCGCTCGGCGATGTGGTGCACACGCTGCCCGCGGTGGCGGCGATCAAAGCGCGCTGGTCGGCGAGTCGGCTGACGTGGCTCGTGAACCCGGAATGGGCGCCACTACTCGCGGGCAATCCGCACGTCGATGAATTGGCGATTTTCCCGCGCGGGGAATTTCGTGGGCTGAAAGGATGGACAAAAATTCCGGCGTGGGCGCGGGCGATGGCGGCGTGGAAGGTGGATCTCGTCGTGGATTTCCAGGGGCTGCTGCGGAGCGCATTGATCGCGCGGTTGTGTCGCGGCGGCGAGGTCGCGGGGCTCTCGGACGCGCGGGAAGGTGCGCGTTTTTTCTACGATCGCGTCGCGCCGGTGCAGGGGGTGGCGCACGCGGTCGATCGCTACCTGCAGCTCGCGACCGCAGTCGGCGCGACCATTCCCGCCCGGCTCGAATGGCCGCTGCCCGCCGGCACGCCTCCCGCCGGTTTCGATGCGAGCGAACCGTTCGTCGTGCTGCATCCCTTTTCCCGTGGCGCGGGGAAATCGCTCACGCCCGTGCAGGTCCGCGAAGCCTGCACCGCGCTCGCCCCGAGACGAGTTGTGATCGCCGGCCGCGCGGATGAGCGGGTGGAGTCCGTGCCGAATGCGATCGATCTGCTCAATCGCACGACGCTCGGAGAACTCATCTGGCTGATCCGCCGCGCCGATTTCGTGATCAGCGTGGACAGCGGCCCGATGCACATCGCGGCCGCGCTCACGCCGCGGCTGCTTTCGATCCACACCTGGAGCGATCCGGCGAAGGTAGGGCCGCACCAACCGGAGGCGTGGGTTTGGAATGGGCGGGCGTTTTTTCAGGTCCGCGATCTTGCCAATCTCGACACGCACCGTCCGTGCACGGGGATTCGTGAAGCGTGCGGGCTCTTCGCTGCGGCGGTGGCGCGGAGCGCGTAGGGGCCGACAGGCCCTATCAAAAAAGCTGTCATCCTGAGCGAAGTTCCTCGCGGGCGGAGGTGGGAGGAACGCAGTCGAAGGACCTCTCGCATCCGCGGGCGGAGTGTCCCGCGACCCCCCGGTAGAGATGCGAGAGGTCCTTCGACTGCGCGCCGCACCACACGCCCCGCCTCCACCTTTCCCATTCCACCGGGCCGCGCGGCGCTCCGCTCAGGATGACAGGTGTTTTCGACCGCAGGCGTTTGCGGACCCTGTCCAAAACTCGCGACCATTTCCCGACATCTGCTAGTTTCTCGCGCCCATGAAAATCGCCTCGCCCGTCCAGCCCGCTGCTCCCGCCAAGTCGGGTGAAGCGCGCGAGCCGATCTTCACGGCGCGCGGGCTGACCAAAATCTACCCGAGCGGCATCGAGGAAATCCGCGCGCTCGATGGCGTGGATCTCGATTTGTATGAAGGCGAACTCGTCGTCCTCCTCGGCGCATCCGGCAGCGTAAAGTCCACGCTCCACAACCTCCTCGGCGGTCTCGACGTCGCGCCCGCCGGCCAGCTCGCCTATCGCGGCGAAGATCGGAGCGACGCGGATGAAAACGCGCTCACGCGTTTCCGCCGCGACGCCGTCGGCTTCATCTTCCAGTTTTACAATCTCATCCCGAGCCTCACGGCGAAGGAAAACGTCGCGCTGATCACGGAAATTTCCCGCGACCCGATGCTCCCCGAGGAAGCCCTCGCGCTGGTCGAACTCGCCGACCGCATGGACCACTTTCCTTCCCAACTCTCCGGCGGCCAGCAGCAGCGCGTCGCAATTGCGCGGGCGATCGCCAAGCGGCCCGAGGTGCTGCTCTGCGATGAACCGACCGGCGCGCTCGATGTGAAGACTGGCATCACCGTGCTGGAGGCGATCGAGAAGGTGAACAAGGATCTCGGCACGCTCGCGGTCGTGATCACGCACAATGCGATCATCGCCGACATGGCCGACCGCGTGATCCAGCTCAGCGACGGTCATATCGTGGACATCCGGCGGAACAAGACGCGCCGGCCGGTGCGGTCGCTGGCTTGGTAAATGACGAATGACGAAATTCGAATGACGAATGAATGGCTAAATACCTAATGACGAATGACGAAACCCAGCGCTCTGCGGGTCGGCTCACCCGCACGGCGGTTTCGTTATTCGTCATTCGTCATTGGAACATTCATTCGTCATTCGGAAATTCGTCATTCGTCATTCCCCAATGACTCCGCTCGACCTCAAGCTGCTCCGCGACATCGGCAAGATGAAGGGGCAGATGCTGGCCGTGAGCGTCGTCATGGCCTGCGGGCTGGCGATGATGATCATGTCGCGCAGCCTCATTCTGTCGCTGGAATCCACGCGCGATGCCTATTACACCGCGCACCGGTTCGGCGATGTGTTCTGCGGGGTGAAGCGGGCGCCGAATTCGCTGCGGCCGCGGCTCGCGGAAATCAGCGGGGTCGCAGCGCTGGAGACGCGCGTGACCGGCTCGATCAAGCTCGACCTGCCTGGTCTCGCCGAGCCCGCGGACGGCATGATCATTTCGCTGCCCGAAGACCGCCCGCAGCAGCTCAATCTCCTCTACCTGCGCCGCGGGCGCTTTCCTGAAATCGGGCGGGCGAATGAAGTGATCATCGGCGAAGCCTTCGCGGAAGCGCATCGGTTTCAGCCGGGGAATGAAATCGACGCGACCATCTACGGCGCGCGGCAGCGACTGAAGATCGTGGGCATCGCGCTCACTCCGGAATACGTCTTCGAGGCGAAGCCGGGCGAGACACTGCCGGACAACAAACGCTTCGGGGTTTTCTGGATGAACGAGCGCGACCTCGCCAAGGCGTTCGAGCTCGATGGCGCGTTCAACAACGTCGTCGCGGACGTGGCGCCGGGCGGCGATCCGGCGAGCGTGATGGCGGACCTCGATCGCCTGCTCGCGCCTTATGGCGGGCTCGTCGCCTACGGCCGGCGCGATCATGCCTCGGCCACGCGGTTGGAGGATGAATTGCGCGTCCTGCACGCGCTGTCGTTCGCATTCCCCGCGGTCTTCCTGAGCATCGCGGCCTTCATGTCCAGCGCGGTGCTCACGCGGCTGATCCGGCTGCAACGCGAGCAGATCGCGCAGCTCAAGGCGTTCGGTTATTCCTCGCTCCAGGTCGGGGTGCATTACGTGAAGTTTGCGATCTTCATCGTGGCCACGGCGACCGTGGTCGGCGGCGCGGCGGGCATGCTGCTGGGCAATGCGGTCGTCGGCGTTTACCACCGCTTTTTCAAATTCCCCGAGCTGCATTTTCATCCGGATTGGTCGATGTTCGCGATCGCGTTTCTCGTCAGCTCCGGCGCGGCTTTTCTCGGCGTGATCGGCGCCGTGCTCCAGGCCGTGCGGCTGCCGCCCGCCGAGGCGATGCGACCCGAGCCGCCGGCGGAATACCGCATGTCGATCTTTGAGCGCCTCGGCTTGTCGAAGCTGGTCAGCACGAGCTTTCGCATGGCGCTGCGCAATCTGGAGCGGCGGCCGTGGCAGGCGTTTTTCACCGCGTTCGGTCTCGCGCTGGCCACCGGAATTCCGATCGTACCGGGCGCGATGGGCGATGGAATCAACTACCTGCTCTCGATCCAGTGGGACGTCGCCGATCGCGAAAACGTGACCGTCAGCCTGATCGAGCCGGGCTCCGCGTCGACGCTCAACGACATCCGCAACCTGCCCGGCGTGATGACCGCGGAACCGTTTCGCAGCGTGCCCGCGCGGCTGCGCTTCGGCCACCATTCACGGCGGCTCGGCGTCACGGGGCTGCCGCGCGAGCGCTACCTCACGCAGCTCCTCGACGACCAGGAACGCTCGGTCGAGCTGCCTCTCGATGGGCTGCTCGTTTCCGCGAAGCTGGCCGAAATCCTCGGCGCAAAAGTCGGCGACCGCATCATCCTCGAAGTGCAGGAAGGCCGCCGCCCGACGCTCGAGGCCACGATTCAGGGCACGATCACCGACTACGCTGGCATCGGCGCTTACATGGAGATCGGCGCGCTCCAGCGGCTGATGCGCGAGGGCGGAACGATCAGCGGCGCGCGGCTCTCGGTGGATGCGGCGCACTGGGGAGAGTTCCTCGAGCGGGTGAAAGAAGCGCCGCGCATCGCGGGGGTGACGATCAAGGAATCGGTGCGCGCGAGCTTCCGCAAAAGCACGGCGGACATGATCGGCAAGATCACCACGATCTACTTCACCTTCGCGATCATCGTGAGCTTCGGCGTGGTCTACAACAGCGCCCGCATCGCGCTCAGCGAACGGAGCCGCGACCTCGCCACGCTGCGCGTGATCGGCTTCACCCAGCGCGAAGTGGCCGCGGTGATGATCGGCGAACTCGCGCTGCTCACCGCGGTCGCGATCCCCACCGGACTGTGGATCGGCACGCAGCTCGCGTCCGCCATCGTGCACACCGCCAGCACCGAGAGCGTGCGGCTTCCGCTCGTGCTCACCGCGCACACCTACGCGCGGGCCGTGGTCGTCGTGTTGGGTTCGTCGGCGTTGTCATTTTGGGTCGTGAGCACGCGGCTTCGCCATCTCGACCTGCTTGGTGTATTGAAAGCCCGCGATTGATTTTGAAAACGACGTCTCCCGCCACCGCCCGCACCTCCGCCCGCCCGCGCCCGACCGCTGCGGCTCGCCGCTTCATCCCCTACGCCATCGGTGCCGCGCTGCTCCTGCTGCTGCTCGGCGCGCTGCGTCCCAAGCCGATCCCCGTGGAGATCGGCGAGGTGAAGACGGGGCCGCTCACCGTCTCGGTGCTCGAGGAGGGCAAGACGCGCATCCGGCATCGCTACATGGTTTCGCCGCCGGTCGTGGGTTTCCTGCGGCGGGTGGAATTGCGCGCGGGCGATCGGATCGAGGCGGGTCAGACCGTGCTCGCGCAGCTTCAACCCCAGCCGGCGAGCTTCCTCGATCCCCGTGCGCGGGCCGAAGCCGAGGCGCGGGTGAAAGGCGCCGAGTCCATGACCATGCAACGCGAGACGCAGATCGAACGCGCGAAGGTCGCGTTGGATCTCGCGCAAAAGGAATTCGTGCGCGGCAAGGAACTGGTGAAAACCGGGGCGATCTCGGTGAAGGAATGGGACAGCGTGCAGAGCCAGGTGGATGGCCTGAAGCGTGAGCTGCACACCGCGGAGTTTGCGCTGCAGGTCGCGCAGTTCGAGCGCACGCAGGCCGAGGCGGCGCTGATGCAGGCGAAGAATCCGACCGCAGAAGGCGGCGAGCCGCTCGCGATCTTCGCGCCGGTCACCGGCTTCGTGCTCAATGTTCACGAGGAAAGCGCGCGGATCATCGGCGCGGGTCAGCCGATCATGGAAGTGGGCGATCCCACGAATCTCGAGGCGGAGATCGAACTGCTCTCCAGCGACGCTGTGGGCGTGCAGCCCGGCGCGCCCGTTTCCATCGAGCAATGGGGCGGGGACGCGCCGTTGCGCGGGAAGGTCGCGCTGGTCGAGCCGGGCGGTTACACGAAAGTCTCCGCGCTCGGCGTGGAGGAGCAGCGGGTGAAAGTGCGGGTGAATTTCGACGGGCCGTTCCCGCCCGGAAAGTCGATGGGCGACCGCTACCGCGTCGAGGCGCGCATCGTCACGTGGCAGAGCGAGAAGGTGCTGCAGGTGCCGACCGGCGCGCTCTTCCGGCGGGGCGGGGAGTGGATGACGTTCCTCTCCGACGGGGGCAAGGCGCGGCTCGCGAAGGTCGAGATCGCGCACAACAATGGCATCGCCGCGGAAGTCCGCAGCGGCTTGAGCGAAGGGCAGCGCGTGCTCCTTCACCCGCCCGATGTGGTGGAAGACGGCGGCGCGATCGTGGCGCGGAAGTAGGGGCGGGGGCTTCAAAAAAAACTGTCATCCTGAGCGGAGCGATGCGCGGTGGGCGGTGAGTCCGCCGGGGTGTGCCGGGCATCGCGGAGTCGAGCCGAGTCTGCGAGACAGCCGAAGGCAACGACCTCTCGCTATTTCTTCGGGTGGTCCAGCCGGCAGAAAAAGTTAGAGGTCCTTCGACTGCGCGCCGCACCAGCTCGCCCCACAGCGGACCCACCTCCCACCACGCGGCGCTCCGCTCAGGATGACAGGTTTTTTCGCACACCTTCGGACTGCGGATCGCGCCCGCTGCTTTACACCGGGCCAGCCCTCGCCGAAGAAGCTGGCGATGCGTTTGCTTCTTTCCGCCGCCTTGCTGCTCCTCGCGCTGAGCGTCGCGCGGGCGGAGCCGGATGCGGGGCAACTCGTTCACGACTTCTCCGGCAGCCTCGTTTTCATCGAAGGCGGCGGCGGCGCGGGCAGTGGCTTTGTCTGCCAGTGGAAGGACGGACACTTCATCACCACAAACCAGCACGTGCTCGCCGACATGCCCACGGTGAAGATCACCAAGCTCGACGGGGCCCGCATTCCCGCCGGCGCGGTGCAGGCCGCCGTGGGCCACGACATCATGCGCCTCGCCACCAGCGCGGTGCCGAACCCGCTGATCGCCTCGACCGACGTGGAGGGCGACGCGCGGATCGGCGACGAGGTCGCGGTGCTCGGCAACAGCGAGGGCGCGCGGGTCATTCAGCCGCTGATGGGCCGACTGCTCGGCATCGGGCCGGACCGCATCGAGGTCAGCGCGGAGTTTGTGCCCGGCAACAGCGGCAGCCCGATCATTCACGTAAAAAGCGGCAAGGTCATCGGCATCGCGACGTATCTCCAGAAGCGGCAGTTTGCCGAACTCGCCGACCGTCGCGAGAGCCGCGTGCGGCGCTTCGGCTATCGTCTCGACAGCGTGAAGCAGTGGCAGCCCGTGGCGTGGGCGGCGTATCAGGCCGAGAAGTCGGAAGCTGATCGCGTCGAGGCGTTGACGAAGGATTTGGTAAAACTCATCTCGGCGATGCGCGGCGAAGGCCGAATGAACGCAGCGGATTTCAGCAGCCCGGCGATCGGGCGCCCCGTGCGCGACTTCATGGAAGGCGCCGAAAAGCAGAAGCTCAGCGCCGCTGACCGCTCCCGCACCACGCAGAATTTCCTGGCCTCGATCCGTGCCGCCACGGTCGGCGACATCACGGCCGCGCGACAGCGACTGCGCTACGATTTCTTCCGCAAGTCCGTCGACGAACAGGCGGAAATCCGCGAGCAGATGTACCAGCTCTTCGACCGGCTGCTGAAGGCGAAGCAGTAGCGGCGCGCCTTGCCTTGGCGGGACTACGTTCGCCAGACTCGCGCATGAACGTCCCCCAGACCGAGGTCATCCTCCGGCACGAAGGAGCCGAGCTGGCGCGCGTGGTCCTCCCGCCGGGCGAATACATCATCGGCCGCAATCCCGATGTCGCGATCCGTGCGGATACGCCGCTCATTTCCCGGCAGCACGCGAGGCTGCTCATCGCGGAAGACCATGTGCAGATCGAGGATCTGCGGTCGATCAATGGCACCTTCGTCGGCGATCAGCCGGTCGCGGGGCCGACGCGCATCCAGCCGGATCAGCCGTTGCGCGTGGGCAATGTCACGGTCGAGATTCGCCAGCTCGTTCCGGTCGCCGCGCCTGCGCCTTCGGCCCTCCAGCGGCTATTGCCCGCCGAGTTGCTGGCGGAGAAGCGTTACGCGCTCGGCCACGTGATCGCGCAGGGTGGCATGGGCGCGATCCTCGACGCGCAGCAGGCGGCGATGAAGCGGCAGGTCGCGATGAAGATCATGCTCGCCGAAGAC
>JANPHH010000334.1:0-10104 GCA_031424375.1 Chthoniobacter sp. | reverse complement strand
GGGCTGATGGCGCAGGCGAAGAACTTCGAATACCGGCCGGAGCAGCAGGAGATGGCGGTGGCGGTGGCCACGGCGTTGAGCGAGCAGCGGCATCTGGTGGTGGAGGCGGGGACGGGTGTGGGCAAGTCGCTGGCCTATCTGGTGCCGGCGGTGATGTGGGCGCATGAGCAGAAGAAGAAGGCGGTGATTTCCACCTACACGATCAATCTCCAGGAGCAGCTCGCATTTAAGGACATCCCGATCGTGCAGAAGCTGGTGCCGTTCGAGTTCGAGGCGATGCTCTGGAAAGGGCGGGCGAATTACCTCTGCCCGATGCGCCTGGAGCGGGCGATCGCGCATGCGGGCGAGCTGTTCACTTCGCCGGAGCGGAGCGAACTGGACCGCATCCGCGAGTGGGCGGAGACGACCAAGGACGGGACGTTGTCGGACTTCGCGGTGGAGCCGGACCCGGCCGTGTGGACGCAGGTGTGCAGCGAGGCGCACATTTGCACGACGAAGAGCTGCGGTTCGAATCCGAAGTGCTTTTACCAAAACGCGCGCAA
Organism: Chthoniobacter sp.; assembly: GCA_031424375.1. Classification (GTDB taxonomy): domain Bacteria; phylum Verrucomicrobiota; class Verrucomicrobiia; order Chthoniobacterales; family Chthoniobacteraceae; genus Chthoniobacter. Next base: position 9,562 of record JANPHH010000334.1, on the reverse strand, counting down.
GCGGCTGATCTCGGCGGACGTGGTGGTGCTGAATCACACGCTTTTTTTCATGAACCTGGGCGGCATCGCCGAGCAGGAGGAGAACGACGCGGGCTATTTGTTTGCGAACGACTTTGTGATCTTCGACGAGGCCCACACCGTGGAGCAGGTGGCCGCGCGGCAGATCGGGCTCGGCGTGTCGCAGTACGGACTGCGCTACGCGCTGCGGCGGCTCTACAATCCGGACACGAAGAAGGGGCTCTTTCAGCTTCACCGGAATCCGGACGGCGTCCGCGAGACGGCGCAGGTGCTGGAGGAAGTGGAACGGTTCTTCGATGGACTCGGGACCCGCGCGGATTTCAAGAAAGGGCGGGAGTATCGCGTGCGGCAACCGGATTTCGTGGACGACTCGCTGACCAATCCGCTGGCGAAGGTGCAGCAGATGGTGGTGCAGACGCTCAAGGGAATCGAAGACGAGACGGCCAAGGCGGAACTGCAGGACATGGGACGCAAGATCCGCGACGCCCGCGCGGGAATCGCGACCTTTCTCAAGCAGGACGCGGAAGACCACGTCTACTGGGTGGAGAAGACCGGGAAGACGCAGCAATTTCACTCGCTAAACGCCGCGCCGATCGACGTGGCCGGCTACCTGAACGCGCTCCTTTTCCGCGAGGGAAAATGCTGCATCATGACGAGCGCGACGCTGAGTGTGGGCACGGAGGCGCTCGCGTATTTCCGCCGGCGCGTGGGAGCGGAAGACGTGGAGGCGCGGCAGATCGGCAGTCCGTTCGATTACCAAAAACAGATGCGGCTCTACGTGGTGAAGAAGATGCCCGACCCGCGCGACACCGGCTACGAAGCGGCGCTGGCGCAGCAGATCGAGCACTTCGTGCAGGAGACCAAGGGGCGCGCGTTCGTGCTTTTCACCAGCTACAAGACGATGTCCGCGATCGCCTCCGCGATGCGCGAGCGGCTCGACGACCTCGACTACAAGCTGCTCGTGCAAGGCGAGGGCATGCCGCGGCACCGGATCATCGCGGAGTTCAAGAAGGACGACCGGCACGTGCTCTTCGGCACGGAGAGCTTCTGGAGCGGTGTGGACGTGCCCGGCGAGGCGCTCAGCAATGTGATCATCACCCGGCTGCCCTTCGCCGTGCCGGATCATCCGCTGATCGAGGCGCGGCTGGAATTCATCGAACAACAGGGCGGCGACCCCTTTGCCGAATACTCGCTGCCCGAGGCGATCCTGAAGCTGCGGCAAGGCGTCGGACGGCTCATCCGCACGAAGGGCGACCGCGGGATCATTGTCATCCTAGATCCACGCGTCCTGACGAAGAGCTACGGGCGCGCATTCCTCAAAGCCCTGCCCGAATGCCCGGTGGAGATCGTGTGATGAGCAAACCGCGACAGGTCGCTGGCGTTTTTTAACCTACTTCCTGAGAGGCAGTGCAAGGATGCGTTCGCCAACAAAAGAATTTGTGACGGGCCCTTTCGGCACTCCGCCCCACGGCGACACCCGATTCCGGAATGCGTTGAAAGGGGGCCAAAAAAAATGCTTCCCAGCGTGGCAAGCCGGTTGCTAGAAGCCCCTGAGCCAATTCCCGGCATCCACCAAACCAACCAAGAAACCACACATAAAGACCACAATGACAAAGCATAGCATTGCCAAGATCTTCGTCCTCGCCGCGAGCATCGCCGCAGTCCCGACCCTGAGCCTGGCCGGCAGCGAAATGAAGGAATCGAAAGAAGTGAAACAGGTCGTCGAAGCGGCGAAAGAATCCTGGATCACGGGTGACCTCGGCGTGACCGTCGTTTCCGAGTATATCTCCCGCGGCCTCGTTCTGGAGAACGAAGGGTTCATCGCGCAGCCGTACATGGACATCTACTTCAAGCTGTACGAGGGCGACGGCTTCATCAACAAGGTCAGCTTCGCGCTCGGTCTCTGGAGTTCGCTCCACTCGCATGAGCAGCCTCCGGGCGGCGGCACCACCGATGCGTGGTATGAATTCGACTACACCCTCGGCCTCTCGGTGCAGTTCGCCAAGCGCTTCACCGGCACTCTCAGCTACTTCGAGTTCGACAGCCCGGCTGACGCCTTCAACACGGCTCGCAGCGTGAATTTCAACCTCGCGTTCGATGACACCGACTTCCTCGGTGCGTTCGCGCTCCACCCGCACGTCGCCGTGCTGTGGGAAATCCCAGCTCCTGGCTTCGCCGGTCTCGACGAAGATGGCTTCTACTACGAAGTCGGAATCGCCCCGAGCCATACCTACGGGGCTCTCACGGTCACCGTGCCCGTCAACGTCGGGTTCGGCAGCAACGGCTTCTACGCCGGTGACGCCTATGGCTACACCTCGGCTGGAATCAACCTCTCGACGCCTCTCTCCTTCATTCCCGAGAAGTGGGGTGCCTGGACGGTTTCTGCCGGCTACACCTACTTCAATCTAGGTGATAACCTGCAGGCCTTCTCCAAGGCGACCCAGGGCGACGGCGACTCCAATCAGCACGTCTTCTCTGGCTCGGTCGGTCTGACGTTCTAAGTCGACCATCGTGGTTTCTTACGACCCCTCCGGGCTCTGGCCCGGAGGGGTTCGTGAGGCCCGGCGTGGCCTCGAAAATTCCCGGTTCTTTTCGGTCTTCAGTTTCCACTCAGCGCACGGGCGGTGAGTCCGCTTGCAGTCGAGGGTTCTCCCCAAACCGTCCTCTCGGCCGCAGCATCCCCTGTTTGGTGTTTTTTCCTGACGTCAGTCAGTCAATCCACAACACCACAACTACAAATGAAACTGCTCAAATCCCTCGGATTCGCGATCCTAACCGGCGCGATCCTCCTTCACACTGGCCTTCGGGCGAATGCCGAGACCGTCAAGGTCGGCGTCCTCCATTCGCTCAGCGGCACGATGGCCATCTCGGAGACCTCTCTCCGCGACATCCTGCTTTTTACCTTCGACGAAATCAACGCCAAGGGCGGCGTCATGGGTCAGAAGATCGAGCCCGTCGTAGTGGACGGCGCCTCCAATTGGCCGCTCTTCGCCGAGAAGGCGTCCCAGCTCCTCGAACAGGACAAGGTGGCTGTCACCTTTGGTTGCTGGACTTCCGTCAGCCGCAAGTCGGTTCTTCCCGTCTTCGAGAAGAACAACGGCCTCCTCTTCTACCCCGTTCAGTATGAAGGCGAGGAACTCTCGAAAAACATCTTCTACACCGCCGAAGCGGTCAATCAGCAGGCGACCCCTGCGGTCGACTACTATCTTGCTGCCGGTAAGAAGAAGTTTTACCTGCTCGGCAGCGATTACGTTTACCCGCAGACCACGAACCTCGTCCTCCTCGAGTATCTCCTCTCGAAAGGCGTGCCGCTCGAAAACATCGGCGGTGGCTTTAAGAAGGATGAATCCGGCAAGATCATCTCCGCCGGCAAATACACGCCCTTCGGCCACACCGACTACCAGCAGATTGTCGCTGAGATCAAACAGTTCGCCGCCGGCGGCAAAGCCTGCGTGATCAGCACGCTCAATGGCGATACCAACGTCCCGTTCTTCAAGGAATACGCAGCCGCCGGCCTCACCGCCGAGACCTGCCCGGTCGTTTCCTTCTCGATCTCTGAGGATGAGTTCCGCGGCCTCCCGGCCAAGCAACTCGTCGGTCAGCTCGGCTGCTGGACTTACTTCCAATCGATTAAGTCGCCGGCAAACAAGAAGTTCATCGGAGACTTCCAAAGCTGGCTCAAGACTTCGACCGTTCCAGGGATCGTCAAGGACGGCCGCGTGACCTGCTCGCCGATGGTGCTCAGCTATGTCGGCGTCTATCTATGGAAAGCCGCCGTGGAGAAAGCAAAGAGCTTCGAAGTCGAGAAGGTCGTCGCCGAACTCGAGAAGGGCATTAGCTTCGAGGGTCCGGGCGGCAAAGTTACCACGCAAAAGAATCATCACCTGACCAAAAACGTCTTCATCGGTGAGACGAAAGCCGACGGCCAATTCAAGATCGTAAAGGAATTCAAGGACGTCTTTGGCGAGCCCTTTCTCAAGGGCACCTACAAGCCGAAAACCGCCGCCAAGTAATTCAAACGCCCCGCGCCTCAGCGCGAGGCCCCAAAATGTTATTGGGGTTGGGAGGGGGCGGGTGCCGACCAAATCGGGCCCGCCCCCTTCTCTTTTTACTTCAATTAACCGATCAAACGCATGACCCAGCGCCTTCCTGACCGATATTCGTGCGTCCTCATACGCTGGCTGCTACTGGCGCTGCTCGCGTGCAGCGCACTCGCTACGGCGCCGGCTGCGGAAACGCCGCGGCAAGTCATCGTGAAGGCCATTCTCGAAGATGATACCGAGAGGAAAATCGCGCTGATCAATAGCCTCATCGGCAACACCGACCCGGTCATCAAGACGCTCTTCGACGCGTGGAAGGAAGATGCAATCTACCTCTATAAAGCCGAGGGAAGCGAGGTGAAGATACCCGTCACCGTCGGCGAGGAAAAGGACGCCGACGATAAGCAGGCCGCGTCGCGTCTCGACGATGCTCAACCGCTCCTGGTCGAAGGCAAGCCCCTCCGGATCGTCGCCTCCGATTTCGACACCGCTGTCCACGACCCCACGATTCGCGGTGCGATGAAGGGAGTGCTCGATCTGCTCGCGCTCGCCTCACCCGATCGCACGAAACGCATCCAGGCGATCAACATGCTCGGAATGTCGCAGGAGGTCGAGAAACTGCCCGCCTTGATCCTCGTGCAAAAGAACGAGAAGGATGGCAGTGTCCGCCACGCTCTGAGCGAGGCGGTCGCACTGATTCAACTGAAAGATGAAAAGCCCGAGGTGCGCATCGCGGCCGCGAAGGAACTCGGCAAGCTCGGGTCCATCCCGGGCCAGGACTTTCTCCAGCAGTTCGTCAAAGACAACGCCGATCAGCCCGAAGTCGCCAAGGCCGGCAGTGACGCAATCGCGGTCATCGCCAGCCACGTGAAGACCGTCAACTTCATCGGCACCGGCTTCCGTGGTTTGAGCAAAGGCTCGATCCTTCTCGTCGCGGCGATCGGTCTTGCCATCACCTTCGGCCTCATGGGCGTGATCAATATGGCGCACGGCGAACAAATCGCGGTCGGCGCCTACACCACCTACGTCGTGCAGGGCCTCTTCGCCACCGGCGTCGTCCTGCAGATTCCCACATTTTTTGGTCAGCCGTTCACGGTGCGCCTCAGTGGCATGAATCTCTCGGGCAACGCGCTCGACAACTACTTCCTTCTCGCGTTGCCGCTGAGCTTTATCATGGCCGCGCTTGTCGGCCTCGCCCTGGAGCGAGGCGTCATTCGCTTTCTATACAGACGTCCGCTGGAATCTCTGCTCGCCACTTGGGGCGTCTCGCTCGTCCTCCAGCAGCTTTTCCGCCTTACCTTTGGTGCAAACAATGTGCAGGTCTATTCGCCCGCCTACCTGTCGGGTAACTGGACGATTAACGATGTGATTCTCGGTTGGAACCGCGTCTTCGTCATTGGCTTTGCCGTCCTCATCATTTACGGCACCCATCTCCTGCTCACGAAGACCCCGCTCGGCCTGCTGATCCGCGCCGTGATGCAAAACCGCCAGATGGCCGCCTGCATGGGCGTCCAGACCGAACGGGTAAACATGATGACCTTCGCCTTTGGCAGTGGTCTTGGCGGACTCGCCGGAGCCTTCATCAGCCAGATCGGGAATGTGGGTCCCGGCCTCGGGCAGGATTACATCGTCGATGCGTTCATGACCGTGGTCGTCGGCGGCGTGGGCAATCTGATCGGCACCGTGGTCAGTGCGCTCGGGATCGGCATCATGGATCAGGCGCTCCAGCAGATCCTGCTCAATCCTGTGCTCGGAAAGATCATCGTCCTTGGCCTGATCATTCTCTTCCTCCAGTGGCGCCCGGCGGGGATCTTCGTGACGAAGAGCCGCAGCCTCGAAAGCTAACTCTTCATGAAGCGCAACATTTCCAAAACCGAGCTGACCGCGGCGACGATTATCGCGTTGTTTCTGGTCGTGGTCTTTCCAGCGCTCCATGCCGGCGGAGTGATCAGCGACTTCACGATCAAGCTCTGGGGAAAGTATCTCTGCTACGGATTGCTCGCGATCAGCGTCGATTTGCTTTGGGGGTACACCGGCCTGCTCAGCCTGGGACAGGCGCTCTTCTTTAGCCTCGGTGGCTATATGCTCGGCATGAATCTGATGCTGATGATCGGCGAGGACGGGCAATACTTTAAGTCCGGCAACAACCCTAACTTGTTACCCGATTTCATGGTCTTCCTCGGGCACACCGTGCTGCCGAGTTTTTGGAAGCCGTTCATGTCCTTCCCATTCGCCGTCGCAATGGTGATCCTCGTGCCCGGACTGATCGCACTCGTTTTCGGTTTCCTCGCCTTCCACTCGCGGATCAAGGGCGTCTATTTCTCCATCCTCACCCAGGCGCTCACTTATGGAGCGGCGCTCATGTTCTTTCGAAATGACATGATCATGGGCGGAAATAACGGCTTTACCGATTTCAAGCGCATCATCGGTTTCGACGTCCGCGCGTCATCGACTCAGCGTGGTCTCTACATCGCCACCGCGCTCGCGCTCGTCCTCGTTTATGCATTCTGCCGCTGGCTGACAACGACCAAGTTCGGCCTCGTGCAGCGCGCCGTGCGCGACTCGGAGACGCGTGTACTCTTCTCCGGCTACGCTGCAGCCAACTATAAGTTGTTTGTCTTTGTCGTCGCTTGCATCATTGGTTCCATCGGCGGTGCGCTCTATGTGCCGCAAGCCGGTATCATCAACCCCAGTGAAATGACGCCGGAGAAATCGCTCGAGGCCGTTGTCTGGTGCGCAGTCGGCGGACGCGGGACGCTGATCGGCCCGGTCATTGGCGCCATCGGCACGAATGCGCTCAAGAGCTGGGCGACGCGTGCCTTTCCGGATCTCTGGCTGATCATCCTGGGCGTGCTTTTCATTCTGATCGTCCTTTTCATGCCCAAAGGGATCTTTGGCCTGCTCGGGCAGGCGCGGGAGCTTTTCAAAAAGAAAGCTTCACCTGAAACCCCCGCTGCCGTTGCGACGGAGGGCGCCAAGTGATGAAAATCGAATCGACGCAAAAGACCTTTCTTCTCGCCGCCGAAGGCGTGAACAAAAGCTTCTCGGGCTTCAAGGCAATCAACAATCTCAATTTCTATCTCGACGCTGGCGAACTACGCACAGTCATCGGACCGAACGGCGCGGGCAAGACGAGCTTCCTCGACTTGATCACCGGCCGCACTAAACCCGACACGGGCACAATCGAGTTCGAGGGCAGCATTAGCATCCCGAAGCTGAACGAATATCAAATCTATCGACTGGGCATCGGGCGGAAATTTCAGACGCCGACCGTCTACACGGATCACAGCGTGTGGGAAAACCTTCTGCTCTCCCTGGAAGGTAGCCGCGGGGTTTGGTCGAGCCTCTTCCACAAACCGAACAGCACCGAACGCGATCGGATGGATGAAATCCTCCAGACGATCAACCTCGGGAAACAGCGCGATTGGAAGGCCGGTTCGCTCGCCCACGGCCAGAAACAGTGGCTGGAGATCGGCATGCTCCTCGCACAAAACGCAAAGCTTCTCCTCGTCGATGAACCCGCAGCGGGCATGACCGACACCGAGACGCACAAGACCGGTGAATTACTCCTCTCGCTCGCCGGTAAACACACCATCGTGGTCATCGAGCACGACATGGTCTTCGTCCGCCAGATCGCCGCAGGGCGGAAGGTGACGGTGCTCCATCAAGGCTCGGTGCTCTGTGAGGGAGCCGTCGACGAAGTGCAGAACGATGAACGTGTGCTCGATGTATATCTCGGGCGCAAGAAGCGGAATAGTTGAGAGTTGAATGTTGAGAGTTGAGAGGCGCGTCCACGTATTTACCGCATTTTGATCCAGGGCCGCCTTTCCCGCTCAGAAACCGCCTCTCAACCCTCAACTCTCAACTCTCAACTTTCTCCATGCTTACCGTCCAAGCCCTAGAACTCTCCATCGGCGGCAGCCGCATCCTGCGCGGCGTCGAATTCGAGGTGCCCGATCACCAGTGCTTCTGCCTCATGGGTCGCAACGGAGTCGGAAAGACATCGACGCTCCGCAGCATCACTGGGGTGATGAAACCCAGCGCCGGGAAAATCACGCTGGCCGGGAAGGATATCACCCGGCTTTCCAGCGAAGCCCGCGCCGCGGCCGGGATCGGTTACGTGCCGCAAGGGCGGGATATTTTCCCGCAACTCACGGTGGAGGAAAATCTAAAGATCGGCGCCATCGCGCTTGGCAAAAAGATGAACGGCAGCCTCGACCGCGTGTTCAGCCTCTTTCCCATCCTGAAGGAATTTCTCCCGCGCAAAGGCGGCATGCTCTCCGGTGGCCAGCAGCAGCAGTTGGCGATCGGTCGCGCGCTCCTTACCGAACCGAAGATCCTCATTCTCGACGAACCGACCGAGGGCATTCAGCCCAATATCATCGACCAAATCGGCGAGGCGATTAAGCTGCTCCGGCGGGGCGGTCATCACAACGAACCGGGCCTGCTCGCGAAGATTCAGCAGGCTTTCAAGACCGTGAAGGAAAGCCCCGACGCGCCGAACTCGCGCCACCTCAACGAAGCCGTGGAACTCAATCTCGTCCTCCTCCGCGACGGCGTGGAAAAACATCCCGCGCTTCTCTCCCGCTTCGCCGAGTGTGTTGAAAAGCTGCAAGCCGAAGAACACACCGGCTCCGCACTCGGCAACGAGATCGGACACGCACTCAAGGAACTCCGCGCGGAATCGAAGATGAGCATCCTGCTCGTGGAACAGTATCTCGATTTCTGCAAGGAGCTCGCTGATACCTTTGCGATCATGGATCGGGGCGTGGTGGTCTGTGCCGGCGCCGTCGGCGATCTCACCGACGAAGTCGTGAAAAAGCATCTCACGGTGTAATGACGGCAGAAAAACGTCGCGCGGAAGTCGCGGCGCTGGCTAGCATCTGCGCACTGACCGTTATGATTTCGACCGCATGCATCTAGCGCCGCGCGACCAGGAAAAGCTGCTCATCGTCGTGGCGAATGACCTCGCCCGCCGCCGCCAGCAGCGCGGAGTGAAGCTGAACTACCCCGAGTCGATCGCGATCATCACCTACGAGATTCTCGAAGGCGCGCGGGATGGGAAATCCGTGGCGGAACTAATGAGCTACGGGACCACGATCCTCAAGCGGGACGACGTGATGGAAGGCGTGCCGGAGATGATCCACGACGTGCAGGTGGAAGGGACGTTTCCTGACGGGACGAAACTGGTCACCGTCCATCACCCGATCCGCTGAGATGATCCCCGGAGAATTCATCGTCGCCGCTGGTGCACCCGATCTTTCGGCCAATGTCGGCCTCGCGACGAAGGTGCTCGAAGTTGCGAACACAGGCGACCGCCCGATCCAGGTCGGGAGCCATTACCATTTCTACGAAACAAACTCCGCGCTGCGCTTCGATCGTAAAGCAGCGCGCGGATTCAGATTAAACATCCCCGCCGGCACGGCTGTCCGCTTCGAGCCGGGGGATACACGCGAAGTCGAGTTGGTCGCCCTCACCGGGTCTCGGGAAGTCTACGGATTCCA
>JANPHH010000333.1:0-24842 GCA_031424375.1 Chthoniobacter sp. | reverse complement strand
CCCGCCCATCTGCGGGGCCGCCGCCGGGCCCCGGGGGCGGCCCCCCCGCCCCCCCCACCAAACATCTCCCCCCCCACATTATTTTTTTCGCGCCCCCTCGACTCCGTCCCTCCCCACCTTCGCCCACGAGGAACTTCGCTCAGGATGACAGAGTTTTTTGGATGGGGCACTGCGCGCCGGAGGACCTTCCCTTATCACCGGGCGAGGTGTGGCACGGACATTGCAGGAAGGGCCGCGCCTACCCATCCTCCCATGAAACTGATGATCGACGACTTTCCGCTCGCGGATGAAGACCAGATGGCTCCCGTGCCGGTGCGCCGACCGACAACGCCGCGGGGGCTCTGGATCGCCGCATTGATCATGCTGCTCGCTGCCGCCGCAGTGCGGATTTCTCCGAGCGCGGGTTTCACCGGCGTGGGGTTCGACGAAGCGCTCTACCGCGACTACGTGATCAAAATCGACAAGGTGGGGCTGATCGGCTTCCCGGAAATCTGCCAGCTTTACGTCGAGGACCAGAAACGCCCGGACTCGATCGCCAAGCTGCCCCCGACCCGTTTCCTCTATGTGCTCACCGCGTGGACGTGGAAACGGATCGCGTTCGGTAATGCGCCGCCGCTCGTGCCACGCACGCCGGGCTTTGCCGCGCACGATCCGGCGCTGGTTTCGCTGCATCGGGTGTCATGTCTTTTCAGCATCCTCGGGGTGGCTGCGGCCGGGTTCGCGGCGTGGCGGATGTTTGGGGCCAGATCGATGCTCGGGGTGCTGGCGCTGGTCGGTTTTTCGCCGATCGCGATTCACATGGGGCAGCATGCGCTGATCGACGGCTTCTTCGCCTTCTGGGCGACGATGTGCGTTTGGCTGCTCTGGGAAAATCTGCGGAACCCGAACGACGCGCGCTGGCTCGTCGCGCTGGCCGTCTGCGGCGCGGCGATGGTGCTCACGAAGGAGAACTCCTTCTTCGTCGCCGTGGCGCTTGGCGCGCTCGTGCTCACGAATCGCTGGACGCAAATCGGCACCGTGACGCCGAAACTCGTCGCCGCGGGAATCGGCGGTCCGGCACTCGGTGCGGTCACGCTCGTGCTGCTCGCGGGTGGCGTGTCGGAGTTCGCGGAAATCTACCGCATGCTGGTGGGCAAGGCGGGCGTGCTGCCCTACGCGATCAAGACCGGCGACGGACCGTGGCATCGTTACCTCGTCGACATGCTGCTCGTGAATCCGCTCGTGCTCATCCTCGGAATCGGCGGCCTTTTCACCCAGCTCCGCAAGAACCGCAGCTATGGGTATCTCGCGCTCTTCATCGGCTTCACCTACGTCTTCATGTGCAATGTGCAGTACGCGATGAACCTGCGCTACGCCTCGATCTGGGAGTTGCCGATCGCCGCACTCGCGGTAGCGCAGATCGGTGAACTCACAAAGCGTTTCGGTCCGCGGCAGGCGATCGCGATGGCCGTGATCCTCACCGCGCTCTGTGCCTACGGGATGCGGCAATACCTGCTCTTTTTCGCGGACTTCGGGCTCTACGAACTCGTCTCCGAAGGGCTGCTGCGCGCGGTGAAGATCCTCAAGTAACTCCGAGTGGTATCGGGCCCAAAAAGCCCTGTCATCCCGAGCGGAGTGTAACGAAGCCGAGGGACCTCTGCCGTTGCGAAAATCGCGCGATCTCCGGCCATCCGAAATCCCTCGACTTCATTCTGGTCGCTCAGGTTCCCGCCATTGCGCTCGGGATCACAGCGTTTCGCAATCTCCCGCACACTACTTCTTCCAAACGTCACCCACCCCCTCGCCGAACCAGCGCGTGGAGATGACTTTCTGCTGCGTGTAGAACTGCACGGCTTCGCGGCCCTGGATGTGCAGGTCGCCGAAAAACGACTCATCCCATCCGGTGAAGGGGAACATCGCCATCGTCGCGGGCACCCCGACATTGATCCCGACCATGCCGGCTTTCACGCGGTGCTTAAACTCGCGCGCGGCCTTGCCGGAGTTCGTGAAAATCGCGGCGCCATTGCCGTAGGCGGAGGCATTGGCAAGCGCGATGGCGGCGTCGAGATCATCCATGCGGGTGACATTGAGTACCGGGCCGAAGACTTCTTCGCGGGCCAGCGTGGTGCCGGGCTGCACGCCGTCGATGACGGTCGCGCCGAGGTAGAAACCGCCGGGTGCTTCCGGCACGCGGATGTTGCGGCCATCGGCGAGGACCTTCGCGCCGTCGCTCTCGCCGCTCGCGATGAGGCCCAGCACGCGGTCGCGGTGCGCGGCGGTGATCACGGGGCCCATGTCGGGCTGCGCAGTGCGGTCGGTCGGTCCCACTTTGATCGCACGCGCGGCCTCGACCAATGCGGGCAACATGCGCTCGGCGGCGGCGCCCACGGTGAGCGCGGTGGAGCCGGCCATGCAGCGTTCGCCAGCGCAGCCAAAGGCGGCGGTGCTGAGGCTCTCGACGGTTTTCGCGATGTCCGCGTCGGGCATCACGACGATGTAGTTTTTTGCGCCACCATTCGCCTGCACCCGTTTGCCGTGGCGCGTCCCGGTTTCCCAAATGTGCCGCGCGACGGGTGTGGAGCCGACGAAGGAAACCGCGCGGACCTGCGGATGCGTGAGCAGCGCATCGACGGATTCGCGACCGCCGTGGACGAGATTCAGCACGCCTTTCGGCAGGCCTGCTTTTTCGAGCAACTCGATGAGCGCGACCGCGGTCAGCGGAACCTTCTCACTCGGCTTGAGCACGAAGGTGTTTCCGCAAACGAGCGCGAGCGGAAACATCCAGAGCGGGACCATCGCGGGAAAGTTGAACGGCGTGATGCCGGCGCAGACGCCGAGCGGCTGGAGCACGGTTTCGCAGTCCACGCCGCGGGCGAGATTTTCCAGCGTGTCGCCCATGAGCAGCGTCGGCGCGCCGCACGCATACTCCACGTTTTCCAGCCCGCGGAAAAGGCTGCCGCGCGCCTCGACGAGCGTCTTGCCATGCTCGCGGGAGACGGTCGCGCAGAGTGGGTCGAAGTTTTCCTCGATGAGCTGGCGGTAGCGGAAAAAGATGCGCGCCCGCTCGACCACGGGCGTCTCGCTCCAGGCGGGGAAGGCGGCGGCGGCGCCTTCGACGGCGGCGGCGATCTCCGCGGCACCGCCCGCGGGGCACTCGGCGATCACATCGCCGGTGGAGGGATTGAAGACCGGCGAGCCGCCGGAGACGGTGCGCCATTCTCCGGCGATGTAGTGTGGGCAGGGTTGCAGCATGGTGGGGCGCAGGCTACCGCCCGCGGCGCGAAACTCAATCGCCACGGGGGTGCGCGACCGCTGCATTTTGTTCGCCACCTCGCCCGCCAAATGGCGTAACCCTCCAGAGGAATGCCTGACGAACTTCACCACGCGCCCTCCCCCGGCCATTCGCCGTGGCAGCCGCCCACACCCGAAGAACTGGCGGCGTTGCTCCCGCAGTACCGCATCGTGGCGCTGATCGGACGCGGCGGGATGGGTGCCGTCTACAAGGGCGAGCAGGCCACGCTGGAACGGCCGGTGGCGATCAAGCTGCTGCCCGCGGAGCTGGCGGCGGATTCGCAGTTCATCGCCCGCTTTCAGCGCGAAGCGCGCACGCTGGCGCGGCTGCAGCATCCGGGGATCGTGGCCGTCTACGACTTCGGGCAGACGACCGCGGGGCATCTCTATTTCATCATGGAATACGTGGACGGCACGGACCTGCATCGCGTGCTGCACGGGCCGGGACTCAAGCCCGCACAAGCGCTGGAGCTGCTCGGGCAGATTTGTGACGCGCTGCAGTACGCGCACGGGCAGGGCGTAATCCACCGCGACATCAAGCCGGCGAACATTCTGCTGAACATGCAGGGACGCGCGAAGCTCGGCGACTTCGGCCTCGCGCGACCGCTCAACGGCGAGGCGCAGGACATCACGTCCACGAATGTGGTCATGGGCACGCCGGATTACATGGCACCCGAGCAGCGTGTCGGCATCGCGGATCATCGCGCGGACATCTTCGCGCTCGGGGTGATGCTCTACGAAATGCTCACCGGCCGCACGCCGCGCGGGGTCTTCGAGCCGCCGTCGAAAAAGGTGGCGGTGGATGTGCGCATCGACAGCGTGGTGCTGAAGGCGCTGCAATCCGAACCCGAGCTGCGCTACCAGGCGGTGAGCGAGCTGAAGACGGACCTCGACCGGATCCGCACCACGCGCGCCGTGCCGATCGCCACGCCGCGGGCGAAGCCCGTGCGAACGCGCGGGAAGGGCGCGAATTCGTATGTCGTGGCGGTCGCCACGCTGATCGCCGCGGTTCTCGTCGGCCTGGCCATCCACTACTGGCCGCAGCATCCCGGCTCGGTCGAGAAGCCAGACACGAAACCGCAGGCGCGATCGGCGTCTGACCCGCAAACCTCGGGAGCCATCGCGGCGCCTGAGAAAAAGCCGGCCACGCCGGACAGCATCCTGCTCCGAAAGGCCACGCCCACCCCGGTCGCGGTCGCGCGGGCCGCGACGCCGACGCCCGCACCCGCCACACCCCGGCCGAGCACGCCGACCATCACCACGCCCACACCACAGCTCGCCGCAATGACTACGCCCGCGCCGCAGATCGCCGCAATGATCACGCCGATACCGGTCGCACTCGCCGCACCTGCGACCCGCACCGGGAAAGGTCGCGTGCTCTTTCTGACCTACTCCGCCGCCTACCAGCACGAGGCCACGCGGCGGACGGCAGGCGATTATTCCCCGGCGGAAAAGGCGCTGATGAAAGCCGCGGCGGGCAGCTTCACCGTGGAGCCGACGCAGATGGCCGGGGCGATCAACCGAATGAACCTGCGCAACTTCGACGCCGTCGCCTTCTACACGAGCGGCGAACTGCCGATCGATGCGGAAGGAAAAAAAGCGCTGCTCGATTTCGTCCGCGAGGGCGGTGCGTTCGCGGGCATTCACTCGGCGGCGGACACGTTTTACACCTTCGCGGGATACGGCGAGATGCTCGGCGGTTATCTCAATGGACATCCGGGGGTAAACCGCATCTGGGTCAAGGTGGACGACCGCGCATCGCCCGCGACTGCTGGGCTGGGCGACGCCTTCGAGATCGCGCATGAGGCTTTTCAGTTCAAGAACTGGAGCCGCTCCTCTTCCCACACGCTGCTCAGCATCGATCCACGCTCGCTCTCGCTGATGCAGACGCCCGCGCTCCTCGCCGTGCGCAGCGGCGCGGGGACGGAATACCCCGTCGCGTGGACACGAACTTACGGCCGCGGCCGTGTCTTCTACACCGCGCTCGGGCACAATGTCGCCGACTGGTCGGACCCGCGATTTCTCCAGCATGTGGTGGGAGGAATCCAAGGCATCCTCGGGAACCCGATGCCGCCCGCGACGCCATCGGCGGGGCTCACCGCAGCCGCGGGACCGCCGGCCGCGACGGCGCCGCTCGGTGTGACCGGCCGCCCGCTCGCGACTCACGCGAGCCTGCCCGGTGCGCTGACCGGCTCGCCGTGGACATGGGGCGCACTGGCCGGGGCAGCGTCGGCTTCGTGGACGGAAATCCATTTCTCCACGACCGGCACCTACACGGCTTACAGCGGCAAGGTCCGGGTCGCCACCGGAAGCTGGGCGCAAAGCGGACCGCTGAAAGTGACGCTCCTCGGTCGAAGCGTCATCTTGATCTTCGACGACAACTTCACCCAGTTCACCGGGATGGATGAAACCGGCATCTCCCGCTACCGCGGCCGGCGCCAGCTTTAGTGGTCCACGGGACCGTAGAGCCGCACGGGGGCGACCTCGATCGAGCGGGTGCCGTCGCCGATCCAGATGCCGCCTTCCTGCACCGTCACCTGCAACTCCATGGTCCGCTGCGCGAGGGCGGCGAGGGCCTGGCTTTGCTCGGCGGGGATTTGCCACACGGTCAGATTTCGCGCACGGGTCAGCGCGGATTCGATGCCCTTCCACCACGTGGGGGTGCTGCTGCTGAAGCTGTAGACGCTGACGCGGCCGACGCGGGCGGAGGCGCGGAGGAGCCGCTTGTCGTCGGGTTGGCCTACGTCGATCCAGTGGACGATGTCGCCGGTGAAATCCTTCTGCCAAAGGCTCGGCGCATCGGCTTCCCACATGTCCTTGGCAAATTCCAGCGGGCCGTGGTCGCTGTCGGCGGGGACGTTCAGCGCGAAGGCGAGCAGGCGGACGAGCAGGCGTTCATCGGTCTCGGAAGGATGGCGGGCGATGGTGATCGAGTGGTCGCCGTAGAGCCCCCGGTCGATGTCGGAGATCTGGATTTCGGCTTTGTAGATGGTCGCTTTGGTGGCCATGGATCGCGAGTGGGGGAGTGTGGTAGCCGATGACCGGGCTCGCGTCGCGTGCGATCTGCGGGAATGAGGGACCGCGCTGCGCCTTCCCGCCGCCAAGCCTCCGCCTGAGTGGCGCCCGGATCGTTACCCGGCACGCAAACACCCCGCCGGGCACGGAGCGCCGGCGGGGTGTTGCGAATCTGGAATGGAGCGTCGGCCGCTACTCCGCGGCGAGGGCGCCCAGCGGCCCGCTGTGGCCGTGGGCCGGCTCCTCGGCGGGCCTGGGCTCGACGACCACGAGTTTCGCAGCGGCGAAGAGCACCCCGGCTACGGCCAGGTAGGCAATCGCCATGAGCGGCGATTGGGCGAAGCCGATCCGTTCGCCGTGCATGAAGCCGAAGAAGGTCAGCGCCCCGCCGGCTGCGGCGAAGGTCGCGGCTTTCGGGAAGTTCCGGTCGATGATGAAGACGGTGATCGCGGTCAGGATGAGGCCGCCGAGGATCGAGCCGCCGCCGAGGATTTCGAGGCCGTGGTAGAGCACCCCCTCGTTCTTCATCGCGCCCACCAAGGCTTCCTTTTTTTCCGGCGTCAGCGCCGGCATGATCGTGCCGGCGGCGGCGAGCGCGCCATTGATCTGCACCGTCCCCCACGCGGCGAGATGCGGCACGAGGCCGACGATGATCGCCGGCGCGTGCGCCTTGGGCGTTTCCTGGAAGGCCTGCGACCCGATGAGCATGCCGATGTAAAGCAGGATGGGCAGGATCGCGACGGTGGGAATGAAGGCGAGCATGGTGGAGATCACGCCGCACCAGCAGAGGATGATGACGAAGAGGCCGGTGGCCGCGGAGTAGCCGATGCGCCCGCCCATCGCCTTCCAGCCGGGGTGGCCGATGTAGACCGCATTGATGAAGGGGTTGCCCATCATGCAGCCGATGAGGCTGACCACGCCGTCGGCACAAAGCACGCGGGTGGTGGGATAGGCGTCGCCGGCGACCTCGGCGCTCTCCACGTTGTCGATCGCCTCGACGAGGTCGTAGATGCCGAAGGGAATCGCGGTGACGAGCAGGATGCCGAGGAATTCAAACCCGCCAAAGACGTGGCTGAAAGCCGGGAGCGGAACGCGGAAGCCGAAGTTGGTGAAAGAATCGACGAGGCCCTTGGCGGACAATCCACCGAAGTTCAGACCCGCCGCGGTGGACACCCACGCGATCGCGGTGCCGACCGCGATCGCGACGAGCCCGGCGGGAATGCCGCGATATTTGACCCCGCCAAACCAGCTCAGCAGGATGATCGCAAAGCAGGTGAAGCCGATGATCGGGGTCATCATCATTTCCAGGGCGGGCTTCATCGAGATGAAGGTGATCGAGACGCCGGCGAGCGTGCCGAGCAGCGCGGCGCGCGGGGTGATCTTGCGGATCCAGTTTCCCACAAACCCGCCGGCCATGAGCACGAAGCTCTGGATGAAGACCCAGGTCAGGCCGGCTTCCCAGCCCTTGATCGGGTCGCCGGTCTTCAGGGTGATCGGCAGCATGATCACGAAGGTGACCACGAACATGTGCGGCACGCTGATCCCCGAAGGCAGCGCGCAGACATCGGTGCGACCGGTCTTCTTCGCGAGGCGATAGGCGAGCCAGGCGTAATACATCGTGGACAGGCAGAGCATCAGCCCGGTGGCGGGCAGGATCTTTCCGAAGACCACGTCGTCCGGCATCTTCAACACGAAGCGCAGCAGCGCCGTGAGGGTGAGCAGGTTGACGAGGATGTTGGTGCCGAAGCCGAAGAAGGCGTTCCAGTCTCCGGGCACCCAGATTTTGGGTTTGTTGGTGGTGGTCATATGCGGTGGTTTTGGTGGTTGGTTTTTCGGGAAAGGTGGCGGCTCCTACTCGTCCTCGTCCTCGTCCTCGTCCTCGATCGGTGCGGTTTTCGAGGACGAGGACGAGTAGGAGGACGAGGACGATTTGCTAAGTAGCCGGCGTCATTGCGGGCTGGTCGGGCTGCAGGGCGGCGATGACTTTCGCGGAATCCGAAACCCAGCCGAAAATGCCGCCCTGCGCCTTGATCATCTTCAGGCCCATCTCGTGAAACTCGGGGAAGTAGCTGCCCACGCAGTCCGACGGCACGAGGCATTCGTAGCCGCGGTCGTTCGCCTCGCGCACGGTGGTATTGACGCAAACCTCGGTGGTCACGCCGGTGACGATGAGGTGGGTGATCAGCCGATGCTGGAGGATCGCGTGCAGGTCGGTGGACCAGAAGGCGCCCTTGCCCGGCTTGTCGATGATCGGCTCACCGCGCACGGGGTAGAGCTCGGGGATGATGTCGTGGCCGTCTTCGCCGCGGACGAGGATGCGGCCCATCGGCCCGCGGTCGCCGATCGTCGTGGCGCTGCGCCCGCGGATGGCTTTGGTGGGCGGCAGATCGGCGAGATCCTGCCGGTGGCCTTCGCGGGTGTGGATGACCTGCAGGCCGGCGGCGCGCCAGGCGGCGAGGAGCCTGATGTTCGGCTCGATGGTGCGGCGGAGTTGCGAGACGTCGTTGCCGAGCATTTCGCCGAAGCCGCCCGGCTCGAGGAAATCGCGCTGCATGTCGATGATGAGCAATGCGGTGCGGGCCGGCGGGAAGTCGTATTCATACGGTTCCGCCGGGACGGTGATGATCGGGCTGCTGCCGTTGGTGGTTTTGCTCATGCGGTCGGTCGCGTGGAAAGCGCTCCGCCGCCGTTTAGCTCTGCGCGTGCCAGATGCACCGCGGAGGCGTGAATCAGTGCGGTTACAGAGGGGAAAGGCGCGACTGCCACGGTGCGCCCGGCCACGCGGCGGACAGCGGCGGTGTTGCGGGTGTTGCGTCCGGGACATGCGGGACACCTCGCTGCGGCGCGTTGCTCAGCGTGAGTGAAACGGGACAGCGTGAACGGCGCGGCGATCTCTCGAGCGAATAAGCGCGTGCAGTCGAAAACAAAAACCTCTGTCATCCTGAGGGAAGCGCCCGCGGGCGAAGCGGGGCGGCGCGGAGACTCGCGTGGCACCGCCCGTGCTGAGGTGCGCGCGCGTGTCTGCCAATATCCCAGCCGGAGTGCCGAGTGAGCGTGATGTCCGCCGAGCCGCGGCTCCCGCCCGCTTCTCGTCGCGCGCTCTCGTCGCCAGCGTTCTGCTCGTCGGCGCGGTGATCTCGTTCGCCATCGCCGGGCTGCTCCGCGATGCCGAGCGGCGGGGACTGCGCGAGGACGTGCGGCAGATCGCGCAGGATCGGGTGGAGGCGCTCCGCAGCCGCGTGCTGCGCTCCATGGAAGTGCTCCACGCGATCGCCTCGCTCTACGATGTGGGCCGCGATGTTTCGCGGGCGGAGTTCAGCGCCTTCGTCGCCGATGCACTGCGCCGCCAGCCCGAACTCCAGGCGCTGGCGTGGGATCCGCGCGTGCCGGGCGCCGACCGCGAAGCGTGGGAAAAACGCGCACGCGACGAAGGCTTCGCCGGCTTCCACTTCACCGAGCAGCAGGCCGACGGCACCATCATCCCTGCGGGCCCGCATCCGGAATATTTCCCCGTCTATTTCCTCGAAGCGATCCAGCGCAATCAGCCGGCCTTCGGTCTCGACGTGAGCGCCGAACCAAGGCGCCGCACCGCGCTCGAGCGGGCGCGGGATACCGGCGAAGCCACCGCCACCGCGCCGATCCGGCTCGCCCAGGAGACCGGGTCGCAGCGCGGCTTCCTCGTGCTCCAGCCGCTCTACCGCGGCGAGCCGCAGACGGTGGAGCAACGCCGCGCGACGCTGACCGGGTTCGCCGTAGCTGTCTTTCGCATCGGCGATCTCGTGGAGGCGCCCCTGCGCGTGGCGGCGACGAAAGGAATCGCCGTGGCCATCACCGACGATGCCGATGCCAGCGTGATCTTCCGCCAACTCGAGCCGAGACCCGCGAATGGCGACGGCTGGTCGACCCCGTTCGAGATCGCCGGCCGCCGCTGGACGCTCGATTTCCAGCCTGCCGCAAACTTCACGCGCGCCCGGCTCTACTGGCAGTCGTGGGCGGCGCTCGTCGTGGGCCTCGTCATCACGCTGCTGCTCGCGGCGCAGCTCCGCAGCTACTACCGGCGGGCGGCGGAGATCGCGGAATCCAATGAAGCCCTGCGCGCGGAGATCGCCTTCCGCACCAGCGCGGAAGCGACCGCGGCGGCGGCGAACCGCGCGAAGTCCGAATTCCTCGCGAACATGAGCCACGAAATCCGCACGCCGATGAATGCGATCCTCGGCTATGCGCAGATCCTTTTGCGCGACAGCGCGCTCCATCCCTTTCACCGCGACGCCCTCGCCACGATCACAAGCAGCAGCGACCATCTGCTGCGGCTGATCAATGAAATCCTCGACCTCTCCAAGATCGATGCCGGGCGCATGGAACTGGAGCCGTTCGACTTCGACCTCGTGGCGCTGGTCCGCGAACTCGCCGCGCTCTTTCAGCACCCGTGCGAGGAGAAGCAGCTCGGTCTGCGGATCGACCTGCCGGACGACGTGCGGCGCCTGCCCGTGCATGGTGATGGCGGGAAGCTGCGCCAGGTCCTGATCAATCTGCTCGGCAACGCGGTGAAATTCACCGAGCGCGGCCGCGTGGTGCTGCGAGTCACTGGCGCGGCGGATCGCTGGACCTTCGAGGTCGGTGACACGGGAGTCGGGATTGCGCCCGAGTTTCAGCGCGTGATTTTCGAGCCGTTCGCGCAGGGACCCGGGGCCAAGGGACGCGGCGGCACCGGCCTGGGGCTGACGCTCGCCCGGCGGCACGTGGAGCTGCTCGGAGGCCGGCTCGCAGTGCGTTCGGAGCCGGGCGTGGGCTCGAGCTTTTTCTTCAGCGTCACCCTGCCCGCCGCCGCGTTGCGTCCGGCGGAATCGCCGCGCGAGGTCCTGCGGCTCGAGCCCGGAAGCGCGGTCCGCGCGCTGGTCGTCGACGATATCCGGGAGAATCGCGAAGTGCTCTCCACGATCCTCGCGGGGATCGGCTGCGAGATCGTGCTCGCGGAGAATGGTCGGCAGGCGCTCGAGGTGGTCTCGGTGTCCCGGCCCGACATCGTCTTCATGGATATGCGCATGCCGGGGGTGGATGGGCTGGAGGCGACGCGGCGCATCGTCCGCGACTACGGCGCCAATGGGGTGAAGGTGATCGCCATGTCCGCCTCGGTGCTCGAGCACGAGCGCGAACTCTACTTCCAGGCGGGATGCGACGACTTTCTCGCCAAGCCCTTCCGCGCCGAACGGCTCTACGATTGCCTCCAGCGGCAGCTCGGCGTCGCCTTCCTCTACAAGCCGGGCTCGGAGCCCGCGGCGCTGCCCGTCCTGAATCTCGGCAACATCGCCCTGCCCGAGGAACTCGTGACGCGGCTGATGATGGCGGCCGAATTGCACAGCGCGACGGTGCTGAAAAACTGTCTCCACGAAGTCGAACAACTCGGTACCGAAGGCGGCCGGCTCGCGGCGCACCTCCGCGAATTCCTCGCCAGCTACGACATGGAAATGATTCAGAAGGTCATCGCCCAGATTGCCATCATCCCCGATCGATCCGCCCCCACCCCATGAGCCGCGAGAAAATCCTGATCGTCGATGACACCCCCGCGAATATCGATCTGCTCACCGCGGCACTGGAGCCGCGCGGCTTCGAAATCCTCGCCGCGCAGGGCGGTGAAGCGGGGTTGAAGATCGCGGCGAAGGCCCGTCCCGACTTGATCCTGCTCGATGTGGTCATGCCCGGCCGCGACGGCTTCGCGATCTGCCGCGAGCTGAAGGCGGACGATGCGACCCGCGCCATCCCGGTGCTTTTCATCACCGCGAAACAGGAGACCGCGAATGTGGTGAACGGCTTCCGCGTGGGCGGTGTGGACTACATCGCGAAACCGTTTCAGGCCGAGGAGGTGGTGAGCCGCGTGGAGACGCATCTCAAAATCAGCCGCCTCACGCGGGAGCTGCAGGAACGCAACACCGAGCTCGAATCCGAGATGGGGCGCCGGCGCCGTGCGGAAGATGCGCGCGATCGCGCCGATGCGCGGTTTTCCACTCTCGCTGCGCGCGAAGATCAACGCTGGGGCCTCGCCGGTCTGGTGGGAAAGAGCCGCGTCATTCGCAAGATCCTCGAGGACATCGCGCGGCTCCATCAGTTCGCCAACACCAGCGTGCTGATCACGGGCGAAAGCGGCACCGGCAAGGAACTCGTCGCCCGCGCCGTGCATCACGGCAGCCAGCGCGCGGCGGGTCCGTTCATTCCCGTGAACTGCGTGGCGATCCCCGCGGAACTCGCGGAGTCGATGCTCTTCGGGCACCTGAAAGGCTCGTTCACCGGCGCGACTGGCGACCGCAAGGGATGGTTCGAACTCGCGGATGGCGGCACGCTGTTTCTCGACGAAATCGGGGACATGCCCGCGGCGTTGCAGGCGAAGCTGCTGCGAGTGCTGGAAGACGGCGAGATCACGCCGATCGGCGCCGCGCAGTCGCGACACGTGGATGTGCGCGTGATCAGCGCCACCAATGCGGACCTCGCGGCGAAGATCGCGGCGGGGACGTTTCGGCAGGATCTGTACTTCCGGCTCGCACGATTCGTCGTGCGCACCCCGCCGCTGCGCGAACGCCCGGAGGATGTGGCGTCGCTCGCGGAGCATTTCCTCGCGATGTTCGCCGCGGAAATGGGCCGTGGCCCCGCGGCGCTGGCGCCCGAGGCGGCGCAGATGCTTTCGCGCTACTCCTTCCCCGGCAACGTTCGCGAGTTGAAGAACCTGATCGAGCGCGCCCTCATCGCGAGTGGCGGCGAGACGATCGACCCGGAACATCTGCAACTCGGCGAGGCGCCGATGTCGCCGGCGGTGCGCGAAGCTTCCGCCACCGCGACCGCCGCGGGTCTGCCGCTGAATCTCGAGGAAGCCGAGGCCGCGCTCATCCAGCGGGCGCTGGAGCAGACGAAGGGAAACGTGGCGGAAGCCGCGCGGCTGCTCGGGATCAATCGCAGCCGGATTTACCGGCGCTTTCCGCAGGCTGGCGAGTAGCCGAGGTCGGTCCGCGGGCGGTGTTGCACGTGTTGCGCTGCGCAACAGTCCGCGCGCTGCGCCAGCCGCTCGCGATTTCGGCCTGTCGCCGCAGTCCCTGTAAAATAGGGCCTTCGCGGGACATTGGCGGGATTGGCACAGCGCCAGCTAAAGGCGGCGCGCGTGAATTCCAACCACCACACACCGTTATCCACCCGCGTGAAAACCGCGGTCGCCGCGACCACCGCGGCAGCACTTCTGGTCTCGCTCTCGCCCGCCGGCGAACCGGAGAAAGCGATGATCGAACCCGCCCCGCAAGGCGCCAAGGTCAACCTCCTCATCAATGTCGAGTTTTCCGACAAATACGTCACCCCGCGCGGTCAGATCGTGCGCGACGATGGGCTCACCATTCAGCCGCTCCTGCTCGCCTTCCTCTCGCTCTACGAGGGCGATGGGTTCATCAGCAGCTTCAAGTTCGTGGGCGGCGTCTGGAACGATTTCGGCACGAAGGGAGTTTCGAAGAATGCGCCGTTCTGCAGCGAACCAAAGACCCACTACACCGAGATCGATCCGATCCTCGGGGTGTCCATCGGCGTCGGCAAAGTGGCCACGCTCGACGTGACCTACACTGCCTTCGTCGAGCAGATCCTCGACATCGACACCTCGCACCATCTCGAGGTGAAGCTGAAACTCGACGACAGCAAATGGCTCGGACCGTTCGCGCTCAATCCCTATGTGCTCTACTGGCAAGAACTCGATGGCAAGGCGACCGCCGCGCAGGTGCCGTATCTCGTCTTCGGCCCGTCGCCGAACACCAGCAGCGTCGAGCCTCCGGGAGAAGGCTACTACTTCGAGTTCGGCGTTTCGCCGGGCTTCACCATCAAGCCGGCGGCCGATCTCAAGATCGAGTTCCCGTGCCGCGTGCTGCTGCCCAGCGAGGAGTTTTACGGCGAATGGTACGACGACCATCAAACCGTGGGCCTCTACGAAGTGGGCGTGAAAGCCTCGCTGCCGCTCAACTTCATGCCAAAAGGCTACGGCCACTGGAGCGCGCACGTGGGCTACCGATACATGAACTTCGTGGACAACAATCTCGAGGGCATGAACCAGTTCAACGCGCCGGGCAAACCCACCGACGAGGTCCACCAGATCTACGGTGGCATCTCGGTCTTTTTCTGAGCGCAGGGCATTTGACAGAACAGGGTCCTCGCCGCGACGCGTCCGGCTTTCCTTTCTTGGTTGGGAAAGCCGGCGCGTCCGGCGCTTGGCTCGCTCTCTTCCTCATCCTCTTCCTCTGAATCTTCCTCCTGCCGGGATTTCCGGAAGATTGAGAGGATGAGGAAGATTTCCATCTCCAAGACACTATGACTCAACGAACCGTCGCCGCCGATCCCTACCCCTGGCCCTACAACGGCGACCTGCGACCGCAGAACACCGTCTTCCTCGTCATCGACATGCAGACGGATTTCTGCGGCCCGGGTGGCTATGTAGACACGATGGGCTACGACCTCGCGCTCACGCGTGCGCCGATCGGCCCGATCCAGCAGGTCTTCGCCGCGGCGCGCCCGCTCGGCTACCACATCTTTCACACCCGCGAAGGCCACCGGCCGGACCTCTCTGATCTGCCGGCCAACAAACGATGGCGCAGCCAGCGCATCGGCGCCGGCATCGGCGACATCGGACCGTGCGGCCGCATCCTCACTCGCGGCGAACCCGGCTGGGACCTCATCCCCGAACTCGCCCCGCTGCCCGGCGAACCGATCATCGACAAACCGGGCAAGGGCTCCTTTTACGGCACGGACCTCGACATGCTGCTGCGCCTGCGCGGGATTCAGAACATCGTCCTCGCCGGGATCACCACCGACGTGTGTGTCCACACCACGATGCGCGAGGCCAATGACCGCGGCTACGAGTGCCTGCTGCTCGAGGATTGCACCGGCGCGACCGACTACGGCAATCACCTCGCCGCGCTGAAGATGATCAAAATGCAGGGCGGCGTCTTCGGTGCGGTCGCCACCTCGGCGGCATTCATCCAGGCCATCGCGTGACGCCGGTCCGCGCGGCCGAGTCGCCCGCGGAAAGTGCGGCGGGAAATTCGCTCGTCATCCCGCGAATTCGCGGCAGCTTACCCGCCGCTTTGGCTGCGAATCCTTCCCCCGAAATCGACCCTCCCGGCGCCCGTTTTGCCGTTCGCGATCTCTTTCGCATCGCGGAGTGGCAGGATCGCGTGCCGTGGCGGGAATTCCGAGAAGGCGTGGAGATTCACCGACTCTACGGCGACGGCATCACCGGCCCCACCGCTGCGCTCATCCGCTTCCGCACCGGCGGCTATGTCCCGCTGCACGAGCACACCGGCTACGAACACATCATCGTCCTCGCCGGGACCCAGCGCGACGACCGCGGAACGGCCAGCGTGGGCACCCTGCTCGTGAGCGCGCCGGGCACGCGCCACGAGATCGCGAGCGATTCCGGCTGTATCGTCCTCGCGATCTACGAGAAGCCGGTGCGCTTCCTGGCCGACGCTCCATCGGAGTAGCCGTCTTGCCGGTCAGAAAGCAGGTGCTCTGCATGTCGGCGAATGCGTTCGGCTCGGATCCCGACTAGTCGGGATTGGAGTCCGGCACGCTTCGCTTTCGCGACCCGCTGAACAAGGAGCGCCGCTTCCTTCCCCCGCGCCTCGACGACGCCCCCAGCAAAGGTTCCCCCAGCCGAAGCTCTCGCCTTTCACTCGACCGCTGACATATTCCAACTCATGAACTGGTGCGAACACATCCTCAGCGACTCGCAGATTCTCCGCGGCAAGCCGTGCATCAAAGGCACCCGAATCCCCGTGGCGCTCATCCTGGGCTATCTGGCTGCGGGACGCGATGCGGCGGCCGTCCAGCGGGAATTCCCCGACCTCACGCCAGGCGACGTTGCGGCGTGCCTGGATTACGCCCGCGACTTGGCGGAATTTGAAGCCGTGCCTGCGTGAGCCTGCGCTTCCTCAGCGACCAGTGCGTGCCTGCAGAAATCACCAAACGCTCCGCCGCCACGGGCATCAGGTCACGCTCCTGCGGGAAGTCCTTCCCATCCGCTCGCCAATCCCGCGCGTGACTGTTACAGAGCCGCGCCATGCCCGGTGAATTCTCCTACGACGTCTTCCTGAGCCACAGCGCAAAGGACAAACGAAGTAAGCCGCCCACTTTGATACATGACACTGCCGGCAACGCGGTGGTGCGCGACGTGCCGGAGCGGCTGAAGAAGGACGGGCCGCAAAAATCCTCTCAACTCTCAACCCTCATCTCTCAACTTCCGCCGCGACTGGAGCGCTCGCGCGTGCTGGTGCTCTGCATGTCGGCGAATGCGTTCGGCTCGGATCCCGACTGGTCGGGATTGGAGTCCGGCACGTTCCGCTTTCGCGACCCGCTGAACAAGGAGCGCCGCTTCCTTCCCCTGCGCCTCGACGACGCCCCCTTTCAAAAACTCCGTTAGGCATGAGATCGACTGTTTCTGACCAAGCCCAAACCGAATGATCATCACTCCTCAAACCATTAAGGATGTCGTCGTCGGTCAGGATGATTTCGGACACGAGATGCGTATTCGCGAGATCATTCGAAAGATTCCAGACGCGGAATGCACGCACGGTGGCGCTTATATTGACCTGATAACCGGAAAGCCTCGTCAATTCGATTTTCGCTGTAGTCTTCGCCGTGATCAACGCGGTCTTCACCTTGCCGTCGAATGCAAGAATCTCGCGGTGACCGCCCCAGTCGTGATCTGCGGAATCAATCGAAGCCCTGATGAGACGTTCCACGAGATTATCGAAGCAAGGTGGGGCTTGTTCCAGGAACCGGGCGAAGTAATGGACGGGCATTATTCTAAAACCCGGCGCGTAGTCGATTCGACGGTCTATCAACGAGGGGACTTCGTTGGAAAGAGCGTCGTGCGCCTCAAGCCAATCAAAGACGGCAAAGGGAATCAAAGCTACGGGTCCGCGCCAGATTCCGACGTCTATGAGGGATGGACGCTAGCTCTGTCTTCAGCATACGACCTGTGCAAAGAGGCGACCGAGCAGGCACTCAAATCTTCAGTGCGGCACTTCTTCTCTATTACGATCCCTGTGGTGGTGGTGCCTGATGAATCGCTATGGGTGCTCAAATACGATGAGGACGGCGTGGTGCGGTCTGAACCATGTCGCAGCGATCACTGCCCCTTTTATGTCGATCGCGGACTCGCGGTGACGGGATGGGAAGCGGATCAACGGTTTTGCCTCTCCCACATTCATTTCTGCACCGTGTCAGGCTTCAAATCTTGGTTGACATCAATTGAAGCGGAAGAGGACTTATGGAATCGCTGGTTTCCTCCAGCGTCTTTGACTCAATGGAAGACGTGAGTGCGCCAACCTAGCGGAATTCGGGCTCAGCCAACGGCCTGCCGCAAGCCAGCCCAGGGCAAGCGAGGCACGAGCGCCGCCCTGGTTTCGCAAACAAAAAATGTGCAAAGCCCCAACGGGGCGCAACAATCCCCCGCCATGCCGCAATCCCTCGCCCGCGTCATCCTCCACGTTGTCTTCAGCACGAAGAACCGCGTGCCATTTCTCAAAGACGCCGACCTTCGCGCATGCCTCCACGCCTACATGGCCGGCATCTTGCAAAACATCGGTTGCGAACCGATCCTCATCAATGGCGTTGAGGATCACGTTCACATTCTGTGCAATCTCTCCCGCACCGTCACCATCGCCAAGCTGGTGGAAACGGTGAAGCACAGCCCCTCCATGTGGATGAAGGAACAAGGCCCGGCCTACGCGGATTTCTTCTGGCAAGGCGGATACGGCTCACTCTCCGTGAGCCAGTCGAACGTCGAGCCAGTTCGCGAATACATCGCGACGCAGGAGGAGCATCATCGCAAGGTGTCATTTCAGGATGAATTCCGCGCACTGTGCCGCAAGCATGAGATCGAGATTGATGAGCGGTATGCGTGGGATTGATCTGGCTCGGGAATTGTCGCGCCCCGTTGGGGCTTGGATTGTCTTTTTTCCGGTGAACCCAGGGCGGCGCTCGTTTCTCGCTTGCCCTGGGCTGGCTTGTTGATGGGCCGTTGGCCCGCTTCAAACACAGAATGCCACGGCTGCGGCGGGCGCTTCCCGCTGTGGGATGCGCTGGAGAAGAATTTTGCCAGCGACGCGGTGCGCAGGCGGGTGGAGGAACTTCAGGCCGATGAGTTCGCGAAGTTGAGCACCCGCCGACGTGGGAAGCTGCTCGTGCTGGATGTCGGCGCGCGCATCACGGGCGCGAATCAGAAATGGATGGAGGTGCCGGGGGATGAGGACGACGGGCCGGAACTCGTAGCCGCGCTAGTGAAAGCGCGGGCTGACTTTCGCAGGCGATGACTTCAACGGATGGGTTGCTTTCCCGCGCCGGAAGATCAGCCGGCGTTTTCACAAACGCGGCTACGGCCTCTGTCTGCAACTCAAGGCCGGCAATTGCCGCTTAGGGAATCAAACAGAGTGAGCGGCATACTTCGTTTCCCATCTCACGAAGCGGAAGGACGGCACGGAAGTTTTCGCGATCAAGAAAGCGCGCTGGGTGAAGACCTGGATGAACCAGCCGCATCCCGTGATGCTGGTGATCGGCACGTTCTCGGAAGACGCCGGGCGGGCGATCGGCAAGGACAAGCTGGAGTTCGCCGACGTGCGCTGGATGGAGATCGCGTGCGTCCTCCGACGCGAAAGCGCGAACGGGACGAAGCCGGTGAAGCAGATCGAGTTCAAAGGCGAACGGCTGGACCTCGCCAGCGTGCGGCGGTGGCGGGAGCGGGTTCTGGAGGCTCGGTAGGCGACGGTCATATACCGCCGCTACAAGGCGGGGCTACCCCGGTGAGAGCAGCGCGGAGACTTCCTGCTGGACCTGTTCGAGCTGATCGAGGCGGAGGCCGGGGTCGGGGATGACGAAGACTTCACCCGTTTTGGTGTGCTCGTAGATGCGGGTGAGCGAGCCGGCCTCCTGTTTCGCTTCCACTTCCTTGAGCAGGCGTTTGCGCTCGAGCATGGCGGCGAGGAGGTAGCGCGCGGCGGCGTGCTGCGGGCTTTGCTCTTCCATGTAGCGGCGGAGCAGGTCCTCGGCGGTTTGTTTCGTCACGGCCTCGACCGCGGCGGGTGGGGGCGGCTCGAATTTTCCCCGCCAGAGGGAGAAGGGCTGCACGTTGTCGTTGCGTTCCTTATAAGCGGCCTCGCTGAGGTCTTCGCGGCGGTAACCGTCCTTGTCGTGGTAAAGCAGGGTGTAAAACGATTCGCCCTCCTCAAACGGGCGGCCGGTGGCAGCGCATTTGTCGGAGCGATGTTGGATGGACCAGTCGGGGGTCATGGGATGGCGGAAGGGTGAAGAATCAACACGGAAGAGGAGTGGCGCGGAGTGAGGGAAGGTGGAGGAGACGGCATGCGGTGACTGACTACTTCATCAAGGATCCTTCCGCCTTCGTCCCGCGAGTCACTTCGAAAACGGGAGCTTGATCTCGCGGTTCGAGCCGCGGAGGTAGAGCAGGATGATGCCGATGAGGAGGAAGAAGCTGTTCGGAATCCAGGCGGCGAGGGCTGGATCGAGGCGATGCCCTTTACCCAGGGCGAGGAAGAGGTAGGTGGAAAGGAGCAGGCCGGCGTAGAGCGTCATCGCCACCGCCACGCCGCCGATGACGCCGCGGCGGGAGAAGACGATGGCGAGCGGAGCGGCGATGAAGATGAGGACGAGGCACTGAAACGGGACGGCGAAGCGGTGTTGCAGGTAGGTGCGAAATGGAGCGAGCTGGACGGCGGGAAAGTCGTTGTTGAAATCGAGATAGGCTCGGAGCTCCGGGACCGTGAGATTTTGCGCTTCCTGCTGCGCGGAACTGATCCGCCAGGGCGTCTCCGTCCAGTCGTTGATGATCCGGAACTCGCTTTCGAAGTTGTCCATCTTGGCGATGTCGCCGGCTTCGTTGAAATCGAGGATGAGCCCCTTGTTCAGCGACCAGGTTTTCGTCCGCGGGTCGTAGACGGCGGCGCGGGCGTACCATTTGCGGGTGATGCGACCGGCCTCGTCCTGCTGGGTGATGTGGACGTTTTCGAGCTGGTTATTGCCCGGCCGGAAGCGCCGGATGAACCAGGTGCGGCCATTGAGACGATCGCGGAAGAGATAGCCGTTGATGGACTCGATTTCGCCGGGTCTCCGACCGCGACTGATCTGCTCGAGGGCGACTTTTTTAATCGCCTCGGCGCGTGGCGCGACTTCGTAGTTCAGCCAGAGGAGGAAACCGGACGTGACGAGTCCGACTCCGATGAGCGGGAGCACCACCCGCTGCACGCTGCGCCCGGCGGTGAGCATGGAGATGATCTCATTGCGCCGCGACATGGTGCTGAAGGAAAACAGGACGGCGAGCAGCAGTCCGACGGGCAGGGAAATGACGATGATCTGCGGGAGCTGCGATGCGTAGAAGAGGGCGATGGTCTTCGCCGAGACATGGGACTGGATGAGTTCGGACCCGTTGTCCGCGAGATCGAAAACGAGCCAGATAGAGAGGAAGCCAAAGAAGCAGATGAAAAACGGCTCGAGGAAGTTTCGGAGCACATAGCGGTCGAGCAGCTTCATTGTCAGGGACGGCGATTGAACGGGCGGGGTGCCGCTTTGCCAAGCGAAAGCTGGGGAGATAGCGGCAGTGCGATCGAGCGGGAGGTTGCCCCGCACATCTCCGGCGCGGGATCGAAGCGGTTGCGCGCGAGGGCTTCGCTTCTATCGCGCCGCGGGCGGGATCGAGCCGCGGAAGGCGCCGGGCGGCAGACCGGCGATACGGCGAAAGTGGCGGGTGAAGGCGCTCTGATCACAAAAGCCGGTGGCGAATGCGATGTCGGCGAGTGTGCGGTCGGTGGTGGCGAGGAGGTGCAGCGCTTCATCGATGCGCACCTTCATCGCGAGTTGTTGCGGAGTGAGTCGGAAGATGCGCCGGACGAGTCGGGAAAATTGCGCGGGTGAGAGGTGGCAAAGGGAGGCGAGTTCCTCGATGCCGGGCGGATCGGCGATGCGCGTTTGCAGCGTTTCGAGCGCACGGGCGAGTTCCGGGAAACCCCGCGCGGCCGCTCCGCGAGCCGTGTCTTCGAGATCGCGGGAGACGCCCATCACAGCGGCGACTTCGCCCGTGGCGCGGGCGTGAACCGGGTATTTGTTCGTCAGGCACCAGCCGCGGCGGCGGCCGGGATAGAGGTGTAGTTCGAGCTGGTCGAGCACCGCCTTGCCGGTGTCGAGGACATGGCGATCCTGCCGCTCGTATCGCGTGGCGAGGGCCGCGGGATAGAAGTCGGACGGGCGTTTGCCAAGCAGCGCGGATTTGTCCGTCGCGCCGCAGCGTTCGACGAGCGCCTTGTTCACGGCGAGGTAACGTCCGGCGCGATCCTTGATGAAAAAGACGACGTTCGGCAGATCGTCGAACAGCCGCTCGACGGGCAGGGCGAGCGCGTGCTGATCGAGCGCGAGATGGGCGAGAAATCCGGGGGGCATGTCCGACGTTAGCAGCCGAGGTCACGAGGCTCCATGATCATCCGGAATCCGAGCCTCCTGGCTGCGGGCAAATCGATCGGGATCGAGCAGGCGCAGATCAAAGCGCGGCGGTTCGCGATCGTGGAGCTGACCGGCGAGTTCGCCGGTGATCGGGGCGAGGCTCAGGCCCATCATCGCGTGACCGGTGGCGATGATGAGATTCTCCGCCGCCCGCGTGCGGCCGAGGTAGGGCAGGCCATCCGGCGAGCAAGGCCGCAGGCCGCTCCACGGAATGATGCCGTCGAAGTGTTCGCGGCGGAAACGCGGATAGTACTGTGGCAGCGCGCGCAGGATGCCCTCGACCCGGCGCTGGCTGACGCGTTCGTCCAAGCCGGCGATCTCCATCGTGCCGCCGACCCGGAGCGCCCCGCCCATCGGCGTCACCGCCACGCGCGCTTCGGTGAGGATGGAACAGATCTGCGGCAACTCGATCGGCAGCGGGAGCGTGACGCTGTAGCCCTTGCCCGCCTGCATCGGCAGCCGCAGCCCCAGACCGCGGGTCAACGCCGGCGACCACGCGCCCCCTGCGAGAACGAATTCATCACCGCCAATCTCGCCGCACGTCGTCTGCACCGCGGCGAGCCTCGCCCCTTCGCGCCGCCAGCCGGTGACCTCGGCGTCGAAGATGATTTCCCCGCCGGCCGCCCCGATCCCCTGCTCCAGCGTCGCCACGTAGCGTGCCGGCTGCAGATGACAGTCTTTCGGGAAATAGACGGCTCCCGCGATATCCATGGTCACGTGTGGGTCGAGCGCGGCGGTCGCTTTCGCATCGAGCACCTCGGCCGGAATGCCGAGATTCCGCGCCTGCGCCGCCGTGCGCGCTTCCTCGTCGAGCGCGTGTGGCGTCTTGCAGAGCATGAGCAGGCCCTTTTCCACCAGGCCGCAATCTTCTCCGATCTGCTCATAAGCCACGCGGCTGGCGAGGTGCAGATCGCGCAGCAGCGGTGCCGCGCGCTCGACGTGGGCCCGAGTGCTCGATCGCCAAAAGCGCCACGCCCACGTGATCAGATCCCAGTCGAGCCGCGGCTGAATGTAAAACGGCGACTCGGGATTCCACATCCACCTCAACCCCAGCGCGACCATGCCCGGCGCCGCGAGTGGAATGAAATGGCTCGGCACAACCATGCCGGCATTCCCCAGCGAAGAACCGCGCCGCTCCCGCGCCCGCTCGACGACCGTGACGCGATGCCCGCGCCGCGCGCACGCGTGCGCCACGCTCAATCCAATGACCCCACCGCCGATGACGACGACGTGTTTCACCCGCGCGTCCTCAGCCGATCACCACCACTGGCTTGCCGAGCACGTCCATCTTCGGCGTGATGCCGAGACCCGGCGATTTCGAGGCGGCCATTCGGCCATTCACGCGCTGCGGTGCGCCGTCGGCGGTGCTCACGGTGACGTAGCTGTTGAAATCCGTGGTGGTGAAAAGGAATTCCGTGGGCGTGCTCTGCGCGAGGTGCGCGATCGCCGCGGTGGCGATGTCGCCGCCCCAGGAATCCTCCAGCGTCATCGCGATGCCCATGCTCACGCAAAGATCGCGCGCCTGCCGGATTTTGGTGAGGCCGCCGAGTTTGCTGATTTTGAGGTTCACCACGTCCATCGCGAGATCGGCTTTCGCGCGGAGCAGGATGCCGAGGTCGTCAATGTTTTCATCGAGCACGAACGGATGCGGAATCTGCCGGCGCACCGCCAGGCATTCCTCATAGGTGAGGCACGGCTGCTCGATGTAGACGTCCACGTCGCGCACGGCCTTGGCAACGCGTACGGCTTCGTGTTGCACCCAGCCGGTATTCGCATCCGCCACGAGGCGGTCGCCGGGCTGGAGTTTTTCCGCCACGGCGAAGATGCGCGCGATGTCCACGTCCGGATCGCCGCCGACCTTCAGTTGGAAGCGGCGGTAACCTTCCGCGCGATAACCCGCGACCTTTGCCGCCATCTCCTCCGGCGACTCCTGCGAGATGGCGCGGTAAAGCGTTACGTCTTCGCCATAGCGCCCGCCGAGCAGCTCGCACACCGGCAGGCCGGTCGCCTGCCCGAGGATGTCCCAGCACGCGATGTCGATGCCGCTCTTCACATAGGGATGGCCCTTGAGCGCCGCGTCCATGATGCGGTTGAGCTTAGCGAGCTGGCGCGGGTCTTCGCCGAGGAGGTGCGGTCCGAGTTCGCGCAGTCCGGCACGCACGCCATCCGCATATGCCGGTAGATAGAACGGCCCGAGCGGACAAACCTCGCCGTGACCGGCGAGGCCCGTGTCGGTCTCCACGCGCACGATGGTGCTGTCGAAAACGGTGACGGATTTTCCGCCACTCCATTTGTAAGTCGTCTCACGCAGCGGGAGTTCGACGCGATAGGCGAGGATACGGGTGATTTTCATTTGGTGTTTTATTTCAAGAGTTTCCGAGAGGCCCGCGCGCCGCTCATCATGTCATGGATGGCGATGAGTGCGATGATCTGGGCTGGAGGGTGTTCCATCGTTCGGGTTGTTGAGTGCCGATCAGCGGGTGGCGCGCGCCGTGAAATCCGCGAGGCCCACCAGCGTGGGCGCGACCGTGCTGGATTCGATGGCGGCGATGCATTGGTCCACCTTCTCCACCTGCTCGCTTTTCGCCTTTCCGCCTGCTGCGGAGGCGAATTGCGCGCGGACTTCGCGCAGTTGCGGAAGGACGGCTTTGGCGTGGGCGCCGTAGCGCTGAAGATATTTCGCGCAGGCGTCGATGCGTTTGCCAGATCCCCAGCGGGCGGGCTCGATCACGGAGACGCCGAGCACCATGCCTTCGCGGATTTGCAGGCGTGAGAGCAGGTCGAGGCCGGCGAGGCGGACGCCGTCGGCGAACATCTCGTTGCTCGGCGCGAGTTTCTCGATGGCGCGCGCGACGTCGGGCAGCAGTGCGACGAGGTCTTCGTCGGTGAGGTTGTTGAAAGTCCGAGCCGCTGCGCCGCGCGGGACGCTGTCTTCGTGGGCGAGCAGCGATTGCACGGCGGGGATGAGTTTGGCGCGGTCCACGCCATCGAGCGATTGCGCGAGGATGCTGCGCGGGCCGCGGGCGCCGGGG
>JANPHH010000332.1:0-10945 GCA_031424375.1 Chthoniobacter sp. | reverse complement strand
CCTTGCTGCTGACGACTTCGCAGCGAACCGAGTGGCTGAAGCGTGTCCGCAAGCTGCTGCTCGTCTGGGAAGTCGCCAATCAACTCGACCCCACCGCCCCCGCCGACGCACTGCGAGACACCGACGCCGATGGCCTCACCGACGCCTCTGAATTCGTGCTTGGCACGAACCCTGGCGCGAGAACGGCAACCCTCCTCTCTGCCGCCACCGTCGGTGCAAACATCACGCTCACCTTCACCGCTGCCGCCGCAACTGGCACCGGCTACTCGGGCCTCACCCGCATCTACAACGTCGAGACGACGACCAATCTGGCGAATCCCGCGTCGTGGACTCCGCTCGCCGGCTACACCAACATCACCGGCGCAAATCAGACGGTCGTCGTTACGCAACCGCTCACGGCCAGCGGGCGTTTCTACCGTCTGAACGTGCGAATTCAGTAAGAGACCCCAGCAAGTGCTTTTCCCTATCGCGCCAACCTCGAATCCAAGCTTGCCGGTTTCGCGTTCCCAGAGAGCCTACGCGCTATTCACATGACCGCACCCACGCACATCGAAAATCCAGACGTCGTCCTCATCGGCAGCGGCGTCATGTCCGCCAATCTC
The DNA here is from genome assembly GCA_031424375.1 of Chthoniobacter sp. GTDB lineage: Bacteria > Verrucomicrobiota > Verrucomicrobiia > Chthoniobacterales > Chthoniobacteraceae > Chthoniobacter. The sequence goes on along the minus strand of JANPHH010000332.1, from coordinate 10,343 downwards.
GGCGCGCTGCTCAAGCGCCTCGATCCGCGCCTTACCATCCAGCTCTATGAAGTCACCGACGGACTCGCGCAGGAAAGCTCCGATGGCTGGAACAATGCCGGCACCGGCCACGCGGGCATCTGCGAGCTGAGCTATACGCCGAAGCGGGAGGCGGATGGCTCGGTGAATGTCAGCAAAGTCATCGAGATCTTCGAGCAGTTCGAACACTCGAAGCAGTTCTGGAGTTACGCCGTCGCGAGCGGGATGGCGGATCGTCCGAAGGATTTCATCAACCCCGTGCAGCACCTCAGCTTCGTGCACGGCGCAGAGCAGGTGGATTTTCTCAAGGCGCGGCACGCCGGGATGGCGGCGCATCATTTCTTCCGTGAGATGGAATACTCCACCGACCGCGCGACCATCGCGGGCTGGGCTCCGCTGTTGCTCGAAGGGCGGGGCGCCGTGCCCATCGCGGCGACGAAGATGGACGCCGGAACGGATGTGAACTTCGGCGAGATTTCGCGCAAGCTGCTGGGTTGGCTCGGAAAGCAGGAAGGGTGCGGCATCGCGACCGCGCACCGCGTCATCGGCCTGAGGAAAACGAAGGCAGGCTGGGAAGTGCGCGCCAAAGATCTCGCGACGGGCGAGGTCCGCGTGAATCGCGCGAAGTTCGTCTTCGTCGGCGCGGGCGGCGGCAGCCTGACGTTGCTGCAAAAGTCCGGGATTCCGGAAGCCAAGGGACTCGGTGGCTTTCCCATCGGTGGGCAATGGCTCATCTGCGACAATCCGGAAATCGTCAGCAAACATCAGGCAAAGGTTTACGGCCAGGCGCTCGACGCCGCGCCGACGATGGCCGTGCCGCATCTCGACACGCGGATTCTCGATGGAAAAAAGACGCTGCTCTTCGGGCCGTTCGCGGCATGGACGACGAAGTTCCTGCACAAGAAAGGCAGCATCACCGACCTCCCGCTCTCCGTCCGTCCGGACAATCTGGCGACGCTGATCAACATCGGCATCCATAATCTGGATCTCGTTCGCTACCTCGTGCAGCAAGGCACGCAGAGCATGGCGGATCGCATGGAGGTGCTTCACGTCTTCTACCCGGCCGCACAGGCGAAGGATTGGAAACTGATCGACGCCGGCATCCGCGTGCAGGCGATCAAAAAGACCGACGGTCAAGCCGGCATTGTCCACTACGGCACTGAGGTCATCACCGATGCGGACTGCACGATTTCCGCGCTGCTCGGCGCATCGCCCGGCGCATCGGTCTCGGTGAACATCGTGCTTGAGGTGATCAAGAAGTGTTTCCCTCAACTGCTGGCCAGCACCGACGGCCACGCCCGAATGAAGGCGATGATTCCAACCTACGACGAAGACATCAAACTGCCCGCAAATGCCGCGCGTTTTCGCGAAGTCCGCGAACGCGCTGATGAAGTGCTCGGGCTGCAGGCGGAGTAACGGACTCGGCCCGCGCGTCGGGCGATGTGCGCGAAGCCTTCGCCACGGAAAGTAGTTCGAGCTTTAGCTCGATTTCTTGGGCTAAAGCCCAAGCTACTTTCCGGCCACAGTCTTTGCGATTCATGGCATTGGTGAAGAAAGCGCGTTACCCTTACCGCTTCCCCCCCCCGACACCCCTCCCATGAAACGAACTGACTTTCACTGGCCTCTCGGCGCGGCCGCATGGTGCGCGTGGGCGGCGGGTGGACTGGCGGCGCCGGTGGCCGCGGAGGGAAGGCCCGTGGCGGCGCTCGTGGAAAAGTTTTGCGTCGATTGCCACGACGCAGACTCGAAGAAAGGCAGCCTGAATCTCGAAGCGGTCCTCGGTGACGCAGTGAGCGGGCATCCGGAGATTTGGGAGGACGTAGTCCGGCGGCTGGTCGCACGGCAGATGCCTCCGCCGAAGAAGAAATCGCGGCCCACCGAATCGGAATACGAGACGATGCTGGCGATACTCACCGGCACCCTCGATGCCACGGCGAAGACGCAGCCGAAACCGGGCCGGACGGAAACCATCCGGCGTCTCAATCGCACCGAATATCAAAACGCCATCCGCGATTTGCTCGCGCTGGAAATCGACGCCGCGGCGATGCTCCCGGCGGATGAGGCGAGCCACGGCTTTGAAAATGTGACCGTCGGCAACCTCTCGCCCACGCTGCTCGATCGCTACATCACCGCTGCGCAAAAAATCAGCCGGCTCGCGGTGGGTGGCGAACAGCGCGTGCCCGGCGGGGATACGATCCGCATCAAGCCCGACATCACGCAGGAAGAACGCGTGGAGGGATTGCCATTCGGCACGCGTGGCGGGGCGACGATTCCATACATTTTCCCGCGCGACGGCGAATACGAGATCAACATCCGGCTGACGCGTGACCGTAACGACGAAGTCGAGGGCCTGAAGGAACAGCACGAGTTGCTCGTCCTCCTCGACGGCGCGCAGGTTCAGTCATTCGTCGTGAAGCCGGCTGGGCGCGGCAAGGGACACAACGATCTGGACCAGCACCTCCACTTCCGCCTCCCGGCGAAGGCGGGTCCGCATCAGTTGGGCGTCACGTTTCTGAAGAACCCGTCGTCGCTGCTGGAATACAAGCGCCAGCCGTACGAGGCGCGGTTCAATTTTCATCGCCATCCGCGCACCGGGCCGGCGGTCTATCAGGTGTCCGTCGTCGGACCCTACGACGCGACCGGGCCGGGCGAAACACCGAGCCGGCGGCGTATCTTCGTCGCGCAGCCCAAGTCGCCGGCGGAAGACGAGGCTTGCGCGGAGCAGGTGCTCTCGGCGCTGCTGCGGCGCGCATGGCGGCGGCCAGTGGCGGCAGAAGATGTCGCGCGGTTGCTGCCGTCGTTCCGCGAGGCGCGCCGGAGCGGTGACTTCGAGGCCGGCATCGAGGCGGCGTTGAGCGCGATCCTGGTGAGCCGCGAGTTTCTGTTCCGCGTCGAGAAAGAGCCGCCGGGGATCGCACCGGGCACGCCGTATCGCATCAGCGACCTCGAACTCGCGTCGCGGCTGTCCTTTTTCCTCTGGAGCAGCATCCCCGATGACGCGCTGCTCGATCTCGCGGAACGCGGTGAACTCGGAAAGCCCGACGTGCTCGCGCAACAGACGCGCCGGATGCTCGCCGACTCGCGGGCGCAGTCGCTCGTCGGGAATTTCGCGGCCCAGTGGCTGCATCTGCGGAATCTCGATTCCTTCACGCCGGATGGCCGCCTGTTTCCCGACTTCGACGACAACCTGCGCCAGGCGATGCGCCGCGAGACGGAGCTGCTCTTCGCGGAAATCGTGCGCGAAGACCGCAGCGTGCTCAACCTGCTGAAGTCCGACCACGCCTGGCTGAATGAGCGCCTCGCGAAGCACTACGGCATTGCGCATGTCTATGGTTCGCACTTCCGCAAAGTCCCGCTCGAACCCGTCACGCAACGCGGGGGCCTGCTACGCCACGCCAGCGTGCTGACCGTGACCTCCTACGCCACGCGCACCTCGCCAGTGATGCGCGGCAAATGGATTCTGGAAAACCTCATCGGCACGCCACCGCCACCACCCGCGCCCGACGTGCCGGCGCTCGATGGCAATGTGATTTCTGAAACGCTCCCCATCCGCGAGCGACTGGCCGCGCATCGCGACAAGCCAGCGTGCGCGGGCTGCCACGAGTTTATCGACCCGCCGGGTTTCGCGCTCGAGCATTTCGACGCCATCGGCCGCTGGCGCGAGATGGAAGCCGGCCAGCCGGTGGATGCTTCCGGCGGTCTACCCGACGGGACGACATTCATCGGCGCGGACGGATTGGAACGCGGATTGATCGAGCGCCCGGAGATCTTCGTCACGACGCTGGCGGCGAAGCTCCTCACCTTCGCCCTCGGTCGGGGCGTGGAGCCCTACGATGGACCCGCGGTGCGTGAAGTCGTTCGAGCCGCGAAGGCTGGAGATTTCCGCTTTTCCTCCCTCGTCCTCGGATTGGTCAACAGCACGCCGATGCGGATGCGCGAAAGTTGCTCGAGCTTTAGCTCGAAAAAGCAGCGATGAAATCGCGACCGCCAGCAGATCGAGCTGAAGCTCGAGCTACTTTCTTTCGGCCCGACGACGAGGTGCGCATCCACGAGGGCCATCTGCCGCACTGGCGGCAGGCGGGCGTGCTGTATTTCATCACCGGTCGCCTCGCGGATTCGATGCCGCAGGAGAAACTCCACCAGTGGCAGGACGAACGCGAAATCTGGCTGCGCGTCCATGGCCTCGCCTCGTTGGCCGCACTCGACTCGCTGCCCGGGAAGAAGCGTCACGAGTTTCATTCGCGATTCACGCAGCAGTGGCATCGGTGGCTCGATGCCGGCTACGGCGAGTGCGTGCTGCGGCTGCCGCACATCCGGAAGATTTTCGTCGAGAAACTCATGGAGCACGACGGCGGGCGATACGACCTCGACGCGTGGGTCATCATGCCCAATCACTTTCACGCCCTCGTCGCACCGACCGCTGCGGCACTCGGCGGGGTGGTGCAGGGATGGAAGGGCGGCAGCGCTTTCACCATCAACAAAGCCCTCGGCCGAAGCGGTTCGCTTTGGCAGAAGGAGCCATTCGATCACATCGTCCGCAGCGAGGATCAATGGCGGCACTACGAGCGATACATCGCCGAGAATCCTTCGAAGGCGAAACTTTCACCCGGGGACTATGCCGTCGGGATCGGGAAAGTAGTTTCGGCTTCAGCCGAAATTCTCCGCGAACAACTCGAACAATATGAACACTGAAAGTAGCTTCGGCTTTAGCCGAAATCCCTCTCCCATTTTCGGCTAAAGCCGAAACTACTTTCCTATGAGCACCTACACCACACGCACTGCCATTCCCCGCCGCACTTTTCTCCGCGGCATGGGCGCCACACTCGCGCTGCCTTTGCTCGACGCGATGATCCCCGCACTGACCGCGAGCGCGAAGACGGCTGCCACTCCGGTCCGACGGCTCGGTTATGTCTTCATGCCGATGGGCGCGGATATGACGCGCTGGACTCCGGCTGACTCCGGGAACCTGGACAAACTTTCCTTCATCCTCGAATCGCTCGGGCCGGTGAAAGATCGTGTGACCGTGCTGAGCAACATGGAGCTGCGGAACGCGTATCCCGGCACGCACGCCACTTCGAATGCCGCGTTCCTCAGTTGCGCCCGCGCCAAACATACCGAGAGCAACGACTACTTCCTCGGCACCACCGTGGATCAGATGGCTGCGCAGCAGTTCGGCCGCGAGACGCAATTGCCGTCGCTCGAACTCTCGATGGACATGATGCAGGTCGTCGGCCAATGCGACAACGGCTACGCCTGCGTCTATCAGAACAATCTTTCGTGGTCGTCGCCCACGACCCCGCTGCCCGCCGAGGCGCATCCGCGCATCGTCTTCGAGATGCTCTTCGGCGAAGGCGGCAGCAGGGCGGACCGGCAGGCCGCGCTCCGCAAGCGGGCGAGCCTGCTCGATTTTGTGAAGGACGACATGGCGCGCCTCAGCCGCGAACTGGGTGCGGCCGATCGCGAGAAGGTCAGCCACTATCTCGATGCGGTGCGAGACGTGGAGCACCGCATCCAGAGGGCCGAGGCCAACGTCGCCGAGAATCCGCTGCCCGATCTCGACCGTCCGGTCGGCGTGCCCGCGTCCTATGGGGACCACGCGCGGCTGATGTTCGATCTGCAACTGCTCGCGTTTCAAGGCGACGTCACCCGCGTCACCACCTTCCAGCTCGCGCGGGAAACCAGCAGCCGCACTTACCCCGAGGCGGGCGTCTCCGATCCGCATCATCCGCTGTCGCATCATGGCAACGATCCGGAAAAGATCGCGCGCCTCGCGAAGATCAATCGCTTCCATGTCTCGCTGTTCGCGGAGTATCTGCAGAAGCTGAAGGCGACGCGGGACGGCGATGGATCGCTGCTCGATCACACGTTGCTCCTCTACGGCAGCGGCATGGGCAACCCCAACGTCCACGACCACGTGAATCTGCCGGCCATCGTCGCCGGCGGCACGGGCATCGGCATGAAGGGCGGACGGCACATCCGCTTTGAAAAGACCGCGCCGCTTGCGAACGTCCACCTGACGTTGCTCGACAAGGCCGGCGTGCGGCTGGAGCAGTTCGCGGACAGCACCGGCAAGGTCGATGGCTTGTTCGAGCCGGTGACGCTATGAGCCAGGAAACGACGCCGGGATCTCACGCAGAGACGCAGAGGCGCAGAGCAGCAGAACGGCATTCGTTCTCTGCGTCTCTGCGTCTCTGCGTGACGCTCCTCCTTTGTGCCGTCGCATTTCCGCTCGCCGCACACGCTGCCGGGAAAGTGCAGCCCGACGGCTCGACTCCGCTTCACCTGGCGGCGCATCACGACGATCTCGCCGCTGTGAAAGCGCTGCTCGCCGCGGGTGCCGACGCAAAGGCCACCAACCGCTACGGCGTCACGCCGCTTTCCCTCGCCTGCGTGAATGGCAACGCCACCATCGTCCGGGCTCTCCTCGATGCCGGCGCCGATGCAAACACCACGCTGCGCGGCGACGAGACTGTGCTCATGACCGCCGCGCGCACCGGCCGCGTGGAGGCGCTGAAGGCGCTCATCGAACGCGGCGCGAAAGTGGACGCCGCCGATCGCAAAGGACAGACCGCGCTGATGTGGGCCGCCGCCGATGGCCATGCCGCGGCCGTGCAAGCGCTCATCGACGCCGGTGCCGACATCCGCAAACGGCTCGACTCCGGATTCACCGCGTTCCTTTTCGCCGCGCGCAATGGCCGGAGCGAAGTCGTCCGCACGCTGCTCAAGGCCGGCATCGATCCCCGGGAATCGATCGAGACAGACAAAGGTGGCGGCCGCGCGCCGGACAGCGGGACGAGCGCCCTGCTGCTCGCCGTCGAGAACGGTCACTTCGAACTAGCGATGGATCTCGTCCACGCCGGCGCCGATCCGAACGACCAGCGCTCCGGCTACACCCCGCTGCATGTCGTGACATGGGTGCGCAAACCAAACCGGGGCGACGATCTCGCGGGACAGCCGCCGCCCGAAGGTTCGGGCAAACTCACCAGCCTCGACTTCGTCCGCCAAATCGCCGGCCGCGGCGCCAACGTGAACACGCGTCTTCAGCGCGGTGAGTCCGGACGCGGCAAACTCAATGAGACTGGCGCGACGGCATTTCTGCTCGCCTCGAAGACGGCGGATCTCGAACTGATGAAACTCCTCGTCGAACTCGGCGCCGACCCGCTCCTGCCCAACGCCGATGGCGCCACGCCCTTGATGGCTGCTGCCGGGCTGGGCTGCCTCGCTCCCGACGAATTCGCTGGCACGGAAGCCGAATGCCTCGCCGCCGTCACCTACCTCCTCTCGCTCGGCGCGGACGTGAATGGCGAAGACAAGAATCGCGAAACCGCGATGCACGGCGCAGCCTACAAAAGCCTGCCGAAGATGGTCCAACTGCTCACGGAGCGCGGCGCGAAGCGCGACGCTTGGAACCACAAGAACAAATTCGGCTGGAGCCCGATCCTGATCGCCGAGGGCTTCCGGCCCGGCAATTTTAAGCCCTCGGCCGAAACCCTCGAAGCCCTGCATGCCGTGATGCGCGCCAGCGGCATCACTCCACCACCACCCACCCCGCGGCCCGATCCCAGTTCGGCACGGAAGGGATACGACGACGGCAGATAGACGAGCACCGGCACGCCATCGGTTTACAAGCCGGAACGCGAAGAAGGGAGGACGGATTGAAAATCGGTCTGCGATTCGCCGCGGCAATTCGACGGTTGGGCAAAGGCGCTGAGATCGTTGGTCGTTCAACTCAACACTCGCTACGATCCGAAGCATGAAACGCCAGACCTCCTCAGACTTCGATCAGGAACTTCTCAACCTCTACGACGACTACGCCCACGGGCGCGTGGACCGGCGCGGATTCTTCGAGCGCGCCTCGCGCTTCGCTGTCGGCGGAATCACCGTCGCCGCGCTGCTGGAAGCGCTGACGCCAAATTACGCCTTCGCCCAGCAGGTGCCGAAGGACGACAAACGGATAGAAACCGAATCCGCCGAATATCCCTCGCCCAAGGGCGCCGGGAAAATGCGCGGCTATCTCGCCAAACCCGCCGGGTCCACCACGAAGCAGCCCGGCATCGTGGTCATCCATGAAAACCGCGGACTCAACCCCTACATCGAGGATGTCACCCGACGCCTCGCCGTCGCCGGTTTTCTTGCTTTCGCGCCGGACGCCCTCTTCCCGCTCGGCGGCTATCCCGGCGATGACGACAAAGGCCGGGAGATGCAGTCGAAACGCGACTCCGCCCAGATGACCGAAGACTTCATCGCCGCGGCGCAATGGCTCCAGCAACAGCCCGCCTGCACGGGCAAGATCGGTGTCGTCGGCTTTTGCTTCGGCGGCGGCATGGCCAATACCCTCGCCGTGCGCCTCCCCGCGACCATCGCGGCGGCGGTCCCGTTTTACGGACGGCAGCCCGCCGCCGAGGACGTTCCGAAGATCAAGGCGTCGCTCCTTCTCCACTACGCCGAACTGGACACGCGCGTGAACGACGGCTGGCCCGCCTACGAAGCCGCGCTCAAGCAGGCCGGCGTCCGCCACACCGCGCACGTTTATCCCGGCGCCAATCACGGCTTCCACAACGACACCACACCGCGCTACGACGAAGCTGCCGCCAAACTCGCCTGGACCCGCACGATCGAGTTTTTCGATCGGACTCTCCGGGCCGCTGGCTGACGGTCCACGGCAGCCCCTGCGGCTCTGGCAGACTTCGGCACCGCCGCGAACGCAAGGCGAAGCATCCGCGCTGTTCTCATCGCTGATCGTAGAAGTCGAACGCGCGCAGTCCCGGCAGTTCTGCCATCTCGAGCGGTTCGCCGACGTAGCCGAGAGTGTGGGAGGCCAGCGCGCCGAACGGATAATGCCGCATCGGCCTCCGGAGGATCATGGATCTTCCGGCACTCCCTCCGAGGTCCCTCGACTGTATTCGGGTCGCTTAGCTAAAACCGCAGCGTGAATTGCCCTGCAATAATCGACGAGAACTCCCGCAGCCCGTTTTCCTCGTGCTGGAGACTGTATTGCAGCTTGAGCTGCGAATGCGCGGTGAAGCGGCAACCAAGCGCGGCGTCGATCCGCCAGAGATCGTTTCCCCACTGGACGTTTCCGCCCCGGCGATCCGGGATGGTGTCGTAGATCTGCTGGTTCCAACGCAGCGCGCCGAAGAGCTGCGTCGCGAACTTGTATTTGGCTTCGACGCAATACGCGAAGGTGTCCGCGTGACCGACGTGGGGAACTTCGAATCGCGCTTCAAAAAACTCCGCCCAGAGCTGCAGATGATGCCATTCGAAGCTCACGTCCTGCGCCAGCACCTGTTCGTGATAGTCGCCGATATCGCGCCCCACCGGAAGCGACGGCGCGGCCTCTGGCAGGAGATACGGGCCACTGCTCGCGGAGACGCCGAGGCGCCACATTTCATTCGGACGAACCCCGAGCCGCGCGGTGAATGCAGGGTGCTCGAAATTCATCTCGTCCACATCCCAAAACTCCGGCCGCGACGAGAGCGACGCATTCTTCATCTCGGCAGCGTATTCAAAAACTCCGAGCCGACCCGCCACCGAAAGCCCGGTGGCGTAGCTCGGTCCCCAGATGACCGGCAGCCGCAGGATCTTGTCCGAGTAGCCGTCATCAAATGCGGTCGTCGCACCGTGCGGAACATAGCCCCAGTCGAGCAGTGTTCCCGGGCTGTCGGGCGCAGCGATGTCCCAAATGCCGGTGAGATTTTCATAGGGCGTGGGCGCGGTGATGAACGGATTGTCCCACGAGAGGTGCCGGTTGACCCAGTTGCCGGCCACGGTCGCAAACTTGCCCACCTGGAGGCTGAAGCGTCCGTCGTCCCAGGGCGTGAAGCGCAGCGCATATTCGTCCAGCCGCATCTGCGCGGTGCCATCATCGGGATCGAAGCCGCGGTCGATGCGCGCCTGGACGAAACCGTAGACGTGCCCACCGAGCTGCGTATCGAGGAAGAGCGTCAGGCGCGGGTTGAAGAGCTCTTTTCGATCCGTAAAAATCAACCCGGGAGGCGGCTGCTGGAGCCGGTAATACTCGACATCGAGCGCCCCGCTGACGCGCGTCCGCACCGCGCCGTCGAGGCAGCGGATGGTGAGCGCGTCTTGCAGGCGATCGAGCAAATCGTCGGTGGCAGAGGCGGGTGAAAGGCTGGCGGTAAAGCACAGCACGGTGAGGATGACTGGGTGGAGTCTCATCAGATTTTAGTGGCAGTCGCGATCGCTTCGCGCAGGGCTGGGATGCGCACGGGCTTGCTCGCGAGGACGTCGATGTCCGGAAATTCGGCTTTGTCGTAGAACAGCCCGAACCCCGTGAGGAGAATAATCGGCGTCTCCGGCGCGGC
>JANPHH010000331.1:0-2262 GCA_031424375.1 Chthoniobacter sp. | reverse complement strand
CAAACTCCACCTCGCGCTCGCCCTTGCGGCGGGCATGTTCGCCACTTCCGCAATCGCCGGCCCTGGCGGGCACAGCCCGACCGACTTCCCGCGCAAGATCACGACCAAGGAAGAGGCGATGGAATGCTGTCTGCCGAAAGCCAAAGTCGCGATGGCCTGCAAGGACTGCAAAACGCTGGACGTGAAGGACGGCGAAAAGGAAAAGACGGGCATCATGGCCTGGTTCGCGCCCGACTCGAAACACGATTGCTCCGGCTGCGGCGGCAAAGTCACCGTCACCTCCACCGGCGGCGGCAAAGGCCCGGCGCTCTCGCAATACAAGCACACCTGCTCGAAGTGCGGGCCGGACTCCGCCTACGTCTGCACGGACCACAAGAAGGCGTAACCACCGCTGCGGCTCAATGCCCTCTCTCCCTCTCCGTCCAGCCACGCGGGCTGGACGGCGCAGGGACGCCCCTTCCCACAAAATGACACATCTAAAGGTCGAGTTGAGCACGCCGAGCGGCCCCTTTTTTGCGGCGACCGCGACCGCGATCGACGTGCATACGGAGGATGGCAGCATTCACATCACCCCGCTTGAAGAGAGCTATCTGAACATGATTCATGCGACCGAGATCACGCTCCATACCGCAGACGGCCCGTGCGTTTTCGAGATGGAGAATGCGGTCGCGGGTCTGACGGGGCGCACCTTCACCGTCCTCGCGGCGCGTATCCGCCGCGTCGAACCGGAGGCCACCCCCGAGCCGGCTTCTTGATTTGTCCCCATGGACGACACCTCCATGGCCGATGTCTGAGTTGCGAAGCTCTCGTTCGACGGCGCCGCGGACAGAAGTGAGACCACCTTCACCGTCACCGCGAAGCCATGACGATTGCAACGCCTCGCCGGACCGGACGCGCCAGGAGAGTTCTAAAATGGGCGCTCGTGAGCATCGTGGGCTTTGTCGCGCTCGCGGTTGTGGCGGCGCTTGCGTTCCGCGCTTACGAGCGCTCACAAGTGCGGACACGAACGAAAATCGACACGCTGACCGGAATCGAGTCGTTGGAAAAAGTGAAGCTCGGAGGCATCGAGCAGTGGATTCTCATCCGCGGCCACGACCGCTCCAAGCCGCTCCTGCTCGTCGTTCATGGCGGGCCGGGCTTTTCGGAGATGCCCCTTTCGCACCGCAACGCCGAGCTGGAGAAGGAGTTTCTAGTCGTGCAGTGGGATCAGCGCGGAGCCGGCAAGACGTATTCGCCGGACACGCCGCGCGACACGATGAATGTCGAGCAATTCGTCTCCGACACGCACGAGTTGTCGCGGCTGCTGACGGCGCGCTTTCATACGCCGAAACTCTATCTCGTCGGCGTGTCATGGGGCTCGATTCTCGCAACGATTACTGCGTCGCGCCATCCGGAGCTGTTTCACGCGTGCGTGGGGATCGGACAGGTCGCCGACGTGAAGGAGAGCCAGCGCATCCTGCATCGCTTTGCGTTGGAAGCGGCGGAACGCGCGGGAAACCATCGCGCCATTGCCGATCTCAAAAAGCTCGGCCCAACCTTCATGCAAAGCGCCAATCACATGCGCGTCTGTCGCTGGGTCTCCCGCTTCACGTCAGAACAATACCCCGGGCTTCCGCGATGGGGGCTGTTTCGCGACGCAGCCGGTTCGCCCTCCTACGACATCGCGGATTTCTGGCGACTCTATCGCGGGATGAAATTCTCGCTCGATTGTCTATGGCTGCCCCTCAACGACGTGAACCTCTTCGAGCAGGCCCCGCGCATCGAGGTGCCCGTCTATTTCTTTCTCGGACGACACGACTACGTGGTGACCTCGGAAGTGGCCGAGCGATACTTCCAGGCACTCGACGCGCCGCGCGGAAAGCAAATCGTCTGGTTCGAAAAGTCGGGCCACATGCCACACCTCTCAGAGCCGGAGAAATTCCGCGCCGCACTCATCGGCAAAGTGCTCGCGGAAACGCGGCGCTAGCGAGAATCCGGACAAAACACCCATGACATCCACGACCCACCACTTCACCCGGCGTCACTTTCTGCGCAACACCGCCGCCGTCAGCGTGCTGGCGGGACTCGAAAGCCTCGTCCCGGCCTACGCGCGACCCGGAAAAAAGGCGCGCGCAACGGGAGGTCCAATGGAACTCACCATCGACAAACAGTCCAGCGACATCGGCGGCCGGCGCGCGTCGGCCATCGCGGTCAATGGCACGGTGCCGGGGCCGCTCGTGCGTTTGCGCGAGGGCCAGGATGCGATCATCCACGTGACGAACC
>JANPHH010000330.1:0-13690 GCA_031424375.1 Chthoniobacter sp. | reverse complement strand
GGTGTGCCGCCCGACCCCGGCTACAAGGGCCACGACGGAATCGCCATCGAGAAGGACAAGAAGAAGGAGAACGCCAGCACCGGCGACGTGAAATCCAAGCCCTACACGATGCACGACATCCGCAAACTCACGCTCTGGGGCAGCCTCATGGCCGGCGGCGCAGGCGTGGAATACTACTTCGGCTACGCGCTGCCGGAGAACGATCTCACCTGCGAAGACTTCCGCAGCCGCGACAAATCGTGGGACTACTGCCGCATCGCGCTGAACTTCTTCCGGGATGAGAAAATCCCGTTTGCCGACATGACCAGCGCCAACGCGCTCATCGGCAACGCAAAGGACAACAACGACAAATACTGCTTTGCCAAACCCGGCGAGATCTATCTCGTCTATCTCCCCGACGGGGGCACCACCGACCTCGACCTCTCCGGCGCAAAAGGCGCCTTCACCCTGAAATGGTTCAACCCCCGCGAAGGCGGTGCGCCGACCGCAAAGGGCGCTGCCGCACTCGCCGGCGGCAGCAAAGGAATACTCACTGCTCCCTCCGCCGATGACTGGCTCGCGGTGGTCGCGAAGGAAGCACGATGATTGAGGGCGGAACTCGCGGGCGTGACTGCCATCTTCGATGCGAATATGTTCGAGCCGCATGAGCGCAGAGAAGTTTCACTTTTTTGCCCCGTTCCAATCCGTTGAGACCGGTTTCCCAAGCTTCAACTTTCATAGCCTCAACCTCCTTCCCATCTATGTTCCTCATCCCGCGCCGCACTCCGCTTCTCCTCGTCACCCTCTTGTTCTTCACGCTCGCCTGCAGGAGTCATCCCTTCGCCGCGCCGGTGCGATTGGTGGATGAAGCGCCGGCGAGCATTGGCACATCGAAGTCCGGGCTGGTGCTGGTGGATTTCGGGAAGGTTGCCTTTGGGAATCTCCGCATCACTCCGCCCGCGGGATCGAATGCGACGATCACGGTTCACTTCGGAGAAGCGTTCACCGATGGCAGCATCAATCGCAAGCCACCGGGCACCGTCCGGTATGCGAGCGCCTCGTTCACGATGAAGGACGGGAAGGTTTTCACGGCCGCGCCGGCCGCCGACAAACGAAACACGGAACAAGTCAGCGCCTCACATCCTCCCGCCATTCTCACCCCGCCGGAGTGGGGCGTCGTGCTTCCTTTCCGATGGGTGGAAATCGAAGGCTGGCCGGGGGAATTGCAGGTGGGTCAGATCACCCGCCAGTCTGCCTACGCGGTGGCTTGGGACGATGCTGCGGCCGCTTTCACTTGCTCGGATGAAACGCTCAACCGGATCTGGGAGCTGTGCCGTTACTCGATCAAGGCCACTACTTTTGCCGGTGTCTATGTGGATGGCGACCGGGAGCGCATCCCGTATGAAGGCGATGCGTATTTGAATCAACTGAGCCATTACTCGACCGGGACCGACCTCCAGATGGCGCGGGATACATTCGACCTGCTCATGAAACACCCGACGTGGCCGACCGAATGGGCTCCACACATGGTCTTCATGGCCCACGCGGATTGGATGCGCACCGGAGACAAGGCATGGCTCGCTCCGCGCTACGAGGCATTGAAAGCCAAGACCCTGCTGGATCGTGCCGGCCCCGACGGCCTCATCCGGAGCGACGCACAGCAGATCAAGAAGACCGACATCGTGGACTGGCCGGTCGGCGAGCGGGATAAATTCGTGTTCACGGAAATCAATACCGTGGTCAATGCCTTCCATCTGCGGGCGCTGGCCGAACTCGCCGAACTCGCCAGCGCGCTGGGAAAAGTAGAAGACGCGAAAGATTTCACCGCGCGAGTCGTCGCCACCCGAGCCAAGTTCCAGGAGGTTCTTTTTGATGAAAAGCGCGGCATCTACCGCGATGGCATCGGCACCGATCACGCCTCGCAGCACGCCAATTTCTTCCCGCTCGCCTTCGGTGTGGTGCCGGCGGACAAGCGCCAGGGAGTCGTTGATTTTCTCAAAGGCCAGGGCATGCGCTGCTCGCCCTATGCCGCCCAGTATTTGCTCGAGGCGCTGTTTGCCAACGAAGCGGGCGCGAAGGCGCTCGAACTCATCACCGCCGAAGGTGACCGCAGTTGGAAGCACATGCTCGACAGCGGCACGACCATCACGTGGGAGGCGTGGGATCAGAAATACAAGCCGAACCAGGACTGGAATCACGCCTGGGGCGCCGCGCCCGCCAACCTTTTGCCACGCTTCGTCCTCGGCATCCAACCGCTCTCCGCCGGCTGGAAGCGCGCGGTGATCCGTCCGAATCCCGGCCAGCTCAGCGCGGCCAGCGGCAAGGTGCCCACGCCCCGCGGCCCGGTCATGGTCGATTGGAAAAATGCCGGCTCCTTTCAGATTTCGGTGACCTTGCCGGACGGGATGCCGGCCCGGCTCGAGCTGCCCGCCAGTGCGGAATCCCGGGGCGTTTACGTCGATGGCAAACCCGTCAAAGCGCAGCGCGAAGGTGCCCGATGGATCCTTGCGGACGACCTGTCCGGAACCGCGAAGATCGAGGTGAAGTGAGCCCCGGGAAACAATCCACACCAACCCCACTCACGACTCATGAAACGGCTCACTGCACTCCTTCTGCTCCTTTCGTCATTCTGGATTTCGACTCCTTCCGACGTTGCTACGGCCCGCCGGCGCGGTTGGGATACATCGGCTTCGTGGGACGCGGTGGGTTGGTTTCGAGCGACTTGAGCACTTCGGCGATCGCGCGATCGAGCTGCGGGTCGGCACCGTCTTGCATCCTCGCGGGGTCGTCCTCCACCGCGAGGTCCGGGTCCACGCCGTGACCTTCGATGATCCACTTTCCGTCGGTGTCGTAGATGCTGAAGGTGGGCACGGTCACGCTGCCACCGTCGATCAGGGCCGGGGCGCCGGTCATGCCGATCAGCCCGCCCCAGGTGCGGGTGCCGATGATCGGGCCGAGACCTTCCTTTTTGAAAAGCCACGGAAAGCAATCGCCGCCGGAGCCGCTCCAGCCATTGGCGAGAATGACTTTCGGGCCGCTGTGCGCGATCTGCGGAGTCTGCCAGTCGCGGCCGTCGCGCACGCCCCAGAAGTTCGTCACCTTGCGCCCGAGCAGCTCGATGAAGCGGTCGGGAATCTGCCCGCCGGAGTTCCAGCGTTCGTCCACGATCAGACCCGCCTTGGTGTACTGCGCGCGGAATTGCCGGTAGAGTTCGTTCTGTCCGTCGATCCCCGTATTCGGCACGTAGATGTAGCCGATGCGGCCACCGCTCGCTTTCTCCACGCGCAGCCGATTGCTCTCGATCCAGGCGTAATGTCGCAGTGCACTCTCGCTGCCCAGCGGCTGCACGAGCACCTCGCGCGCGCCTTCCGCGGTCGGCTTGCTGTTCACGGTGAGAAAGGTCGGCTTGTCCGCGAGGCCCTGAAACGCCGCCCACGGATCGCGCGTTGTATTCACCGGGCGGCCGTTCACCCCGAGCAGCCACTCACCTTCCTTGATCCCGGCGGTGACGAGCGGCGAGCGGACGTTGAGATCCCACGGCGCGGATTTCAGGATGCGCCGGATCTTGTAAGCGCCCTGATCGAGCGCGAAGTCGCATCCAAGGTAGCCGACGGAGCGGCCTGACGCGGTCTCCAGATCGCCGCCGCCGCGGTAGGCGTGTGAGACATTCAGTTCGCCGAGCAGTTCGCCGAGGATGAAGTTCAGGTCATTGCGCGTCACCGCATCGTCGAGCAGCCGCCCGTAGTGTTCGCGCATCTTTTGCCATGGCACGAGGTGAAGGTGCGGGTCGTAAAAAAAGTCCCGCTCGATCCGCCAGGCATCGTTGAAAATCTGCCGCCACTCGGCGCGCGGATCGATCACCGCTTCGAGTCCGCTCACGTTGAGTGGCTTGAAGGATTGCGCCTCCGCGATATTTACCAGCGCCCATGATTTGCCGCGGCCGACGAGCAGCTTCTTGCCGTCGCCGGAGAGTTCCACCGCGCCGGCGTCGTCGAGGATTTGTTTCTCCTCGCGCTTCACCATGTCGTAGTAGGCGAGCGGGCTCGTGCCGTTGTTTCCGGCGCGAGGCTTGCGGGTAAAGAGCAGCTTGCCCGCGACGGCGGTGAGATGATCGTAACGCCCGGCCCCCGGCGGCAGGATGACCGCGCGACTTTCAAATTCTTCAAGGTCGATGAGCAGCGGCTGCGGTTTCTTTTCCGTGTTGTTCACCGTCGGCGTTGTTGGCTTGGCCTCGGCGGGTTTTGCCGGATCGGGCTTGGCGCCTTGCAGCGCGAGGTCAGCGGCGGCTTCCGCGGCTTTCGGTGGCGCGGGTTTTGCAGTTTCATCTTTCTTCTCCGCCGGCTTCGGCGCGGGCTCGGCGGGTTTCTTTGCGGCCTCCGGTCCGGGTTCCTCGTCGTTGCGCGGGGCGAGCGGCGAGGGCACATCCCGGCGCAGCGGCACGGCGATGAGCGCCTGCCCATTCGCGTAGATCCAACTCGGCTCGAACTCGCTGTAGATCGCGTCGAACCAGCGCTTCGTCCGGTAGTAAAGATACCGCCCATCCGGATCGAAAACCGGCTGATCGTCATCGTAGAAGCCGCTCGTCACCTGATGCACCAGCCGCTGCTGCGTGTCGTAGATCGCGATCGCGCTCTGCTGATTTTCCCGATCCTTCGCATAGGCAAACCAGCGGCTGTCCGCCGACCAACTCCCGGCGAACCGCCGCAACTCACCCTCGTAAGCCCAAAGCTGGCGATCCACCTCGCGGGTCTGTTTCGCGTCCAGATCGTGCAGCCAGATGCGCATCGATTGATCGATGAAGACGATCTTTTTCGAATCCGGCGACCACTGCGGCTGATAGCGAAAGCCCGCCCCGAGCTGGGTCAGCGTCTGCTCCGCGCCCTTGCCGTCAGCGTCTCGCATCGTGAGTTCATACTCGCCCGATTTGTCGCTGAAGTAGGCGATCCACTTCCCATCCGGCGACCATGCCGGAAAGCGCTCCGCCACGCCGCTCGTTTCGGTGAGATTCCGCACCACGCCATGCTCCGCGGGGATGCTGAAAATTTCGCCGCGCGCCTCGATCAGCACGCGCTTGCTCGTCGGCGACACCGTCGCGCTGGCGATCAGGCCCGCGACATTCTCCACCCGCGGCCGCAGCGTCACGCGATCGGTCACCACGTGGATATCCACTTCCTTGAGCCGCTCCGTTTTCAGATCGAGGAGAAAAAGGCGGCCGCCATTTTCCAGCACGATCTCCTCCGGTCCGATGCTCGGGAAATGCACGTCGTCTTCGGTGAAACGGGTGACCTGCCGGAGCTGCTTCGTCGCCGTGTCGTAGGCCCAGAGGTTCGCGCGCCCGCGGTCGTCGCGATCGCTCAGAAAGTAGATCTTCGAGCCGTGCCACATGGGCAGCGTGTCGTTCGCGTCACTCGGCGCGATCTTCTCCGACGTCTTCTTTTCGAGATCGAAAAGCAGAATGTCCGGCGCCATCCCACCGCGGTAGCGCTTCCAGGTCCGGAACTCCGTGCCGAGCGTCGTGTAAGCCAGCTTCTTCCCATCCGCCGAGACCGCGCCAAACTCGCCATACGGCACCGGCAACTGCTCCGGCAGGCCGCCTTGCGCGGAGATTTTGTAGAGCTGCCCCACGCGATTCGTGAAGGCCGCCATTTCGCTCTGGAAGTAGATCGTCTTCCCATCCGCCGACCATCCGAGCATGCGGTCGCTCGCGCCGTGATGCGTCACGCGGCGCGGTTCGCCGCCATTCACCGGCATCACGTAGATGTCGGTATTGCCCTCGTAGTTCCCACTAAAACCGAGCCATTGCCCGTCCGGCGAAAACCGCGGAAACTGCTCCGCCCCGCGCGGCGAGCTGAGCCGAACCGCAGCGCCGCCGGTCTTGGGCGCGATCCAGATGTCGCCGGCGTAGACGAACGCGATCTGCGTCTTCGACACCGCCGGCATCTGCATGAGGCGGGCGTTGATGTGCTCCGCGGTGACGTCCTGCGCGGAGACCGGAAGCGTGGCGCAAAGTGCGAAGCAGAGGCGTAGGAGGAGCTTCATCGGCAAGGCAATAGCCGAGCCTGGGCTCCGTGCAAAGACCCAGCGTGAAGCAGGATCAACTCAGCGGCTCGCCGATCAGGTCGTAGACCTGCGTGCCGGTGATGCGGACGTCGATGAATTCGCCGACCGGCGCCGGTTTTGTGAGCAGGATGCGGCCGTCGATGTCGGGTGCGTCGGCCGCGGCGCGGGCGACGAGCGGCTGATCGGTGAGCGCGCGGACGATCTTGCCGACCTGCGCCTCGCTGATTTCGCGGGCGATGCGCTGCTGGAGCTTCATCGCTTTTTTGTAACGCGCTGCTTTCACTTTCTGAGGGAGCTGGCCCTCCATCTTCGCGGCGCGGGAGCCTTCCTCCTGCGAGTAACAAAAAACGCCGAGCCGCTCGAAGCGGGTGCGTTTGATGAAATCGAGCAGGTATTCAAACTCCTCCTCGGTCTCGCCGGGGAAGCCGACGATGAAGGTGGTGCGGATCGCGATGCCGGGGAGGCCGGCGCGGATGCGGCCGATGAGATTTTCGATGTGCTCGCTGCTTGTCTCGCGCTTCATCAGGTCGAGCATGCGCGGGTGAATGTGCTGGAGCGGCATGTCGATGTAGCGCGGCACGTGGCGGCACGCGGCGATGGCGGCGATGAGTTCTTCGCTCCAGTGCGCGGGGTGGGTGTAGAGCAGGCGGACCCAGAATTCGCCGTCGATCTTATCCAGTTCGCGGAGCAGGCGGGTGAGCGTCGGACCCTTGGTGGAATCGACCTTCGCGGTCGGGCCTGCCTTTTCGCTCCAGAGATCCATGCCGAAGTAGGTGGTGTCCTGGCTGATAAGGTTGATCTCCTTCACGCCCTCGGCGACGAGGCCGCGGACTTCGGCGACGACGCTGTCGATGGTGCGCGAGCGGTGCCGGCCGCGCATCTGCGGGATGACGCAGAAGCTGCACGGATGGTTGCAGCCCTCGGCGATCTTGGTGAAGGCGCTGTGCGCGGGCGTGAGGCGGAAGCGCGGCGTGTCGTAGTCGGGGATGTAGACCGGCTTGCGCGTGACGAGATTGAGCGGCTCCCACTTCGTGTCGGTAAGCGGGGAGTTGAGGGTTGAGGGTTGAGAGTTGAGCGGCGGAGCGCTGCGCGCGAAGACCTGGTCGATGATGCCGGCGGCGTCGGCGATTTGATCGAGGCCGATGAAGGCGTCCACCTCCGGCATCTCGGTGGCGAGTTCCTTCGAGAAACGCTGCGCCATGCAACCGCTGACGATGAGCTTTTGGCCCGCACGCCGTTTTAGCCCGCGGGCTTCGTGCGCTTCGAGGATCGCCTCCACGGATTCCTCTTTTGCCGAGTCAATGAAGGCGCAGGTGTTCACGATGAGCACGTCGGCTTCCTCGGCGTTGCTCGTGATTTCCATGCCGTGGCCGAGGATGCCGCCGAGCATGATCTCGGCATCGACAAGATTTTTCGCGCAGCCGAGGCTGATCATGCCGACTTTCTTGGGCGGCTGGGTGGTGGGCATGGGGATCGGAGTTTGGAGTTTGGAGGTCAAAGGTCGGAGGTGGAAGTTCGGGGAGAGTGCGAAGGGGAGGCCCGATCTCCGATCTCCCAACTCCCATCTCCGCCCTTGGCTCTACTGCACCTCGCCGTTCGGCGATTGATAGGCCATCGGGGCGCCGTTTTTGCGAATCTGGATGGCGCTCGGGTCGGCGGCTTCGATGAAAAAGCGGGCACCGCGGAGCTTCAAAGGCGGCGCGTCGGGGTAGAGGAAGTCCTCGAAGATCGGCTTCGATTTGGGGTCGTCCTTGCGCACGGTGACGCGGGTTTTGCGCAGCGGTTGGACGAGCACTTCATTCGGCGCGCTGGGCACCGGGGCGGCGGTCGCCGTGGACGGCGAAACGAAATCGCGATCGGCCACCGCCGGGGGCGGGGTGGGAAACGCGGCCCGGAGCGCGGGTGTCGCTGCGGGCACAGTTGCCGGTTCGGGGGTCGCGGCGGGCGGGGCGGCGGGAGTGTTTTCAGGAGCAGGGATGGCGTTCTTGAAATGCGCCACGGGTTCTCCGGCGATGCGCTGCCAATTCACGTAAAAGTAAAACCCCGCGCCGAGGACGCCGAGCAGGAGGAGAAACATGAAGATCGCGCCAAATCCGGGACCGCTCCGCTCGACGCGGACCACGGAGCTGCTCCGCTCCTCGCGCCGCGGCGGCGCGTCGCTGTTCAGGTATTGGTAGTCCTCGATGCTGATGCCGGCGTTGCCCTCGAGCGTGCTGGCGAATTCCGCGACATCGACGCCGAGGAAGCGTCCGTAAATTTGCAGAAAGCCCTTCGCGTAGACGTTGCTCGCGAAGGTCGAGTAGTCGTCATTTTCGAGCGCGAGAATCTTGTCCGGACGCAACCGCGTCGCATGCGCAGCTTCGTCCACGCTGAGGCCGCGCTTGAGGCGCTCTTTGCTCAGTCGTTTGCCTACGCTTTCTTCCATGATGACGGTTGGTGATTCACTGCGGGGAGATGGGATAGCACGGTTTACCGAAAAGGGCAGGTCGTTTTCCCTGCGCTTGCTGGCGGCTCAGGCGATCGCGTCGAGGTCCACGAGGATGTCGCGGGGCTTGGCGCCTTCGCCGGGTCCGACGTAGCCGCGGTCTTCGAGGATATCGAGAATGCGGGCGGCGCGCGTGTATCCGAGCCGCAAGCGGCGCTGAAAGAGTGAGGTGGACGCTTTCTTTTCCTGGCGCATCACCTCGATGCACTTCTCGACGAGTTCCTCGTCTTCGTCGCTCACTTCTTCCTCGTCGCCCTCGCCGTCGCCGGCGATCTGGCGGTGGATGGAGGTCTCGAATGCCGGCTCGCTCTGCGCGGAAGCATGCTCGACCACGCGCTGGATTTCCTCGTCGGTGACCAGCACGCCCTGCGCGCGGATCATCCGCGAGGTACCGGGCGGGCGATACATCATGTCGCCCTGGCCGAGCAGACGCTCGGCGCCGTTTTCGTCGAGGATGACGCGCGAGTCCAGGCCGGACGCGACCTGGAAGGCGATGCGGCACGGAACGTTTGCCTTGATGACGCCGGTGATGACATCGGCGCGCGGAGTCTGGGTGGCGATGATCATGTGGATGCCCGCGGCGCGGGCTTTTTGGGTGATGCGGGCGATGGCGCTTTCCACATCGGCCGGCGCGGTCTGCATGAGGTCGGCGAGCTCGTCCACGATGATGACGATGTAGGGCATCCGGTCGGGGATGATCAGGTCGTGATCGCGGATGTTTTTCACCGTGGTCATCTTGTCGATCCGTTCCTCGCTGCTCAGCGTCTCGGGATCGATCGGGTCCACGGGCGGCGCGGCGTTTTCCAGCGGAAGCTCGGGCGTCTCCGCGGCTGCCTTCGCCTCGGCTTCGGCGTCGAGTTCGGCCTGCGTTTTCGGCTTGGGCCGGGCGTTGAAGCTCCCGATGTTGCGCACGCCGGTCTTGGCGAAGATGGCGTAGCGTTTCTCCATTTCATCGATCGCCCACTTCAGCGCGAGCAGCACCTTTTTCGGATCGGTGACCACGGGCACGACGAGATGCGGCAGCGTGTTGTAAATCTGCATCTCGACCACCTTTGGATCGATCATGATGAAGCGCAGATCTTCCGGCGAAAACCGGTAGAGGATGCTCGCGATGATCGAATTGATGCAGACACTTTTCCCCGAGCCGGTGGTGCCGGCGACCAGCCCGTGCGGCATGGCCGCGAGGTCGGCGATGATCGTCTTGCCGTAGACATCCTTGCCGAGGGCGAGCGGGATTTTCGCCTTCGCATTCTGAAAGTCCTCGCTCTCCAGCAGCTCGCGCAGGGTGACTTTCTGTTTCTTCGAGTTGGCGATCTCGATCCCCACGGTGTCCTTGCCGGGGATCGGCGCGATGATGTTGATCCGCTCGGCACAGGTGGCGCGGGCGATGTCGCGTTCCAGGTTGACGATCTTGTCCACCCGCACGCCGGTCGCGGGGTAGACCTCGTAGCGCGTGATGGTCGGCCCGCGCGTGATGTCGCCAGCGGAGACCGCGATGCCAAATTCGGCCAGGGTATTGATGATGACCTGCCGGATGCCCGCGAGTTCGCCCGGGTCGGCGGACTCGTGCGTGGAGAAGTCGACCGCCTCGAGCAAGTCGAACGACGGCAGCTCGTAGTTCGCGCAAGAGAAGGCGCTGAGCGGCTCGAATTTGTTTTTCGCCTCCCGCTTTTTCGGCGGCGGCGGCAGCGAGCTGTCGATGATCTGCGGCGCGGGACGCGGCGGCTCCTCCTCGCCGAGGAGCGTCATGGCCTGCGGTGCGTTGATCGGCGCTGGAATGATCAGCTCGCCCGGTTCGGCGGGCGATTTTGCAGGAACGCCCGGCCGCTTTTTGCTCAGCGATTTCTCCAGCTTCCGCGCCTGCCGTTCCACCTGCTCGGCCTCGAGTTGCAGCTTCTCGGTTTCACTCGCCCTCGCCATCCGCCACGCGTAGTAGCGCGCCCGCAGCCGGGGTGGGATGGCGATGAGCTGATGCGCGACGGTGATCGGGTGAATGCCGGTGAGATAAATCAGGCTCACCGCGTAGAGGAGAACGAGCGCGAGCACCGCGCCGACCACGCCCACCGTGTTGCGGAAGATGAATTCACCGACCCACTTCCCCACCCAACCTCCCTGCCCCGCGATGTTCAGCCGGTCGAGATTGAGCACCGCCCAGCCCAGCACATGCACCAGCGCCGCGCCGCTGAGCACGAACGCCACCGACCACAACCCGCGAAGCCCGATCCGCGTCTCCGGGTTGAGCAGCTTCGCCCCGCCGTAGCCAAGCAGCAGCGCCGCCACGAGATACGAAGCCGCGCCGAGGAAGGCGTAACTGCAGCAGGCCACGATCGCGCCGATGCGGCCGATGAAATTCAGCACCGGCCCGTGCGGGCTCGCCTGCGTGCTGAGCGGAAACCAGCTCGGCACATCCGCCGGGCTGTAGGAAATGAGCGCGAGGAAATACAGCGTGCCGGCGCCGAGCAGGAGCAGGCTGACGACTTCCTGGAAGGTCTGGTTTTCGGTTTCCTGGGCGCGGGCCATCGCGCGGGAGTGTAGGCGGCGGGGTCGGTCTTTCAATGCAGGAGACGGTCGCCGATTCACTCCTCGGCGACCAGCTTGTTCACGAGATCTTCGAGTTCGCCGCGCGCATCGGTGAAGGCGACAAACCCCTTCTTATTCACCAGCCACATCGTCGGGAGCGTGCGCAGCGCGTAGCTGCTGGCGATGGCATTGCGCATCCCCTTGCCGTCGAAATACGTCGGCCACGCCAGGTTCTTCTCCTTCACGAAAGTGGCGAGCCGGTCCTTGTTGTTATCGAGCGAGATGCTCACGACCTCGAAGCCCTTGTCGCGAAACTTCTCCTGAGTGGCGAGGATGCCCGGGATCTCGGCCACGGATGGCTGCGAATTCGTCGACCAAAAGAAAACCAGAACCACGCTGCCGCGCAGCGCTTCGAGGTCGAACTCGGTGCCGTCCAGCCCGGTGAACTTCAGCGGAAGCGGCTCGCGCAGGATGTTCTTAAAGCGCAGCAGCGCCGTGGCCTCGCGGGCGACGTCCGGGTTTTCATGCTTCGTCAGCTCGGTGAGAATCGTGATCGCCTTCGCGCGGTCGCGGCGTTCCCAGAGCAGCGCGCGCGACGGCACGAGCTGGCCGAGCGCGTCGTGTTTCGGGAAGTCATTCGCAAAGGCGACGATCTCCGCTTCCACCCCTTGCACCTTCTCTTTCGGCGCATCCTCCTTCAGCGCCTCGCGGTGCATCTGGATCAGGCCCAGCCGCGCGCGCGACTTGATCTCGGCCGGCGCATCCGCCGCATCCGCCGCCGCGCGATACAGCTTTTCCACGTCGGCCTGCGGCTTCGCGTTTGCCACTTTCTGAGTCAGGCGATCGGCGGTCAGGCGGGCCTCCCAGCGGCGCGGGTCGCTCGGATATTTGTCGGCAAAAAGCTCGGCGGTCGCGCGCAGGTCGTTGACGAATTCCTGAAATGCCTTCGCCCGTTCCGCCGGAGTCGTGCCCTGCCCGCGCGGCCCGCGGTCCAGCGCCTGGAAGTGCGCCCACAGCTCGTCCGCCGTCTTGAATTCCGCGAGCTTGTCCACCGGCTTCGGGGACGCGGCGGGCGGCTTCGGAGGCGTGGGTGGTCTCGTCGGGGTTGCCGATGGTTTCGGCGCCGGCGTGGGCAGCGGTGCCGCCGGTTTCGGCGCCGGTGTCGCGGCCACTTTCGGTGCGGGAGTCGCCGGAACCGGGGAAGCCGCGGGCTTCGGCGCGGGCGTCGCGGGCGCGGGAGTCGCGGGCACTTGAGCCCACGCCAGAGTCGCGCAGAGGGCGACACCGGCGGCGAAGGGGATCGCGCGAAAACGGGGCATGGCGCGCACGCTAGCGCAGGCCGCGAAATTTGCGCGCGGGAAAATCGCGCGTCACGGAAGCGACTGTCGTCTTGCCGAAGTGCGATTCAGGCGCTAGCAGCCACGCACGCTCATGCCCACCACCGCTCCCATCGTCTTCGAACCCCTCTTCATGGAACGTCTCTGGGGCGGTCGCCGACTCGAAACGCTCTTCGGCAAAAAGCTGCCCGCCACCGCGCGGATCGGCGAATCGTGGGAGATCGTCGACCGCGAAGACGCCCAGAGCGTCGTCCACGACGGCCCGCTCCAGGGCCTCACGCTCAACGAACTCTGGACCCAGCACCGCGACGACATTTTCGGCCCCGGGCTGCCCGACGCACCGCGCTTCCCGCTCCTCTTCAAACTCCTCGACGCCCAGGAACGCCTCTCCGTCCAGGTCCACCCACATCCGCGCAATGCCGCGCAACTCGGCGGCGAGCCAAAAACCGAAATGTGGTACGTCCTCGATGCCCTGCTCGACAGCGACCTCTACGCCGGGCTGAAGCGTGGCGTCACCCGCACCGACTTCGAACAGGCCCTGCGCGAAGGCCGCGTCGCCGAACTCATCCACCACCTCCCGATCAAGGCCGGCGAATCCATCTTCATCCCGAGCGGCCGCATTCACGCCATCGGTGCGGGCAATGTCATTTTCGAGGTGCAGCAAAACAGCGATACCACCTACCGCGTCTTCGACTGGAATCGCGTCGGCGCCGACGGCCAGCCGCGCGCCCTGCACGTCGAGGAATCGCTCCAGTCGATCGACTTCGAAGATTTCGAGCCCGCGCTGAATGCTCCGGATGCGGACCCGCTCGTCGCCTGCGAATTTTTCCGGGTCGAGAAGTGGCAGCTCACCAGCGCGCGCGATGTGGCCGCGGGACGCTTCAGCATTTTCTGCGTCGCCGAGGGCGCGGTGGAATGCGGGGGCCGTCAGTTCCGGCGCGGTGAATTTTTCCTCATCCCGGCCAATTTGGCCGCGAGCGTGCGGCCCAGCGACGAAGCGGCGACAGTGCTCCGCACCACCATCGGGTAGCGACCCAACGCGAAGCGGCGTCCAAAAAACGCTGTCATCCTGAGCGGAGCGCCGCGCGGTGGGCGGTGGAGATTTCGGGGGTGTGCCGGGCGGCGCGCAGTCGAAGGACCTCTAACTTTTCTTCCGGGGTGGAGCCGGGCCGAGCAGAGATGCGAGAGGTCCTTCGACTGCGCGCCGCCCAGCACACCCCCGAAATTCCCGCCCCCGCCACGCGGCGCTTCGCTCAGGATGACAGCGTTTTTTTTGGACGCCGCTTCGCGTTGGGTCGCTACCCGATGG
>JANPHH010000329.1:0-45821 GCA_031424375.1 Chthoniobacter sp. | reverse complement strand
GGTTTTTCCCGATGCCCGCTTCGCGCAAAAAAGTGTCGGCGGCTGAGGATTCGAACCTCATCACTGGTTTATTGCCAGGTTCCGCGGAATCGCACCGCTACCGCCGCTGATTGATTCGTATCGTCGACGCGGATTGGATGCGGAGTATTCAGTCGCGGCTCGCGCTTCCGGAGTCTGCTGTCCAATTCTCTGTTTTCCGGACTACCTCGTTGTACAACGCAATGACTCGCCCCATGAATCGCCGCCACTTCCTCCAATCCTCCCTCGCCGCCGCGCTCTCCACCACCCTCCGCGCCGCGGAATCCCGTCCGCGCCGGCTGCTGCTCCGCTCTTCGTGGCAGACGGTGAATATCGGTGACATCGCGCACACGCCGGGCGTGCTCGCCTTGCTCGAAAGGCATCTGCCCGACGTGGAAGTGCGTCTGTGGCCGAGCAAGATCGATAACGGCGTCGATGAAATGCTGGCACGGCGTTTTCCCAAGGTGAAGATCGTGCAAGGTGAGGCGGTGAAGACCGCGTTCGCGGAATGTGACTTCCTGCTTCACGGCTCGGGTCCGTCGCTTGTGGCGCAGAATGACGTGGTGAAGTGGAGTCAGGCCACGGGCAAACCCTACGGCATTTACGGCATCACCTTCAGCGAACGCGGCTCGACGGCGCTGGATGGCGCGTCGGATGCCGCGCTCTCCGAGACGATCCGCGTGCTCAGCGGCGGAAAGTTTGCATTCTTCCGCGACAGCGTCTCGATGGCGCTGGCGAAGCAGCGCGGATGCACGGCGCCGATCATCGAGTTCGGTCCGGACGGCGCATTTGGGACCGACTTGCGCGATGACGCGAAGGCGACCGCTTTCCTCCAGCTACACGGGCTGGAGGAGGGGAAGTTTCTCTGCTGCATCCCGCGGCTGCGGATGTCGCCTTACTGGGAGATGAAGCCGGGCACGGCATTCGATGAGAAGAAGCACGCGCTCAACGAAGCGAAGAAGGAGCACGACCTCGGGCCGCTGCGGCAGGCGATCGTGGAGGTGGTCCGCCAGACGCCGATGAAGGTGCTCGTATGCCCGGAGGACGCGAGTCAGATGAAACTCGGCAAAGAGATGCTCGTGGACAAGCTGCCCGACGATGTGAAGCCGCGTGTGGTCTGGCGGGAAAAATACTGGCTCACCGATGAAGCGCTCAGCACCTACGTGCGCAGTGCGGGGCTCTTCGGTGCGGAAATGCACAGCCCGATCATGTGCATCGGCAACGGCATCCCGGCGATCGTCTGCCGCTGGGCGGAGCAGACGAGCAAGGGGCTGATGTGGCGCGACATCGGACTCGGCGAGTGGCTTTTCGACATGGACAAGGAGGAGGAGATTCCCGGCATCGTGCCTGCCGTGGTGGCGATGGCGAAAGATCCCGTCGCGGCGAAAGCGAAGGCGGCGAAGGCGCGGGAGTTCGTGCAGCAGCGCCAGCGCGAGACGATGGCGATCGTGGGGAAGTCGCTCGCGGCAGTCTAACGGCGGTGCCGGGTGGAGCACTCGACCCGAGTGCTGGGTGCGGCGACTCGCCGCAGCCACCGGCAAGAGAACGTCGATTGCCGTGTGAAAGTCATTCCGCAATCGACGTCGTCTTGTCATTCCCGGCGAGTCGCCGGCAATGGCACTCGGGTCGAGTGCTCCACCCGGAGGTCGATGGCGCGGCTAAGGGTTCGCGTTGCGCTTCCGCGCGAGCGCTGCGCGGAGCAGCGCCAGCGCGCTGAGCGCGACGCACAGGTGGGGGAGCCAGTCGCCGTGGCGGGTGTAGAAAGTCATGCGACCCGCCGTGGGCACCGCGATTTGTCCGGAGACAAACCCTTCCTCGAATGGCCGCAGGAACTGCACGACATCGCGCGGCACCGTCTCCCGCGCCGTGCGATCAAATCGCGCGAGCCGACCGAATGCGTCGATTGAACCGGTCATGCCCGTATTTCCACATCGGAGCAGCGGCCGGCGCGTCTCGACGGTGCGGAAGAGGGCATTTGCGAGTTGTTGTTCGGCAGCCGGCGAATCGGCGAACCAGCCGTCGTTGGTGAGGTTCACGAGGACCTGCGCCCCGGCCCCCACGAAGCGCCGCGTGAGATCGCCGACCGTATCCTCGAAGCACACCAGCGGTGCGAGTGCGACGGCCGGATCGCGGAGCCGTAGCAGCTTGTATTCACGACCCGGCGTGAAATCGCCGGGGACCAGCGCCCCGACCAGCGGCGCGAAGACGGGACGCAGCGGCAGATATTCGCCGAACGGCACGAGGTGAATTTTCCGATACACCTGCTGGTCGACGCCCGAGTCGGTGAAGAGGGCGGCGATGTTGAAGTCCTCGTCGGTCGCGGGATCGAAGTCGATCGAGCCGAGCATCAGCCCGAAGTTTTCCCGCTGCGCCTGTGCGAGCACGAAGCGGTAGGTGTCCTCATCGGCAAAGACCGGGCGCGGCGTGCAGGCTTCGGGCCAGAGCAGCAGTTGCGGTGGAGGTTTGGCCACCATTGCGAGCGCCGTGAGCCGACCGAGCGTCTCGAGGACTTTTTGTTCGGATTGCGGATCGAATTTTTCGCGCTGCGGGATGTTCGGCTGAATCGCCGCGACGCGCAGCGGCACGGTGGGCCCCGCGTCGCCTTTCAGCAGCGTCCGCACGCCGAAGGCAAAGACCGCGACGACCAGCGCGACGCTGATGCTGAACTCCCAGCGCACCCGCTTCAAAAAGACCGGGCCGAGTTCGCCGATCACGCGGCGGACCACGATGACGAGCATGAGATTCACAAACCCGATCAGCCACGACAGCCCCCACACGCCGGTGATCTCGGCGATCTGGATCATCGCCAGATCGCGATGCAAGGCCACGCCGAGCCCATTCCAACCAAAGCCGCCGAAGAGCCAGCCGCGCGTCCATTCCAGCATCACCCACACGCTCGCGCCCGCCGCGCCGGTAGCGAGATTGCGCCATGAGTTCGGGAAACGGCGAGCCTCTCGGCTCGGGATGGTGAACTCGAGGAACCACGTCCACAGGCCGGTGTAGAAGCCGAAGATGAGGGCGACGAGAAGCGGCAGCGAGAGCAGCAGCTTGTCCTGATAAAGTTCCGCGAGACTGCCGAGCCAGTGAAAGGTCGCGGTGAAAAACACCAGCCCGGTGACGTAGCCGGGACCGAGCCCGCGCAGGGCGGCGCGCCAGCGTTTCGTCGGCCGGCCTGCGTCGCGGAACCACGTGGCGCAGATGAGCGGGACGAGGGCAAACCAGACGATGCCGGCGTGGTCGAAACGCGGGTAGCATAGCGTGAGGAGCGCGCCGCTGAGCACTGAGGCGAACCACGGCCACAGGCGACGCAGTAGGGCGTGGCGGGCAGGTGGGGAATCAGTCGGCGCAGGTGTCACGCGGCAGCAGGGATTGATGAGAGGTCCTTCGACTGCGCTCCGCCCGCTGGCTCACCGGAGCTTCGCTCAGGATGACAGTGCTTTTTTTGGGAGCGCTTCGCGCTGAACTACTCGCGCCGAATGCGCTTGCTCTT
The DNA here is from genome assembly GCA_031424375.1 of Chthoniobacter sp. Taxonomy (GTDB): domain Bacteria; phylum Verrucomicrobiota; class Verrucomicrobiia; order Chthoniobacterales; family Chthoniobacteraceae; genus Chthoniobacter. The sequence goes on along the minus strand of JANPHH010000329.1, from coordinate 42,313 downwards.
CGGCTCGGCGCGTTGCGGATTCAGGGCGTCGCGGAGGTCCTTCGAGTAGCCTGAGTTTACGCGGAAGATGTAGTGCTTGAAAGTCTCGATATCGTGCAGCGCTCCGCCGTCGCATTCCACGTAGCCCATCATAATCAGTCCCTGGAGTGTCTCGATCAACTCGGCCGCTTCCTGGTCGGGCACCTTCTTCATGAGGTCCTCGCCGTTGAGTTCCGTGCCGGAGAGTCCGATCGCCTTGATGACGGAGATTTCGCCGCCGTCGAGGTTGATGTCTTTGTCGCTCATACTTGTGGGGGGGATCGCTGAATCGTTTCTAGGTGCCGAGGCGGATGGCAACATCGCTCTGGATCCACGTCCAGAGCTGCGCCAGGCCATCTCGCACTTCGGCCTTGATGGTCGCCAGTTCCGCCGCGGTAAAGGATTTTCCCGCCTCCGGCGCGCGTTGCGCGAAGAGATAGAATTTGATCTTCGGCTCGGTGCCCGATGGACGCACCGCGATCCGCCCGCCGCCGGCGAGTTCGATCATCAGCATCTTTTCTCGCGGAAGGTGGTCGCCCTCCGAGTCGAGAAATTCTTCCGTGGCGAAGTTCCGCGTCGCGGTCACCGGTTCGCCATTCGCCTTCGCCGGGGGCTGCGACGCATAGGATTCCACGAGCCGCTGAATCTTCGCCGCGCCATCTGCGCCTTCGAAAGTCAGCGATCCATTCTGCTCAAAATAGAAGCCGTACTCCGCGTAGATCTCATCGAGATACTGGTCGAGCGTCAGGGCGCGCGATTTCGCATACGCCGCCACTTCGGCGAAGACGACCACCGAACCGTTGCCATCCTTGTCGCGGACGAAATCCGCCGCGCTGTAGCCGTAGCTTTCCTCCCCGCCGCACACGTAGAAGCTCGACAACGCGAGCCGCTGGGTGCGCGTCTGCTCCTCCGGCATCGAGCGGTAGCGTTCGCGCACGTCCGCGGGCAGCTCGTTCTCGTACTTCCCGAGTTTTTGGCCGATGTATTTGAAACCGGTGAGCGTCTCCACGCAGCGCAGTCCGTGTTTGGCGGCGATGGCCTTTTGCAAATCCGTGGTGACCAGCGTTTTCACGATCACACACCTCGCGCGGTTCGTTGGCGTGATCACGCCCTGGTCGATCAGGCGCTTCACCCGAGACGCGGCGATCAGCGAGCCGATCTGGTTGCCGGTGAGCAGTTCCATTTCGCCGGCCGCATTGCGCACGGCCACGCCCATGCGATCGCAGTCCGGATCGGTGGCGATCACGAGGTCCGCATTTTCCTTCTTCGCCAACTCGACGGCTTTCGAAAGCGCCTCTGCATTTTCCGGGTTCGGCGACTTCACGGTCGGAAAGCGCCCGTCGGACACCTCCTGCTCCGGCACGGTGAGATAGGTGAAACCGAGGCGGTCCAGCATCGGCTTGACGATCACGCCGCCCACGCCGTGGATCGAGGTGAAGACGATCTTCAGCCCGCTCTTCGCCGCCGCCGCGACGAGCGCGCGATCGAGCACGAGGGTCTCCAGGCGCGTCATGTAAGCGTGGTCGATCTCCTCGCCGAGCACGATGAGTTCGCCGCGTTCGCCCGCCGCCGAGTAATCGTCGGATTGCACCAGATTGACCTTCTGGATGATCCCGCTCGCGTGGGGCTCGACCACTTGCGCGCCGTCGTCGAAGTAAACTTTGTAGCCGTTGTCGTGCGGGGGATTGTGCGAGGCCGTGATCACGATGCCCGCGGTCGCATTCGTGTGTCGCACCGCGAAGGAAAGCTGCGGCGTGGAGCGCGGTCCGGCGAAGAGCCCGGCATCGCAGCCCAGTTCGGTCGCAATCTTCGCCGTGTATTCCGCAAATTCCCGCGAGAAGTGCCGGGTGTCGTGCGCGATGACGATCTTCGGCCGACCCGGCAGCTTGTTCTTGGCGAAGTATTCCTTGCAGTAGGCCACCAGGCCCTGCGTGGCGCGGCTGATATTGTAGAAATTCATCGAGTTCGTCCCCACGCAGGGGAACTCGGGGCGGTCCAGCGGCTGCGGCGCGCCCTGCTCGGCGGAGGTCACCACCTTCCCGATCGTGCGGCCGCGGAGTCCGCCGGTGCCGAAGGCGAGCGTCTTGAAGAAGCGATCATTCAGCTCCTCCCACGCTCCGGTGTCCACCAACTCCGCGATGCTCTGGTGGACCACTGCGGAATCGCTCCGGGCGAGCATCTGGTGGATATTCGTGGCGCTGCTCTGCAGCAGGTGGCCGCTCTGGACTGCGGAATGCAAAAGGGTGCTGAGATCGCTCATGGGTCGCGAATGATAGGAGTGCAACGAACGAGAGCCAGCGCCAAGTTGGGACGGCGCGGCGGCCGACGGTGCGTCCGCGAGAGCCCATGCCCGGCGCATGATGCGGAATTTTGGAGAGTTAATGCTCGCCGGTGGGGTTTGGAGTGATTATCAATTTTCCGCTGGCCTCCTTGAGGCAATCACGAGAAGCGCGCGGCCTTGGCTTCGTTCCCGACCCGCTTTCTCGATTCGCCTCATCCGAGGCACGCAACCTTTTTTCCTCGCTCCCGTTTTATCCGAGATACCATGGATTCTTTATCGATACATTTTTTCCCGTCGTCCATTGTCCCAACGCTGCCGGCGACAAGTTTCTGGGCCGGGATCCGAATGTCGCGGGCGGTAGTTTTTCTCCTCGCGCTGGTGTCGGCGGGCTTGCTGTCCCGGCCCGCGGGCGCGCAGACGATTTATTTGCTCACTGAGACCGGCGCTCTCGCCACCACGTCCGCAGACGCGCCGCTTGCGAGCACCACAGCGGGATTGATCACCACCACGCCGGTGATGATCGCGGGCGTGACGGCGGGCGAAACGCTCGTGGCGATCGACGTGCGTCCGCTGAACCAGCGGCTCTATGCATTGGGAGTGGATGCCTCGGCCGGGAAGGCGACGCTCTACCACCTCGCGCCGGAGAGCGGTTTCGCCGCGGCCGTCGGCAGGGCGTCGGCGATTGCGTTCACGACCGATGGCGCGACGGCGGTGAGTTTTCCCGATCCGGCCACGGTGGACTGGGACATCGATTTCAATCCGACCGATGATCGCGTGCGAGTGGTGGCCGGCAGCCTGAACTTCCGGGTCGATCCGAATACCGGTGAGCCCGAGGATGGCGATAACACAGGGCTCACGGACGGGATCGTGGCCGGCACGAACCCCGACGGACCGATCACCAACGCCACCACAAAACTGGCGGCGACCGCGAGCGCGACCGCCTTCTCGAACAACGAGCCGAACGCTGCCGCGACCACCCAGTACACGGTGGATGCCGGCAGCGGATCGCTTTCCATCCAGAGCCCGGCTACGGGCGCGCAGTCGCTCGTCGGGACGGTGGCGATCGGCGCCGTTCCGCTGGTTTTTTCCCGAGCGAGTTTCGATATTCCTCCGGAGATCAATACCCTGGTGAGCAATCAGCTCGTCACCGCCGGGAAGGGCCTGCTCGTGGCGAGCGTGGCGGGCGTCACGGGGCTCTACGGCGTGGACCTGCGCAGCGGGGAGGCTGCTCAGTGGGGCACGATTGGTCTCGCCGTGCGGAGTTCCGCGGTCGTCACCACGCTTGGGGCCGCCATTGCGCTTTCTGCGGATGGCACCGAGTTGCTCAGCTTTGACCCGGCGGATCCGGCGACCACGACCTCCGTCACGCTCTCCGGCGTCTCCGCGGGGGAGACTCTGGTCGGGATCGATGGCCGCCCGCAGACCGGCCAGCTCTACGCCCTCGGGATCGACACGAACGCGAAAAATGGAACGCTCTATTTGATCGACCCGGATTCCGGCGAAGCGGTGGTGGTGGGCACCGAGGGTGGGATCGCCTTCGTCGATGGCGCCGCAAACCCGGTGGGATTTCCAAACCCCGCGAACACCGGCTACGGCTTCGACTTCAATCCCGCCACCGATCTGATCCGCGTGATCGCCGGGAATGGCTTGAACTTCCGCGTGAATCCACAGGACGGCACGCCCGTGGACTCCGACAACAACCCAACGAATGGGATCAACCCCGACGGCGTGCAGACCGGCCCGTCTGGCGGCATCGCCGGCGCGACCGGCGCGGCCTACACGAATAGCTTCGCGCAGGCGCTCACCAGCCCGGCCGGACCGACCACGCTCTACACCCTCGACGCGACCAGCGGCACCCTCGCCATCCAGAATCCGCCCAACGCAGGAACGCAGACGAATCCCGTCGCGATCACGCTGACGCCGGGCGGCACGAGTTTGGCCTTCTCGGCCTTGGGTGGCTTCGACATTCCGTCTCCCGTCGCCGTTCCGTTGGCGAATATCGGATCCACGGGCGAAGGCTGGTTCGCGGCGACCGTCGCGAGCGTGACTGGGATCTATCGCGTTAATCTCGCCACCGGCCAGGCCACTTCGTTCGGAGCAATCGACGACGGTATGACATCCGTGGCGGGTCTCGTCGTCTGGGCCACCGTCCCCGCGCTGGTGGTCGAGAATCCCCCCGGCACCGTCGTGGCCGACGAGGCCAGCACCGTGACTTTCGCTTCCGTGAGGGTAGGCGGCGCAACGTCGACGACGATCGTGCTGCGCAATCTTGGCAGCCAGCCGCTGACTTATTCCACTTCCTTCGTGTCGGGCACCGCCTTCAGCGCCACGGTCAACGACGCGGGGACCATCCCCGGTTCGGGCTCCGTGATGGTCACCTTGACCTTTGAGCCCGACGTCGCGGAGCCCGTCGAAGACATGCTGCACATCGAAAGCGACGATCCCGCCATTGCATCCTTCGAGGTCAAACTCGCCGGCATCGGCCTTAAGCCCCCGGAGATCCAGGTGGAGAGCCCCGTCGGCACGATCACGGAGGATGCGTCGTTGCTTGAGTTCGGCGGCTCGCCGGTCGGCGTTCCGGTCACGCGCACGGTGCTGCTCCGGAACCTCGGCGAGGTCCCTCTCCTCTACACCACAATGTTTGACGATGGGACCGAGTTCGTGGTGACGAAGAATCCCCAAGGCACGATCCCCCAGGCCGGCACCGTGATCCTTGAGGTCACCTACACGCCACTTGGCGGGGATTCGTCGACCGACGTCCTGCACATCATCAGCGACGACCCCGAAACGCCGAGCTTCGACCTGGACCTGACCGGTGAAGGATTCCTCCCGCAGACCGATGACATCGTCGTCACCACCCGCGGTCCCACCCGCTTTAACCCGCTCGGCAATGATATCGCCTCCAGCGGCATGCGCCTCGTCATCACCGACGTGAGCGCGGAAGAAGTCACGACCGACGGGAGCGCGCTCTTCATTCCCGAAGGCTTCACCGGCATCTTCACCTACATCACCGATGACGGTGTCGATGTCCGTCAGGGGTCCGTCACCGTTACAGCCGGAACGCCTGCCGTCGCTCCGCGCACCTACAATGGAGTCCTCACCGACGCGATGGGAAACCTCTTCGGCTGGGCCACCGTCACCCTCGTCAAGAACCGCGGCACCGTGAAGGCGATCACCCTTTTCGGCCAGGCGAGCGGCGCCCTGAATTTCCCGGCCGATGAAAACACCATCGCCGTCACCACGCGCGTTCTCGACGACATCGAAGTCTCGCGCAGCCCCGATGTCGACGAAGGCACCGTTGTGGTTACGGTCTTCGACATCTCGGGGGTGCTGCATCCCATCAAGACCAAGGCGAAAGCCGAGAAATTCAATGTCGCTCTGGCCAGCATCGATTCGCAACTGCTCGGGGGCGCCTACGGCACCGTCAGCGTCGCGAAAAATGGCAGCGTGAAATTGCGAGGCGTCCTGCCGGATGGCAACAAATTCAGCGCCGGAACGACGATGACCGACAACAACGGCATCGCCTACTACGCGGTGCAATCCAAGGGCACCAAGCCCCCGGGAAGCATCGGCGGCGAGCTGACTCCCGCGGACCTGCCCGCCAGTGACGTGACGGGTGAAATGATCTGGTACAAGCCGGAACCCGAGGACGGGAGCAAAGGTACCGAACCTATCGAGGTGGATACCATTCTCACCGTCAATGGGAGCCGCGTCACCGGGAGTGTCCCTTTGCCCACCGGAATCGGCACATTGAAGCTCTCCGGGGGCAATCTGCCCTCCGCTGAAACCGCGGCGAACCTCACGATCACGGCCGGCGTTCCACCCGTTCCCACGGGCTCACTCGTGACGTGGAAAGCGGGCAAGCCGAAAGCCAGCACCTTCAGCTTCACTGTGACCGTGCCCACGCTCGCCAAGCCAGTGAAAGGCACCGGCGTCTACCTGCCAAAGACGAAACGCGCCTGGGGCTACTTCCCCGGTACGATGCTGGGTGGGCGGGTCGAGATCACGATTCCGTAAGGAAGTCTGCCGGAACCCGGAGAAGCCCGTCAGAGACTGGCTAATGAGGCTCATTCACCGTCGGCGGAAGCACCCGTTTCTTCCTACACCATCTCCGCGCTGAGATGGCGGATCAGCAGGCGCAGGCGCTCGCCGACCCGCAGTTCTTCGAAGACGGCCTGACGGCGAAAGGGATCTCGGAGAAACGTGTGGGCGACCACGTCGGAAAGGACGTCGGGGTTGTCGATCTGAGCGAGTTGATCGTCGAGGGTCTTCGGGACGCCGTGGCCCTGATCCCGAAGCTGTGCGCAGAGACTCAGGAGCTTGGCCGTGAGCGCTTCTGATTCAAAGGCGCCAGCGGATTGTGAATCGAGCTGGCGGAGCTGCGCAACGGGGAAGGGATCTTCCTGCACGAAATCGGTAAATTGCACGCGGGCCAGGCCTTGGAGGACGAGCTGCGAGGTGCCGTCGTCGCGCTCGACGCAGGCGCGGACGAGGCCCAGACCGGCGATGTGATGAAAATCCTCCGGCGTGCGCCACTCGTCCACCCCCTCCTTGATCAGCGCAATGCAAAACACCCGGTCCGCTTCGAGCGCAGCGTTGAGCATCGCACGGTAGCGCGGTTCGAAGATGTGGAGCGGCATCAGCGAATTCGGAAAGAGCAGCGTGGGCAACACCATGACGGGTGCCTCCGGCGGGATGGGAAGGGCTGCGGGGTGCGGATTGTTCACGGTGCGTTGGGGACTACCTATCATATACGCAGCCGCTGGCATTGTGGATTTCACGGCCGGAGGTATTGCTCACCGCATGTCGAACCTCGTGGATGAATATGAAATCGTGACCGTCGCCTCGGGCGCGCGCAGCGTGCGCTCGCGGGAGCACGGAGAAACGTTTCATCCGGTGATCGGACCGATGGCGGAGGCGCGGACGCTGCACGTCGAGCAGCAGCGGTTGGTGGAACGGGCGGCGGCGACGCGCGGGGATTTCGTGATCTGGGATGTGGGCCTCGGTGCGGCGGCGAATGCGGTGGCGGTGCTGGAGGCCTTCGCGTCCCGGGAAGCAGCGGCCACGATTCGGCTCCATAGTTTCGATGTGAGCGTGGCGCCGCTCGCCTTCGCAGTGGAAAATGCGGCGGCGCTCGGCTACCTCGCCGACCATCGCGCGGCGGTGGCGGAGCTTCTCGATTCCCGCCGCGCGACTGCGGGTGCGGTGGAGTGGTATCTGCATGTCGGAGACTTCCGAACGCTGCACGAGGGAATGCCCGCGCCGCACGCGATTCTATACGACCCGTATTCGCCCAAGGCGAATCCGGAACTGTGGACGCTGGAGCATTTCGCCGAGTTGTTTCGCTCGCTCGATCCCGAGCGCGGCTGTCTGTGGTCGAATTATACTCGTTCGACAGCCGTACGGGTTACGCTGCTGCTCGCCGGGTTTTTCGTCGGGCGCGGCGCGGCGACGGGGGAGAAGGAGGAGACGACACTGGCGAGTAACCACGCGGATCTGCTCACCGCTCCGCTGGATCGCGCGTGGCTGCAGCGGGTGCATCGCTCAACGGCGGCCGCGCCGCTGCGAGATGGCGGCAGCGCGGGGCCGATCGCGGTGGAGGACTGGGAGCGGCTCGGGGCGCATCCGCAATTCGCGGGCAGACCGTGAGTGCATTGATCTTCGCGAAGCGTTTCCAAAAGACACCTGTCATCCTGAGCGGAGTTCCTCGTGGGCGAAGGTGGGGAGGAACGCAGTCGAAGGACCTCTAATTTTTCCCCGCCTGCGCCCGGAAGAGAAGTTAGAGGTCCTTCGACTCCGCACCGCACCACCTTCGCCCGCCGGCGCTCCGCTCAGGATGACAGCGTGTGGGAGACGCCCGCCCGCGCGGGGTCCGTCCTCCTGTGTTATCGAGCCATTCTCCAAATCAAAGCGGCAGCTCGCCCTCGCGGCGTGGCTCGCGCAGGCCGAGCTTGCGATAGGCGGCGGGCATCGCGACGCGACCTTGTGCGGTCCGTTTGATATAGCCCTGCATGATGAGATACGGCTCGTTCACGTCTTCGAGGGTGCCGGCGTCTTCGCCGATGGCGACGGCGAGCGAGTTCAGCCCGACGGGGCCGCCGGCAAATTTCAGGACGAGCGCTTCGAGGATGCGTTTGTCCATTTCATCGAAGCCGTCGCGGTCGATGTCGTGAAGCGTGAGCGCGGCGTCGGCGACCTCGCGGGTGATGTGGCCGTCGGCACGGACCTGCGCGTAGTCGCGCACGCGGCGGAGGAGATTGTTGGCAATGCGCGGGGTTCCGCGGCTGCGGGCGGCGATCTCGAGCGCGCCGGGTTCGTCGATCTCGATCCCGATCAGCCCCGCGCTGCGAATCACGATTTTTTGCAGCTCATCCGCGCCGTAATAATCGAGCCGGCAATTCATCCCGAACCGAGTCCGCAGCGGTGCGCTGATCATGCCGGCGCGGGTCGTGGCGCCGATCATGGTGAACTTCGGCAGGTTCAGCCGCACGCTCCGGGCGTTCGGTCCCTGGTCGATGATGATGTCGAGTTTGTAGTCCTCCATCGCTGGATAGAGGTATTCCTCGATCGTCGGCGAGAGCCGGTGGATTTCGTCGATGAAGAGCACGTCGCCGCGCTCTAGCGTGGTGAGCAGTCCGGCGAGGTCGCCGGCTTTCTCGATCGTCGGCCCGCTGGTCGATTTGATGTTCACCTTCATGGCCCCGGCGAGAATGTAGGCGAGCGTCGTCTTGCCCAGACCGGGCGGACCGCTGAGCAGGATGTGCTCGAGCACGTCACCGCGCTGTTGCGCCGCTTCGACCATGAGTTCGAGCCGCTGGCACACCTTCTCCTGCCCGGCGAATTCGCTGAACATCGGCGGCCGCAACGAGATGTCGAAGGGCGTGGGGGGAGTTTCGGAAAGTTGCTGGGCGTAGCTGTCGGGCACGACGGGAGGTAAGCAGGCCGGGCCGAAATCCGAAATCCGAAATCCGAAACAAGTTCGAAAGAAGTGAAAGGAGGAAAAGAGGAGAAACGCCGCCAAAACCGTTTGAAGCCTCACACCTTTTGAAAATTGTTTCGGATTTCGAGTTTCGGATTTCGGATTTATCTCCAGCCTGCACCCATGAGCGCGATCGAAACCCACGGCCTGACCAAAGTCTACCGCACCTACAAAAAGGCGCCGGGCCTCTGGGGGGCGATCAAGGGCCTCGGCCACCGCGAATACGAAGACACGCGCGCGGCGGCGGATGTGACGTTTTCCATCGAAGAGGGCGAGTTCGTCGGCTTCCTCGGGCCGAATGGCGCGGGCAAGACGACGGTGCTCAAGATGCTGTCTGGTCTGCTCAATCCGACGAGCGGCACGGCGAAGGTGCTCGGCTTCACGCCGTGGGAGCGAAAGGACGAAATGAAGCGGCAGTTTTCCCTGCTCATGGGGCAAAAGAACGCGCTCTGGTGGGACCTGCCCGCTCGCGAATCTCTGGAGCTGAACCGCGCGATCTACGGCGTCGCGCCGGCGAAGTTTCGCGAGATCGTCGGCGGGCTCACGGAGCTGCTCGATGTGAAGGACAAGCTGGACGTTATGGTGCGCGAACTGAGTCTCGGCGAGCGGATGAAGATGGAGCTGATCGCCGCGCTGATTCATTCGCCGAAGGTGCTCTTTCTCGACGAGCCGACGATCGGGCTGGACGTGACCTCGCAGAAAAAAGTCCGGGAGTTTCTCCGCAGCTACAACAGTGATCACCAGATCGTGACCATGCTCACGAGCCACTACATGCAGGACATCGAGGAGCTGTGTCAGCGTGTGATCATCATCGATCACGGGCGGATCTTCTTCGACGGCCCGCTCGACGCGATCATCGACCGCTTTGCCACGCACAAAATTCTCGACCTCACGTTTGGTCAGCCGGCGACGGTAGCGTTCGCCGAGCTTGGTGAAGTGCTCGAACAGACACCGCAAACCGTGCGGCTGAAGGTGCTTCGCGCCAAGGTCAGCGACGTATGCCGCGCGCTGCTCACGACGTGCAACGTGACGGACATCAGCGTGCAGGAGCCGCCGGTGGAGGAGGTGATCCGGGAGTTGTTCAAGGAACACGCGGAGGAAGTGGCGGCGGGGCGGTAGAGGCGCGGTGTGCGGAGTGGCGCGGGAGCGCCCAGCAAAAAAAACCTGTCATCCTGAGCGGAGCGATGCGCGGTGGGTGGTTGGGATTTTTTGGGTGTGCAGGGCAGCGCGGAGTTGAAGGACCTCATTTTTCTCTGCGGGCAGAGGATGCGAGAGGTCGTTGCCTTCGGCTGTCTCGAAGACTCAGCTCGACTGCGCGCCGAACCACCTTCGCCCACCGGCGCTGCGCTCAGGATGACAGCTTTTTTTTGCCGGCAGCCGACCCGCGCGGGCAACGCGATAGGTTTGTCGCGGCGTCTTACCGCCAGCTCCGGCGGCGGAGCCAGATATCGAGCGGGAACAAAGCGAGCGCGGCCATGAGCAGATACGGCGAGAGGTCGCGGCGGTGCATCGACGCGCGCTGCGGACGGCTGAAGATTTCCGTGGGCGTGGGCGCAAATTTCCCTTCGCCGAGTTGCGCGAGTTGGCGGAGGAGCGGCTCGTTCGTCTCCGTGCTCAGAAACTCGCGCGGGTAGCTGCGCGTTTCGCCGAAGACGTACCCGCCATCGGGAAGGTCGGGCGAATTCACGGAGATCACCGCGGTGCCTTCGCTGGGCAGGTCGAGGGTCGCGCGGTAACTGCCGGGGCCGTCCTGCCGCGCGGTGGTGGTTTGCGTGGTGCCGTCGGGTTTCAGTGCGTTGACGGTGATCGGGAGTTGATTGCGAAACGCGCCGTCGGGCGTGAGGGCGTCGATCGCGAGATCGAGCCGATCGCCGGTTTCCTTCGTCGTGACTTCGAAGCTCGCCTGATCGCTTTTCCGCATGAGGGTGCGGACGAGCTGTGACCAGAATTTCCCGTAGCCCGGCCACTGGATCCACTCGCTGGCCCAGCGCGCTTTTGCGTCACTCGTGAAGGCAGCAGTCTGGCCGAGGCCGTAGCGCCAGGTGGCGAGGAGCGGTTCGCCGCGCTCGGTGGTAAGGAGCAGGTCGGCGGTGGGTTTGGGTTTGGTCGCGTTGTAGCCGAGGAGCAGCGGCGAGCTTTTCCAATCGACGCCGGCGGTGATCGGACTCGCCTTCGCCGGCACGGCGAGGAACGGCTCCTCGATGAGGCTGGATTGGGCGACCTTCATCGTCTCGGTGGCAAAGATCTGCGGCAAGGTGGTGGCGTCGCTGGTGAGGTAAAAGCGGCCGCCGCCGCGCTCGGCGAGCTGGCGGCAAAATGCGGTGTCCTTGTCCTGCTCAGTGCCGAGGCCGACGACAGAGGTGGTGATCTTGGCCGAGAGCATCGCGGACGCGACATCGAAGGACGTGCCCATGCCGCGCGCGCCGTCGCCCATTTCGCCCGCCGCCTTTTCCTCGGCGTCGGCGGTGTCGGAGAAAAGGATGAGATGCTTGATCCGCGCGGGGATGTCGCGGAGCTGCTGAAAGGCGTCGAGCAGCGAGGTGTAGATGTAAATGCCGCCGCCGCCGGCGGTGATGCTGAGGATCTTCTGTTCGGCCCCGCTCTTCGATCCGACCGGAGCGATTGGCACGACGACATGCGGGCGGGTATCGACGGCAGTGACGCCGAAGTAGTCGCGCGGCTGAAGTACGTTCATGGCGTAAACGGCGCCCTGATCGGCGAGCGACATTTTGGTCACGCCGCCGACCTGCGCGGACATCGAGCCGGAGCGGTCGAGCACGACGAGCAGCGCCACGCTCGGCGTGTCGAGACGATCCTCGTGCTCCATGCGGACGGGCAGCATTTGCTCGATGGGCGTGCGGTAGTAGCCGCCGACGCCGTAGCTGTTCTCGCCGCCGATCAGCGCGAAGCCGCCGCCGAAATCCTGCACCCAGCGGCGATAGAGTTCCATCTGCTCGCGGGGAAGTCCGAGCGCGGGGACGTCGCTGAGGAGGAAGAGATCGTATTGCTGCAAATCTTCGAGCGTGCGCGGCACGCCGCTCGCGGGACGCGTATCGACGAGGATTTTTTCGCGGCGCAGCGAGTCGGCGAGCGGGCGGGATTTTGTTTCGGCGGAATCGACGACGAGCACGCGCGGCTGGCCTTTGAGGCTGGCGGTGGCGACGCCGCGATTGTTTTCGAGCGCGGTGTCCTGCGCGGGGATTACTTCGATTTCGTAGGAAATGAAATTGCCCTCGGCGCGGAGATTGGCGGCGAGGAATTCGTTGTCGCCCGGCTTCAAGGTTACGTCGCGCTGTTCGAGGAGGAACTGGTTTTGGTAGAGCTTCACCTTCGCGGTGGTCTCGATGTTCGACCGCAAATGGGCGCGCAGATCGAAGCTCTCGCCTTGCTTGAGGCGGCGCGGAATCTCCACGCGCTCGACGAGGACTTCGGGGGCGGAGGCGTTGTGTAGTGGGACGGTGAAAAGCTGGATGCCGCTGCCGGCGAGCCGCGCGGCGGTTTCGGCCGCCTGGCCGGTGGTGTCGTTGCCATCAGTGACGAGCACGAGGCGGCGGGTCTGGCCGGCGGGAAAAATCGCGCTGGCGAATTCCATGGCGCCGGCGAGTGAGGTGGCTTTGCGGTCGGGCAGCGCGGGCCACTGCGGCGCGAGCTTCAGGCCGGGCGCGGGCGGTTGCCAGAGCGCGGATGCTTTGGCAAAGCCGATGACGCCCACCGTGTCGCTGCTGCTGCTCTCGGCGAGCGCAGAGGTGAGGAAACTGCGCGCCTCTTCCCGCGCGCCGGGCGAGATGCTGGCGGAGTCGTCGATGGCGAAGAGGACGGCGAGTTCGCGCGACGGGAGCAGCCAGCGTGGCGCGGCGAGCGCGCCGATGAGCAGGAGCAGAATGACGGCGCGGAGCAGCCCGCAGATGCGCCGCTGAGCGGGCGTCAGGTCGGCGAGCGATCGGTGCGCGAAGAGCGGCAACAGCAGGAGCAGGCCGGCGAGCGCGAGAAACCAGGGATGGGCGAACTCGATCATGTAAGACAGGCATCTTGCCTGTCGCAGCGGGCATCTTGCCCGTAGCTGGGGTTTTGGGCAAGATGCCCATCGCGACAGGCAGGATGCCTGTCCCACATCGTTCTCATTCCGTGCGCCTCCGGTGAAAGAGCCACCACTCCAACGTGAAGAGCAGCAATGCGGCGAGCGCGAGGTATTGCCAGAGGGGCCAGCCAGAAAAGCTGGCCGCGGCGAGGCGCGGGAAGGTCGATGCGGTGCCGGCGGGCGGAGCGGTGCGGAGGTCGGACTCTGCTTCGCTGAAGGTATTCACGGCAAGCCAGCTCGGAGTTTCCCGTTCGTTGAGCAGGTAGTAGCCGTTCGTGAGCGGTTGGAAAACGCCGCGGGTGAGTTCGGTCGCAGCGGGTTTTTGCAGCGCGGCGACTTTCGTCAGCGGCTGCGGCCAAACGGATTGCTCGGCGGTGAGTGGGAAGGTTTCGCCAGCGGGCAGTGAGGGCATCTGCGGAGTGGCGGCGCCAGCGAGCCACTGGATCGTGTTCGACATCAGCAGCGGGAAGGCGACGCGGAGCGGGAGATCGGAATCGGTGAGGTCGAGTGCGAGCGCGGCGAGGCGTTGATTGCGGCGCTCGCCGACGATCATCAGCGGATGGTCGAAGCTCTTGATCACGCTCTCGAATCGCCAGTCGCCGCCGGTCGGCGGATCGACGAGCGCGGTGGCGCGGACGACGGTGACATTGCGCAGATTGACCAGCCGCAGCGCGGGGTGACGGTCGCTCGTTTCGGAAAGGAGGGGCTGATCGAGCGGGATGCCGACCTCGGCAAATGGGGTCTTTTTAATGAAGAAAAAATTGCCCGCAGCAGTGGCGAGATCGAATCCGGCGGGGAGCGCGGCGTCGAGAATCACGGCGTCGAATTTCTCCGCAAGCGAGAGCTGGAACGCATCGGGTGCGAGCAGTTCGAAGGTGAGCGACTGATCGGCGGCGAGCATCTTTTCCAGGAACCAATTGCCCTTCGTGACGAGCAGAACGCGGCGCGCCTGCTGCGGCGGGAGGACGGCGTAGGCGACGTTGTCGGCGGGCAGCGCGTCGGGGGTGTCGAGACGCGCGGTGAGCCAGCCGCGAGAGCTGGCGGTGTTGCGCGGGACAGTGGGGAAAACCTGCACGGCGGTTTCGCCCGGCTTGAGGGTGAGCGGTTTGACGTCGAGGAGCTTGCCGTCGAGGGAAAGCTCGAGGTTCGTGGTCGCGGCGTTCGCGCCGTAGTTGGCGACACTGAGCAGGACTTCGCTGGTCTGCGGTGAGTTGAGCAGCGGACGGGTGGCGAAGCGGGTGATCGCGAGATTGTCGTGCGCGGTGCCGACCGTGCGGATCTCCACTCCGGGTTTCACATTCGCGAGGTCCGCTTTGCCGCCGGTCAAAACGACGATCCGCTTTGCTCCCTCCCGCGAGGCGAGGAGTTGTTCGGCGAGGTCGACGGCGGGCTGCAGTTCGCCGGTGGCATCGGTGGGCTGGACTGCCGCGAGGGATTCGCGGAGTTCCTTTTCGTCGGTCGTGAATGGAGTGACGACGACCGGTGCGCGGTGCATCGCAATGATCGCGAGCGGGCGGCCGGCGGTAGCGTTGCCGAGAGTGTTGGCGGCGAGTTTCTTCGCGAGGTCGAGGCGGGATTCACTTCCTTCGCGAGCCTGCATGCGGGCTCGCGTATCGATGATGAGGACGGTCGAGCTGCCTTCGCGGACGGCGCGATCGAAGACCGGCTTGGCGAGCGCGGCAAGGATGAGCGCGAAGATGAGAAGATGGAGCAGCAGCGAGAAGAGATTGCGCAGCTTCTGAAAGAAGGCACGGCGGCGGCTCTCCTCCATGACGCGCTGCCAGAACATCAGCGTCGAGACCGCCAGCGGCCGACGCTTCAGCTTCAACAGGTAGAGCATCACGATGATCGGGATGCCGAGGGCGAACCAGACGGCCCATGGGGCGAGGAAGGTCATGGGGCGGATGGGGAGACAGGAGACAGAAGACAGGAGACAGAATTCTGAAGCCGGAGGGTGGCACTCGGTCCCGCTCCCGACTTCTGACTTCTGACTCCTGTCTCCTGTCTTTTCATTTCACGATCCTCCCATCGCGGAGGACGCGGAGGACGAGGTCTTCAAACGACACGTCGGTGAGGGCCTGCGCGTAGCCGATGCCGCGCTCAGTGCAGAAGGAGTTCAGGCCGGTGAGGAAGCGGGTGACTTCGGCTCGATACTGGCGGAGGAGCGATTCATTGGCGGTGACTTCGTAGGCTTCGCCACTCTCGGCTTCGATGAGGCGGAGGTCGCCGGTTTGCGTGGGGTTGATTTCCGCGGGGTCGAGGACCTGGATGAGGTGGAGGTCGAAGTGGTTGTAGCGCAGAATGCCGAGCGCTTCCTCGTAGCCGGCAGGATCAAAGAAGTCGCTGATGACGAAGACGAGGCCGCGGCGTTTCATCCGCGCGGCGAAGGTGCGCAGGCTCGGCAGGAGTGAAGTCTGCGCCGCGGCATCCGGCGAGCGACGGAGGAATTCGAGCACTTTGTGAAACTGACTCTTACCGCGCGAGAGGCCCATGTCGCCAATCAGATTGGCGCCGAAGTAGTGGATGTTGACGCGGTCGAGATTGGCGAGGCCGATGTAGGCGAGCGAAGCGGCGATCTTCCGCGCCTGATCGAATTTGCTGAGGTGCGGCGCATTCTCCGGCTGCCAGCGCATGGAGCCGCTGGCGTCGACGAGGAAGTAGATGTGCAGGTCCTGCTCCTGCTCGAAGAGCTTGATGAAGAGGCGGTCGAGCCGGCCGTAGATGTTCCAGTCGATCGAACGGAGGTCGTCGCCGGGGGTGTAGTTGCGGTAGTCGGCGAACTCGAGGCTGGAGCCGGTCTGGCGGCTCTTGCGTTCGGCGTGGTGCTCGCCGCGAAAGAGCTTTTTCGAAAGGAGATAAAGCTGTTCGAGTTTCGAGAGAAACGCGGAGTCGAAGAGCAGCGGGGCGGCGGCAGTTTCCAAGGCGCGGGGAGCTTCGACGGTTTTGCGCGCGGTGGCAATGACGGCGTCAGCCGTTGATCGATCGTCGCACGGCGGCGACGGCGGCGAGCTGCGCGGCGGCGAGCGCTTCGGGCTGCACGACGGTCATGCCGAGGTCGCGGATGAGGCCATCGGCGATGGCGTAGGCCCAGCCGTGGACGGTGAGTTCCTGGCCACGCGCCCACGCTTCCTGAACGACCGTCGTCTGGGCGACGTTGACGACTTGCTCGATGACGTTGAGCTCCGTGAGGCGGTCGGCGCGCTGGTCTTCGGGGAATTCCTCGATGAGATCGGCGTGCTTGAGGCGGACATCCTGAATGTGGCGCAGCCAATTGTCGGCGAGGCCCACGCGGCGATTGATCAGCGCGGCTTTGACCCCGGCGCAACCGTAGTGCCCGACGACGAGAACGTGGCGCACCTTGATCACATCCACGGCGAACTGGATGACGGAGAGGCAATTCAGGTCGGTGTGGACGACGACGTTGGCGATGTTGCGATGGACGAAAACTTCGCCCGGCATCAGGCCCGTGATTTGGTTCGCCGGGACGCGGCTGTCCGAGCAGCCGATCCAGAGATATTCAGGGTTCTGCTGCTTCGCGAGGGTGCTGAAGAAATCGGGCTGGCGCGTTTTGATTTCCTCGGCCCAGGCGCGGTTGTTCGCGAGGAGGTGATTCAGGTCGGACATCGAACGCGGGTTAAAGCAGGCTTCCGCGGCGAGTGGAATCGTGAAGTCTGGCGGCCTGGCGACTCGTCGGAAGAATGTTCGACGCCACGCTGCTTCCGCGCTAGTTTCCGCGCCCCTTTTCCCGATGCCGAAAGTCTTTCTCAAAACCTACGGGTGCCAGATGAATGAGCGCGATAGCGAACAGGTGGCGCGCATGCTGGTGGCGCGTGGCTACGAGATGACGCCGGAGGAACGCGAGGCGGATGTGGTGCTGCTGAACACCTGCTCGGTGCGCGACATGGCGGAGCAAAAGGCGCTCGGGAAAATGGGGCTGCTCGGCCGGCTGCGGGCAAACAAACCGGAGATGATCTTCGGCTTCCTGGGCTGCATGGCGCAATCGCGCGGGGAGGAGCTAACGCGGGACATCGGGCACGTGGATCTAGTGGTGGGGACGCAGAAATTTCACAAGGTGGCGGAGTATGTGGACGAGCTGATCGAGCGGAAGCGGGCGCTGCGCGAGCGGCTGATGGATGACGCGCGCTACTCGATCGTGGATGTGGAGGAAGAGGCGGGCTCGCAGGAAACGATCCGCGAGCATGTGCTGAAGGCGCGGCAGGCGACGGCATTCGTTTCGATCATGCAGGGGTGCAATATGCACTGCACCTTTTGCATCGTGCCGAGCACGCGTGGCGCGGAGCGTTCGCGGCGGATCGAGGAGATCGTGCGCGAGGTGGAGGAACTCGTCGCGCGCGGGGTGAAGGAGGTGACGTTGCTCGGGCAGATCGTGAATCTTTACGGCCGGCATGAGTTTCCCACGATCGAAGTCTCTTCGTCGGTTTCTTCGTCTTCATCTTTTTTCCCGGACGGCGGGATGAAGACGAGGATGAAGAAAAGGACGAAGAGCCCCTTTGTGCAGCTCCTCGAAGCGGTCCACGCGGTGCCGGGACTGGAGCGGCTGCGCTTTACGTCACCCCACCCGGTCGGCTTCCGCGACGATCTGGTGGACGCCTTCGCCGAGCTGCCGAAGCTGATGCCGCACGCGCATCTTCCGCTCCAAAGCGGCAGCGACCGAATTCTGAAGGCGATGCACCGCGCTTACACGGCGGAAAAGTATTTCTCCCTCACGGAAAAGCTCCGCGCCGCGCGGCCGGACATCGCGCTGACCACGGATGTGATCGTGGGTTTCCCCAGCGAGACGGACGCCGATTACGCCGCGACGCGCGAACTTTACCAACGGGTCGGGTTCGATAACGCCTTCATTTTCCGCTACTCCCCGCGCCGCGACACACCCGCTGCCACGCTGGACGGCCCGGTGCCCGAGTCCGTGAAAGAGGAACGGAACCAGGATCTGCTGCGCGTCGTGGACAATCTGGCGAAGGCCCGGGCGGAAGTCTTCGTCGGCCAGCGGGTGGAGATCCTCTGCGAGGGCGTGAGCCGGACGAACGACGCCACGCTCATGGGGCGCACCGGGGGGAACAAGATCGTGATTTTCGAAGGTGGCGAACGCCACATCGGCGAGATCTTCGAGGTGAAGATCACGCGTTCTTCGGGCTTCAGCCTCTACGGCGATCCGGCGTTGTTCTGATTCGGCCGCGGCTCGGGGCCGGCGTGAAATCCCGTTTTATCTTCGTAGCCGAATGGCGCCCTGGACCGTCCGACGACGAGAATGAAAATACCCGCCAAGTGGACTACGGCGACAAAGACGATTAAGGCGGTCATGGGGAGATAATCGAATCAAGTAACGAATTGGTTTCAAATTGGCGATCAGGGGGCGGCCTGATTGAAGCCGAGAGGAACGCCTGATGCTGGGGGCGAGCGGAACCAGTGTTTCCGCCTCGATCGCGAGTGACGCCCGTTTTTTCCGCGTTGGGCTTTGACACTTTGCGGCGTGCTCCGTTACTTAGCCCCCCGGCGATGGAGGCAGGGTTGTCGCGTATTCCGCGCCCTGCGTCCGGAGCTGATCAACCCCATTCCTCCCTCTTGGCTCAGAACGAAGACTACATCCTCGACATCCTCGTCGAGACCAGCCTGATCACAAAGGCGCAACTCACCCGCGCGAAGTCCGAGCGCAAAGGCGAATCGACCGTCGTCGAAACGCTGATCGAACAGGGGATCGTGACCGACGAAGACGTGAGCCGCGCGCTCGCCACGCATGCGGCGATGGACTTCGTGGATCTGACGCAGATCACCGTCGCCGACGAGATCATCCAACTCGTTCCGAAGGACCTCGCGAAGCGCTTCAAGGTCGTGCCGATCGCCGAATCGGAAACCGGGTTGATGATTGCCGTGGGTGATCCGCTGAATTTCGACACGTTCGATTCGCTCCATCACTTACTGAAACGGGACCTCGAGTTCGTCTGCGCCACGCCGAACGCGATCTCGACCGCGTACCGGAGATATTATGGGTCCGCGGAGGAAGCGCTCGCCGGAATGGACTCGGACGTGGACATTCAGATCACGGGAGAAAGCGGGAGCGGAGGGGCGGAGGGTGACGTGGGCGATGCGCCGATCATCAAGATGGTCTCCATGCTCCTCGTCGAGGCCCACAACATGAGGGCGTCCGACATTCACCTCGAACCGCTGGAGAAACGCTTCCGCGTGCGCTTTCGCATCGACGGTATGCTCGTGGAAATGACCAATCCCCCGAAGAAACTCCAGACGGCGATTGTCTCGCGCCTGAAGATCATGTCGGGCTCGATGTCGATCGCCGAGAAGCGACTCCCGCAGGACGGTCGCATCCAGGTGAAGCTGGGGAAGAACAAGCAGATCGATCTGCGCGTCTCGACCATCCCCACCAATCACGGCGAGTCCGTGGTCATGCGTATTCTCGACAAGTCGTCGCTTTCCCTCGGCCTGCCGCAACTCGGCTTTCTCTCCGACGATCAGGAGGTCCTGGAGGGGCTGCTGAAGCTGCCCGATGGCATTCTTCTCGTCACGGGCCCGACCGGTTCGGGCAAGACAACCACGCTCTACGGCTGCCTGAATTACATCAACAAGCCGGACAAAAAGCTGATCACGGTGGAAGACCCGGTGGAGTACCAGATGGCGGGTATCAACCAGGTGCAGGTGAACACCGAAATCGGCATGACCTTCCCGGCCGCCCTGCGCTCCATCCTCCGGCAGGCGCCGAACATCATCATGATCGGTGAGATTCGCGACGGCGAGACGGCGAACATTGCAATCAACGCCGCGCTCACCGGCCATCTCGTCTTTTCCACCCTGCACACCAACGACGCACCAAGCGCCGTCGCACGTCTCGTGGACATCGGCGTGCAGCCGTTCCTCGTCAGCTCCGCCGTGCGCTCGATCATGGCCCAGCGGCTGGTCCGCCGGCTGTGCGACAAGTGCAAGCAACCGGTCGAACTGACCGAGGCGGAAATGGAATCGCTCGGCCTCGACCAGGGGCAGGTCGGCGAGTCGCACGTCATGGGTGCCGTCGGCTGCGACAATTGCAAGCACCGCGGCTATCGCGGACGGATGGGCATCTTCGAGATTTTCACGATCGACGACGAAGTGCGCCACATGGTGAACCAGAAAGCCTCCACGGTGGAACTGCGCAAACGGGCGCGTGAAATGGGCATGCGCACCCTGCGCGAAGATGGGATCCGCAAGGTGCTCGCCGGTCTGAGCACTGCAGAGGAAGTCATCTCGACCACGATGGGCGACGCGGCCTGAGAGAGGGTCTGCTTCCTTCCCAAAAAACGCTCGTTGGTTAAAGCCCGATCGGCGGGGGGCGCGGATGTTTCCGCGACGTCGAGAAAGGCTAAGCTTGCCGGGCGGAGGCCACCACGCTCGTTCGCCGCCGCACCTGGCCAACGAGAGCGAGCAGGACCGGACCGAAGCAGGTCGTTCCGGGTTCGGGAACGGCAGAGAGGGGCCCGAAGGCGAGAAAAACGGGTTCGTTCGAGCCGGGGCTTGCAAAGAGCGAGCCACTGCCACCCGGCGTAAACCGCAAGATTGACCCATCTCCTGAGTTTGCGACAAAGAGATTGCCAGCACTGTCAAAGGCAATGCCATGAGGGTTGCTCAATTCGTCGGCAAAAACGGTCCCGACACCGCCGGTCGAGAACTTGGTGATCGAGTTTTCGACGTAACTCGCCACAAAGAGGTATCCGGAACCGTCGAAGGCCAATCCGCCCAGCCCTGCCGACCCGGTGCTGGCAAAAACAGAACCAACGCCGCTGGGGTTAAATTTCACGATGTCGCCATTCAGGGAGTTTGCCGCGTAGAGGAATCCTGCATTGTCAAACGCTAGGCCCTCCGGGCCGCTCAATCCGCTGGCGAAGAGGGAATCCACACCCGCGGGAGTGAACTTAGTGATCGTGTCATCGACGTAGTCTGCCGCGTAGAGATTGCCGGAGTTGTCGAAGGCCAGACCGATCGGGTTTGTCAATCCGGTCGCAAATGTCGAACGGGCGCCGCTTGGAGTAAATCTTTCGATGGTGCCATCCGCAGCGTTGGCGGCGAAGAGATTGCCGTCACGATCAAAGGCGATGCCGTTCGGGCTGCTCAATGCGGAGGCGAAGAGCGAACTGCCCCCGATCGTCGTAAACCGGGTAATCGTGTCGGTAGCGAGGTTGGAGACGAAAAGAGGCGAACCGGACTGCGCGGGAGCATAAAGCCCGGCGTGCGCCCCGGTGGCGAATGCAAGACTGACCACGGCGACGCCGACTGAAACTGCCGCGGAGAATGAAGCCTTGCGGCAGACGGTGAGAAAAGGTGTTTTGGTCATAGTGATCTCTGTAGCTGGCTCTCCTGATGCGAGAGCAGATCGAGGGGAAGGCGAGTGTGTATCACTTTGGTTGCGCCAAAGCCAGAAGGGAAATGTACGGCACAAGCCGCGTTTCAATACACAAGACGGACCGGCAGTAGCAGAGGCCATTTGTAAAAGCGGGGTGGCGGACGGAAATCGCCTTGTGAAGAGGAGAGAGAAGCGCAACATCAGGGCTGCATCCGTTCCTCATGAAGTATTCCTCCCACCTTCTCACGCTGGCGATCGTTGCCCTTTTCGCCAGTCCTACCCGCGCGCAAACCGCAACCGGCACTTTACAAAACATCGTCGTCGAGAAGTCTCTGGCGACGGTTCTGGGTCCGGTGCTGGCGCAAGCCAATAGTCGCACGGTGCGAATCCTCATGGGCGGAACTTCCATCGCGAGTTTTGGCTACTCGAACAATCGGGTTTTTACCAGCCACCTCAAGGCGCTCTATGGTGATGCGCTGGCCGATGTGCAGGGAATGGGTTCCGTTAACGGCAGTTGGGAACTGCCGACAGCGGGATGGTATAAGCAGCGCTACAGCGGACCGACGTTCGTCAGGTTACGAGGCGATCCGAATTCGTCGCCTCTGGTTTTGACCGGATATGGCTCCCAGGTGGTCGTCGAGTATTCGAAGGAGTCGGACGGCGGGGTCGCTGAAATTGAGGTTGAGAATTTCGCGAATCCCGCGGGTACGCCACCCCAGAAGTTCAGCTTCGACAGCGCAGGACCGCAGAAGCTCAGTCAGCAAGCCATCTATCGGTCGCCAGTGGGTCTGCTTCGCGTCACGATCTATCCGCCCAAAAGTGGCTTCGCATATCTCGAGCGCGTGACCTTTGGGCAGCAAAGGCCTGGGATCGAAGTCATCGACGGAACCTTGGGAGGCTCCAACTTGGGCGACATCTACGCCCCGAGTCCGCGGAGTGCGCTGGGGGTTGACTCCATTCCAACCCAACCCGGAGCGGGTATCGCCGCGTTTTTTGAAAGACGAGATATCGACCTCGTCATCTACAGCGGACCAGTCAATGACGCTCCAGGATACTTCCCGATCTGGGCGGCGCGCATGGATGAAGTCGTGGAGGCGACTCGCCCGAAGACTGCAAACATCGCCTCGAACACGGCGGGCAATCCCAGCATCCTTACGACCACGGCGCCCCACGGGTTGAAGACAGGGGACGTGGTAAAAATTGCTGGTGTGGTGGGCTCCCGGCCTTCCATCAACGGATCGCGGACTGTGACGGTGCTGAGTCCGACCAGCTTTTCCGTGCCGATCGCCGTGACCGCTCCTGGCACCCGCGGGATGGTGTCAAAGCCCGGTCGCCCTTTGCTTTTGGTCGCCGAGATGGGAGGGCATTTCTCAATGCCCACTGATCCAAATCACACGGCCTTTCTGGAGAAGTATGAGTATCTGAAGAAACTCGGACGCGACCATGACCATGTCTTGACCCTGGATTGGCACGGCGCGACCGCCGACGATGATATCGTCCGGTACGCCGCGAACTATTACACCACAGGTGCACCGGTCGTAATCAACCCGGCGACCGGCACCTACACGGGAGACTTTATTCATCCGAACACAAAGGCGAATCAGGTCGCTGTAAGAATGCTTTGCAAATCAATGGGTGTTCCGATTCCGCCGGAGACGTCGTCGGCGGATCTGGAAAACCGAATTCGAAAGACCTCTCCTGTTCCTGCGGGGACGCCGATCTCATTCTTTGACGGGGCCGCGGCCCGAACCGGGAAGGCGAGCGAGTTCGCCGCTTCCGTTTTCAGCGGGAGAAAATGCCTCGGCATCCTGCCTTTGGTCTTTTCCCGAGAGACCGCCAATTTGACGACTTTGAATCAGCAGATTGCATCGTCACCTGCGTCTGACCGGTTCGGCAAATACATCGAGTTCCCGCGGGACTACGGCATCGCAATTTTCGGCCAAGTTCCCATTGGCGAAAGGGTGACGCTGACTGCATTGATGAAGCCCATGGCGCCGGGGCAAGCCCTGCAACTTATTCCGCCATCAAATAGTCCGGGAGTAATGTATTATAAGGAGTCGATCGTCGGTTGGTGCAACACGATCCTCTACGATGCCGGCGAGGCGCCGACTTGGGTTACTTTTGACTATGTGCGAGGAGCGCATACCGCGTTGTTGCTCACAGGGCGCCTTTACAGCATTTCCGTCACGCGGACCAATGGCCAGCCTGTATCCACGGAGGAGAGGGTTTACGCACCGGGCGCCGAACTTTCGACACTGCCGGCAACCGGCTTGACGCCTTCGAGTGCGCTACTGAATGCCAGCGTGCGGTCGTCCGGACCTGGGAACATGAGCATTGCATTCGATCTTGGAACCGATCAGAGCGCCCTCAAGCCCGCCGGTAGCCAGAATGCGATTGTCGCGGGAGATGGGCAATTGAAGCAGATCGAACTGCCGGTTAGTGGGCTGATCGCGAACACCGTTTATTACTATCGGGTGCGTGCAATGTCCGCTGGCGACCCGACTGCACAGCTAGGCGAAATCCTATCATTCCAGACGCCTGCCGGTGGAGGTCAGTAAGTTGATCATGAAGTCTGTCCCACGTCCGGTTTTCCCGCGGAAGCCGACCGGGCTGGTTTGTTAGGTTACCCTGCGTCTTACCCATTGTGTTTCCTCTTTCTTTGAGATCGCTCCCGCTGCTCTTGGCCATCCTCGCCCTATCTGGCGCCTCGCTTCGCGCCGCACCGTCGCGTGTTTGGAAGCTGTGGGATGGACAGCCGCCGGGGGAATTCAGTGTCCCCGGGCCGGAGTCCGTGACGGAACCTAAGCCGACAGACAAACTGCCGATCCTGAGGGTCACAAATATCGCAGAGCCGCGTCTGGAATTCTATGAGCCCGTGGCGGAGAAGAGGAACGGGGCGGCAGTCGTGATCGTGCCCGGCGGCGGATTCGGCATCCTCGCGTCGGGACACGAAGGGGCGGAACTCGCGGAGTGGTTTCGCGAACGTGGTTTCGTCGCCGCCGTCCTTCAGCATCGCTGCCCAACGAACAAGTTGGCCAAGCCGTCGGAACTCCCGGCGCAGGACTGCCAGCGGGCTGTCCGGACGATGCGGGCGAGAGCCGTGGAACTCGGCGTGAAGCCGGATCGCGTGGGCCTCTTTGGTTTCTCCGCGGGTGGGCAGGTCGCGCTCATCGCGGCGACCAATGATGCGCTATATCTCAGCGCGGATGGAACGGATCGGACAAGCGCCCGTCCGGATTTCCTGATGCTCTGCTACCCTTGGAAGATTCTTGCCGATAATTCGCTCACCGAACTGAAGCCCGAGATTCACATCGGACCTGAGGCACCGCCCACTTTCATCGCCCAAGCCAACGACGATCCCGGTTCGCTGGCGGAGGGCAGCACGCTCGCTTTCCTGGCCCTGCGAAAAGCGAAGGTCTCCGCGGAACTGCATATCTACAGCACGGGCGGGCACGGCTTTGGCCTGCGGCCCAACCAAACGCAGGCGCCCGGCGACTGGCCTGGCCGGGCGGAACTCTGGCTCAAAGCGCGGGGCCTGCTTGCGCCGTAGGCCGCGCGGCGCGCTTCCCATTTCCCGCCGGGCGGCGGTGGACAAGTGCCGCAGGGCAGGGTAAGGCCGTGGGGATACTCATGGCCCTGTTCAACTTCGGCAAAACCGATCCCTCCACCACCCCGAAAGCCGTCCCTACGAACGGCGAAGGACTCGTGCCGATGGAAGATCTCCTGCGGCTCGTTATCGATGAAAACGCCTCCGATCTGCATCTCTCGGTGGGCGTCCCGCCTGCGGTGCGACGCAATGGCAAGCTCATCAAACTCGACGTACGTCCGCTCACCGCGGCGGACACTGAGACGCTCGCGCGAGCGATCACCAGCGAGGGGAATCTGCAGCGGGTGAATGAGGATGGGAGCGTGGATTTCGGGTTTTCGTTCCGCGACGCGGATCGCTTTCGAGTGAGCGTCTATCGGGAGCGTGGAAATCTGGCGCTCGCGCTGCGGCTCGTGCCGAAACAAATGATGTCGCTCGACGAGATCGGGATGCCGCCAGCCGTCCGGCAACTCCTCGATCTGCCCCGCGGGCTGATCCTGGTCACCGGACCGACGGGTTCGGGAAAGAGCACCTCCCTGGCTTCAATGCTGAATGTGATCAACAGCACGATGGACCAGCACATCATCACGATTGAAGATCCGATCGAATACTTTCATCCCCATCAAAAGGGCATCGTGAATCAGCGGGAACTCGGCGTGGACGTGCCGAGCTTTGCGGACGGCCTACGCCGCGCGCTGCGGCAGGATCCGGATGTCATCCTGGTGGGTGAAATGCGCGATCTGGAGACGATGGAGACGGCGATCACGGCGGCGGAGACCGGGCATCTCGTGTTCTCGACTTTGCACACGACCGGCGCGGCGCGGACAGTGGATCGAATCATCGACGCTTTTCCGAGCACGCAGCAGGAGCAAATCCGGGTGCAACTCGCGACGAACCTGAAGGCCGTGCTCTCGCAACTTCTCCTGCCGCGGATCGACAAGCCGGGACGGATTGCGGCGTTCGAGTTGATGATCACCACGCCGTCGATCTCGGCGTTGATCCGGGACAACAAGACCTTCCGCATTTCCAACGACATCCTGACCGGCTCGAAATACGGCATGGTGTCCCTGGATGCCTCGCTGGCGAATCTCTATCTCGAAGGTTACATCAGCTACGAGCAGGTCATGACGAAAGCGCAGGATCCGCAGGCGGCGGTGCAGATCATCGGCGGGCAGAAGCCGCGCAAGCGGTAGGCGGCGTTTTCGCGAGCGGCGGAAGCAGGAGATCCCGGAAAAGCAAAACGCCGACCCCGTGGTGAGGTCGGCGTTTGCGAAAGAAGTTGTGGCGGAGTTTAGGACGTCGGATTCAGCCACTGGACGTCGTTGCCGGGGAGCCATGGGGGAGTGGCGCCGGTATCTTTTTCGAGGGCGTTGGACTTGGGATTGTCGTCCCGAGGAATGGTGCCCTGACCACCGCCGCCGCTGCCGCCCGACTTGTAGAGCTTCTCCACGGCGCCGCTGACATCGACGCGAATTACGACCGCCTTCTTGCCCTTCCACACGCCGCCGGGCGCCGTTTCGTCTTCGACGTAAGACTTGCCGCCGGAAGCGCAGCCATCCGCGATCAGCGGGAAGCGGGCGTTCGACGTGTCGCTGAGGCCGATCATATAGCCCCACTCGCTTTCCGCCGTGCCGAGCTTGGTTGCATTGCTCGATCCGCCGCGACCTGCGTTCTTGCAGTAGGCGGATTTCGGGATCGCGAAGATCGTCTTATCCGTGACGTAGTCGGGGATCAGTGTCTCGAGCGCAGCATTAGCGTCGGAGGCAGTCCCGGTCTTGTTCACGGGGTCGGTGTAAAATGGATACTGGCCGTTGTAATCCTGCGCGTAGATTTTGCAGGCGAGGCCGACTTGTTTGGCGTTGGAGAGTGCCTTGGTTTGCGCGCCGCGGGTCTGCACCTCGCCGAAGACGGGGAGGGCGATGCCGGCGAGGATCGCGATGATGGAAATCACGACGAGAAGTTCGATCAGGGTGAAGGCGTTTCTATGGGAGGTTCGCATGTTGATTGGTGGTTTATGGAGAGAGCGAATGAAGATACGGGTCGCAATCGAGGTCGCAATCGCAAACTCCGCGCGAGGATCAATTTTCGGCGCGGGCGCTCCTATTCGGCGTGGCGTTTGAAGCCCACGATGGCGAGCGGTGGGAGGCGGAGGAGCAGTGAATGGGTCTTGCCCTGCCACGCGGTGGCTTCGGCGTGCTGGCCGCCGTAGTTGCCGAGGTTGCCGCCGCCGTAGGTCTGCCCGTCGGTGTTCAGCACTTCTTCGTAGAATCCGGGGCCATTCACCCCGACGCGGTAAGCCTCCCGCGGCACCGGCGTGGCATTGATCACGAAGACGAGGATCTGGCCTTCGCGGGATTTGCGCATGAAGGCGACGACCGAGTTGTCCGAATCGTGAAAGTCGATCCACTCGAAGCCGGCATAGGTGTCGTCCTGATCGAAGAGTGCGGGCTCGCTTTTGTAGAGCCAGTTGAGGTGGACGACGAGGCGCTTGAGGCCATCGTGCTCGGGCCGGTCGCAGAGGTGCCAGTCGAGGCTCTGGTCGTGATTCCATTCGCGCCACTGGCCAAATTCGCCGCCCATGAAGAGCAGCTTTTTGCCCGGATGGGCATACATCCAAGCATAGAACATCCGGAGATTGGCGAACTTCTGCCAGACGTCGCCGGGCATTTTGTTGAGCATCGAACCTTTGCCGTGGACCACCTCGTCGTGGCTGAGGACGAGGACGAAGTGCTCGTGGAATGCGTAGATCAGCGAGAAGGTGATGTCGCCCTGATGGAACCGGCGGAAGACCGGGTCGAGGCTCATGTAGCCGATGAAGTCGTGCATCCAGCCCATGTTCCACTTCAGGCCGAAGCCGAGGCCGCCCAGATAGGTGGGGCGCGACACTCCGGGCCAGGCGGTGCTTTCTTCCGCGATCGTCATGATCCCGGGATGCCGCTCGTAGCAGACTTCGTTGAAGCGCTTGAGGAAGTAGATCGCCTCGAGATTCTCGCGCCCGCCGAATTCATTGGGGATCCACTCGCCGGTTTTGCGCGAGTAGTCGAGGTAGAGCATCGAGGCCACTGCATCGACCCGCAGGCCGTCGATATGATACTCGGCCATCCAGAAGAGAGCGTTGGCGATCAGGAAGTTACGCACTTCGTTACGGCCATAGTTGAAAATAAGCGTACCCCATTCCTTGTGCTCGCCCTTGCGGGGATCGGCGTGTTCGTAGAGGTCCGTGCCATCGAATTCCGCGAGTCCGTGCGCGTCTTTCGGAAAGTGCCCGGGAACCCAGTCGAGGATCACGCCGATGCCCTTGTGGTGCGCCTGATCGACGAAATACCGAAACTCATCCGGATTCCCAAACCGGCTGGTCGGCGCGAAAAACCCGGTGACCTGGTAGCCCCACGAACCATCGAACGGATGCTCGAGCACAGGCAGCAACTCGATGTGCGTGTAGCCCATGTAGACGACGTAATCGAGCAGCTCGTCCGCCATTTCCCGATAGCTGAGATAGCGGTCGCCCTCCTCGGGTTTGCGCCGCCAGGAGCCGAGATGCACCTCGTAGATGCTGACCGGTTCGCGATGCCACTGCTTCTTCGCCCGCGCCGCCATCCATGCGTCGTCGCTCCACTGGAAGCGGTCCAGATCGAAGACGAGCGAGGCGGTCTGCAGGCTGTGCTGGCCGAAGAATGCGAACGGATCGCTTTTGAGCATGATCGCGCCGTGCGACTGCTTGACCTCGAATTTGTAGTGCGTGCCCTCGACCACGCCGGGGAGGAAAATTTCCCACACGCCGCAGCCCAGCAGCTTGCGCATGACGTGGCGGCGGCCGTCCCATTGGTTGAAATCGCCGACGACCGAGACGCGCTGCGCATTCGGCGCCCAGACGTGGAAAGCGGTGCCCGGCACGCCGTCGATCGTCATGAGATGGGCGCCGAGTTTTTTCCACAGCTCCCAATGCTGCCCCTCGGCGAAGAGATGTAGATCGAGCGGGCCGGCGATGATTCCGAAAGAATACGGATCGCGCTCGGTCCACTCATGCCCTTCGTGATTGGCAAACTTCAACGCGTAGCGGAACCGCTGATGGGCTCCCGCGAGCGCGACTTCAAAAAAGCCGCCGGGATGAACCTCCGTCGCGAGCCAGCCCACCGCGGGGTCGTCGGCATTCTGAACGACAACGGATTGCGCCCCGGGTCGGAAGACGCGCACGACGAGAAGCTCGCCGACCTGATGCATGCCGAGCACGGCAAAGGGGTCGCCGTGATCGGCGCCAAGGATGGCGTCCACGGCGGTTGGGTCGATGGTGGAAGTGGGCGCGGGGGTGTTCATTCCGTTAGGGAGAGTCGGATTCGGCGAGCAGCGGGGAAAGAAAATTTCGGTAAATCGCCGACCACGAGAAGTTTCGCAGAGTGTGGGTGCGGGCGGCGGAAGCGGGATCGGCGGCGAGCGTGCGCATGATCAGCGCGGCGATTTCTGCGGGCGGGGCATCCAGCGCGAAGGTGGTGATGCCGCGCGGCAGCAGCGATCGCAGCGGCTCGATGTCGCTGCAAAAAATCGGCAGCCGGTAGAGCGCGGCTTCGAGCAAGGGGATGCCGAAACCCTCCTGGCGGCTGGGAAAAAATAGCGCGTCCGCCAGTTCGAAGATCTCGCGCATCGCCCGGGTGTCGAGCGGTCCTCGATCATTGAGGAAGAACACGTCGTCGCTCAGCCCGAGTTGCAGGTGCAGTTCGCGGACTTCGCTCTCGTAGGCTCCCGCCGCGCCCGAGTGAACTTCCGGTGGAGCGGTGATCAGGCAGGCGCACGAGTGCCCGGCGGCCTTGAGCGCGGCGACGACCCGGAGCGTGAGTTCCACGTTCTTGCGCCGAAGGAGACGTGCGGGGTGAAGAAGAACGAGGTCGCGATCGAGGATCACGAGATGGCGCACGATTTCTGCGATTTGGGAAGTGAGGTCGAGCAGTCGAGTGGGATCCACGCCGTTGGGGATCGTGCGGCAGCGATCCGCCGGTTGTGCGGTCAGCTCGAGAAATTGGCGGCGGCGCAGATCGGAAACTGCCACGTAGGTGAAGTGGGGATGCGCCTGCGCGAGCAGCGCCCACGGTTCGCGATCGAGGGGCAGGGGAGCGTAGTCCGAATTGCACGCCGCGAGATCGTGAATCCAACAGACGAACCGCACCCGCGGCAACTCCTCCGCGAGGCGCCAGACGGCGGCCGTGAGCGCGAGGTGAAAGTGCATCGTCGGGACATTATGCAGCATCACCACGTCCTGCGCGGCGAGGATGGGGCGAAGCTCCGCGCAGAGTTCCTCCACCGCCTGCTCGAAAGCCACACCGATGCCACCCGCCGCCAGTTCCCGCTGCACCCGCTGGGCGAGGGGAGATCGTGCGCCGAGATTCGCCACGGGGATGACCACCGGCGCCGGCCCCTTCCGCGGTGCCTCCCGCAGTCTCTCGGGATGGATCGCGAACATCGGCTCGTAAGATTCCCAACCCGACGCTCCGTCCTCCGGCCCAGGCGCACGATCCGCCACGATGGTGACGGTGTGTCCGCTTTCCGCAAAAACCCCGGCATGCCCTCCCATCACCATCTCCACCCCGGCAAGCGTCGGAAGACAGGTGTAGTGGACGAGGGCAATCCTCACCGTGCTCGTGTGGCGCATGGCCTGCTCCCCCGGCAAGAATGAAATACCTCTCCGTCCTCGGTGCGCTCGTCATCATTTGCATCCTCCTCACCCGGCATTCCCCGGTTTCCGGCGTCCAGCAAGCCGTCGCGGAGGCCGACGCGATCGCGCCTCCAGCCACCGCGCCAGCTCCGTCACCGAGCGCCGGCACCGCGCTCAAGCAGCCGATCGACCGAACGAAAGCCGTGCTCCAGCAGGTGAAGGCGCGCAACGGCGACGGCGAGTTTTAGCCGCCCCTGAAAAGCCTGGAGGCCGGCCGAGCAAGCCCGGCCGGCCTCCGCATCTGGCAATGCCAGCTTCGGGTCACCCCCTCACAAGCCGCCGTCCGCCCGCCTCGGGATTCCTCGCATTCAGACCGCCATTCGCACCGACGCTGCCTGCCCCAATGCCGCTTCCCGGCCTCGCTTTCCCTCCGAGAACGAGGCCGGTCCGCGACCAGTAAAGTCCCGCTGGCCGCCCCAGTCGGGAACCCGCGCGGCCCCGGCCGCATCGCTGCGTCGAGGCCTGCTTCCGTGCGGCGGGCTGAATTGGTTCAACAGTAAGGAGAGTTATTTTCATCTTCGCTGGTCACTAGATGAATAGGAATCCGCGGAGCCAGGTTGCAAAAAAGTGCGGAAAACTTTTCGGCCTGCCGGCGCGATGGCCGTGCGACCTGCACGCGCAGCCTTCGGCCGAGCGGCCATTGGGCCAATCGAAAGTCGCCCGGTTAATTTTCGGGCCTCGCGCTTATGCGTGAGCGACTGCCGCTTCGGATGAAGGCACTCCGCCGCCCGGGGTCGGGAGGGCAATCTCCGCACCGGCCAGACGATGCAGAAACAACGCGGCGAGCTGCGCACGTTCCGCGATTCTCGACAGCACGCAGGATTCGCGGTCGCTGTGCAGGTGATCACCGATCGGTCCGAGGCCATCGAGATTCGGCAGACCGGCCACGGCGAGGAAATTGCCATCCGAACCGCCGCCGGCATGAACCCACGAGAACGGCGCCAGCCCGAGGTCGCGGGCCGCGCGCTGCCACTCGGCGAATGCCGCGTCTTCGACCGGCCCGCATTCTTTCGGCGGACGATTGAACTCGCCGATCAACTCGATGCGCACGCCATGCGCCTCGTTCACCTCCGCCACGAGTTCCCGCAAGCGCCCCTCCACCGCGGCCTGATCGGTGACGCGAGTGACGCGCACGTCGAGCACGGCTTCGGCGAAATCCGGCACGATGTTGGTCGCCGCACCGCCGCCTTGGAAACGCCCGACGTTGAGCAGCACGCCGGGCAATTCCTCCGGCAGCCGGCTGGCCGCCTGGACAAAAGCGGCGAGCGCGATGATGGCGTTGCGTCCCGCCGCCGGCAGCGCCGCATGGGCGGCACGACCGTGACACTTCACCGTGAAAAAGCCGGTGCCCTTGCGCGAACGCACGAGGTCGCCGTTGCCTCGCGCCGGTTCGAAGACCATTCCGAACGTGCAGCGCCGGGCCACTTCCGTGATCAAAGCCACGCTGCCATACGAGCCCGTCTCCTCATCCGGCGTGAGCAATACTTCCCAGCCGAGTTGCGCCGCCGCGGGAGTTTGTTCAAAGGCTTGCAGCGCGGTCAGCATCGTCACGATGCCGCCCTTCATGTCGGCCACGCCGGGCCCGCCGAGCGTGAGCCCATCGAGCCGCGTGCAGCGCTGGAAAGGATGCTCCACTTCATAAACCGTGTCGTAGTGGCCGCTGAACAGGATCCGCTGAGCTGCGTCGGGACGCATCCGCACGTTCAAGGCAAGCGCTGAGGTTCCGACCAGGGGAAGCTCCTCGACGACTGCGCCCCCGAGGCCCGCAAACGCTGTGCGCAACAGGGTTCGCATCCGTTCCAGACCGGCGAGATTTCCCGAACCGGAATTCACATTCCCCCACGACTCCAGGAGCGCGGCGAGTTCGGGAGTCCGATCAGACAAGGCAGAGATGGGAGGGGGGAAGTTCATTTCGAATCCTTGTCGTCCACGAGTTTCCCGTCGATCGCAGAAACCAGCCGCGTGGCCTTCGGGTGCTGGACTTCGCTTTTGCTCAGGTCGAGGACGCTATCCGGTCCGGCGCCGATCACCTGCACGTGGCGGAAGATGAGCGGCTTGCCCGCAACCACCTGCTCGGGCTTCTTTGTCGGGACCAAGAGCCAGGCGCAGCCTTCTTTCTCGGAAAATATTTTCGCTTTGCCATCGGGCTCGACGCAGGCCGCGGTCATCTCATCAATGCCGAGCCCCACGAGGTGTTTCGGTTTCTCATCCACAATCGTGCGCGCCATGAAAGTGATGAGTCGGCCGAGGCGACTGCGGGCCATGAAATGTGTGTCGGTGAGGACGCCGACAAGCGCGGGCGCGGAGAGAAAATCGTGGCCGACGGTCACGCTCCGGTCGAAGGGATTGGCCATCGCGGTGTCGCTGTTGATGGAGGCATGGAACGCGGCGAAATAGTACTCGCCGAGCACGGCCAGTCCGGCGCTCGTGCCGCCGATCGGCTTGCCCGCGCGGATGTGCGCGTTCAGGGCTTCGCCCACCGGGGTGCCTTTCCACCAGTTCACGTATTTGGACTGATCGCCGCCCGCGATGAAGATGCCGTCGGCATGAGCGATGATCTCCAGCACGCGCGGATCCTTCGCCGCGGAGGCGTCGTTGAACTTGATCGTCTCCATGGAGTCCACGCCGCCGACTTTGCTGAAGACATAATCCTGCAGCGCGTCGCCGCCCGAAGCCCGGAGCGCGACAATGTCGCCGCCGCCCGCGCATTCGACAAACCAACGCCATGCCGCCGCAACATCCCCACCGCCGCCGGCCAGAAAAAGGCCGCCGCGCGTTTTGGCGGGGTGAGCGTTCGCGGGATTGCCCGTGATCCAATAGTCGTAGCTCTTCGCCGGTGCGGACGCTGGCTCGGCGAATGTGGACGCGGTGAGCCCGATCAAGAGTGCGGGATAAACAAGGAGGCGGCGCAGGGATCGGGTCATGGCTCCAACGCTTGCCGCACCAGTCGCGGGGCACAATGGTATTTGCTCCGCCGGCCGCCGGTTACTACGTCGGTGGTATATCAATTCGGGCGATGATCTGCGAGATGATGCAGCGTGAAACACGTCAACGCCCCGCTCGATGCAAGTCGCCGCGCGCACCGTCCGTCGAAAAGAAACAATGCTGTCATCCTGAGCGGAGCGATGCGCGGTGGGTGGTGGTGGTTTTTTGAGGGGGGCGTGCGGGGCATCGCGCAGTCGAAGGACCTCTCGCATCTCCCCCGGCGGGCAGAAAAGTTAGAGATCGTTGCCTTCGGCGGTCTCGCAGACTCGGCTCGACTGCGCGCCGCCCCACCCAACCCCACAAAAACACCCACCACCACGCGGCGCTCCGCTCAGGATGACAGGTTTTGGATGGGGCGCTTTGCGCCAACACTCCCTGATTCAACTCTCGGTATAGCTCCCAGATTCCTGCATTCAACCGGCAGCCCCAAGCGCCATCTTCCAGCCCGTCCATGCTCCTCTCTCCCGTCCTTCATCCCATTGAGTCATGAAAACCGAGACCGTCGCTGAATTCACGCTGAAGGCAGTGCTCACCGGAGTGATTTTGGGCTGCGTCTTCGGGGCCGCAAATGCCTACCTCGGACTCCGCGTCGGCATGACCGTGTCGGCTTCGATCCCGGTCGCGGTGATGACGGTGGCGGTCTTCAAGATGCTGGGTTGGCGAGGCACCATTCTGGAGGCGAACATCTCGCAGACCATCGGCTCCTCCTCCACGTCGCTGGCCACGGGCACGATCTTCACCATTCCCGCGCTCTTCATGTGGGGCATGATCCCGGCCTATGCGCAGGTGGTCGCGCTGTGCTTTCTGGGGGGGTGTCTCGGGCTGGCGGCAATGATTCCGCTGCGGCGGTTGCTGATCGTGCAATCGCACGACGAACTGCCCTATCCGGA
Source organism: Chthoniobacter sp. (assembly GCA_031424375.1). GTDB lineage: Bacteria > Verrucomicrobiota > Verrucomicrobiia > Chthoniobacterales > Chthoniobacteraceae > Chthoniobacter. Next base: position 7,448 of record JANPHH010000329.1, on the reverse strand, counting down.
AGGCACCGCGTGTGCCGAGGTGCTGCGCGCGACTGCGGAGGGCAGCAGCGGGAGTGCGTGGATTTTCAAGGGCATCGCGGTCGGCGCGGCGGTCAAGCTAACGCTGGCGCTGCTCTTTCTTGTGCCCCATGTGCTGGAGATCAGCCTGCCGATTTTGCCCAAAGCCGAGTTGGCTCTGGAGCTGGCGCCGGCGCTGCTCGGCGTTGGTTTCATCCTCGGCTATCGCCAGTCGGCGGTGGTCGTGGCGGGCTCGGTCCTTTCGTCGCTGGCGCTGATTCCGCTCATCGCCTGGATCGGCGGCGCGATGACCACGCCGCTCCTTCCCGAGACCGTCAAGACGGTGTCGGCGATGAGCAGTTCGGAAATCTGGAGTCGCTACGTGCGCTACATCGGCGCCGGGGCGGTGGGCACGGCGGGAATCATCACCGTGCTGCGCTGACTGCCGTCGATGCTCGGAGCGTTCATGGCTGTGGCTCGCGGAATCAAAAGCAAACCCGGAAGCCATGAAGCTTCCGGTCCAGCCCCGGAGCACGACCGCGACCTGCCGGGGTATTTCATTTTCGGCGCGATCATCATGGTGGTGCTGGTCGCGGGATTCGTGCCGGGAATTTTCGCCGGTGGAATGTCGCTCGGGCCGCGGTTGGTGTGCGCCGCGGGCGTGGGTGTCTTTGGGCTGATGTTCGTGGCGGTCGCCGCGCGGATCGTGGGAATCGTGGGCGTCTCTTCGCAGCCTACTTCCGGCATCACGCTGATCACGTTGCTGGGCGTTGCCGGCATCTTCGCGGCCGTCGGATGGGTGGATGCCTCGGCGCGCGCGGCGGTGCTGACGGTGGGGACGATCGTCGCGATCGCGGCGTCCAAGGCGGGCGACATTTCACAGGATTTGAAAACCGGTTTCCTCGTGGGAGCCACGCCGGCGAAGCAGCAGTTCGGCCAGTTGATCGGCGCGTCGGTGGCCTGCTGGGCCGTCGCCGCCACGGTCCTCCTGCTCGGCGCCGCCTACACCTTCGGCTCCGCCGAACTCCCCGCACCGCAGGCCACGCTGATGAAGACGATCATCGAAGGCGTGCTGTCCGGCTCGCTTCCGTGGGGCCTGGTGCTCACGGGCGCGGGCGTCGCCTTGAGCGGGATGCTGTGCGGCGCATCGGGCCTGGCCTTTGCAATCGGCGTCTATCTGCCGCTCTCGTCGATGGCGGCGATTTATGTCGGCGGCTGCGTGCGTGCGCTCGTGGATCGTTCCACGAAAGGGAAGCCGAAGCTGGAAAGCGATCCGGGGATCCTCGCCGCCTCGGGGTTGGTCGCCGGTGAAGGACTGGCCGGGGTGCTCGTGGCCGGACTCGTCGCTGCCGGCTACGCGCCCAAGGCCATGGACCCACGGATCAGCGGCCTGCCCGGTTATCTCACCGCCGCCGCCGTGATCTTCGCCGTGTGCTACTTCCTCTTCCGGAGCGGGGTGAACCGGGGAAAGAGTTCGTAATTCCTTTGCACCTCGCCCCGGCCTCCAGACAGAAACGAAATGCCCATGATTCAGAATCGATTCAGCGCAATCGAGGGTGTCAGAGACATTCCGCAAAGTCGTTCTCCCCAGGTGGAAGAGGGGAGTGCCAGGGGGGAGAATTGAACTCCCGACCAAGGGCTTATGAGTCCCCTGCTCTACCACTGAGCTACCCTGGCGGGTGAGAGGCGCGGAAACTACCGGCGCCTTTTTTACGTTGCAAGCGACAAGTTGACATCGAAGGCGCGACCGCTAGTCTTCCGGTCCTTTTTCAAAAATCCCTAGATCATGGCCAACACCAAATCCGCCGCCAAACGCGCCCGCCAGACCGAGCGCCGCACTCTCGTCAACCGCCGCGCGCTCACCGCGGTGAAGAATCAGCTCCGCAAGGTGCGCTCCGTAATCGGTGGCACCGACAAGGCTGCCGCCACGGCCGCCGCGCAGGAATTTATCTCCTCGATCGACAAGGCGGTGAAGACGGGCCGCGTGCACAAGAACTCGGCGAATCGCCATAAGAGCGCGTTGAACAAGGCGCTCGCGAAGATCGCCTAAATCCCGGCGAGCAATTTTTTTAGACCGGCGTCGGAAACGGCGCCGGTCTTTTGTTTGCCCCAGAGCGAGGCGGATGAGAGCGGGACTAATCGCCCGCGGTCAGATGCGAAAACTCCCGGAGGCTTGGTCGCAGCTCATCCGGGAGTTCGAGGAAAAGGAGGGTGCTTTCGTAGCGCCCGCTGGCTTTGGATTCGCACCAGACGACGATGCCTTCGATCGTCACCCGGCTGAGCCCGAGCCGTGGGTGCATGTGGTGCAGAGCCACGGATAGCTGGGTGCCGATGGTAAACTGCCATCGGGACTCGAAGCGCATGCCGCGCTCGGAAATGTCGACGCCGCCCGACGGCGCGTCGGCGTCGGCTCCACATTCCAAAAATAAACTTGGGGATCGTCCTACACTCTTCGGCTCACTCGGAATCATAAGGCAGAGCGAAGCTAGCACGCACCACTTGCGTGTCAAAGTGCGCCCTGGCGGGGACTTTACCTAGGAACCGATCACCTCGAGCGCCGGGGCCGGCTCGGCGGGCGGCGGTTTTACGGCAGCCGCTTCCATCTCGGCGAGCAGCCGCAGGGCGATTCGCGCGAGGGCGACGGTGGCGGCGATGGTGATGACGAGGCCTCCGCCCCAGATGACGTATTCCATGGGTTGGGGATGCGTCTTTCCCTCCAGCAGTCGCAGCCCGAGCTGCATGAGCGTGCCGAGGTAGGCGTAGAGGAAGAGGCCCGGTGTCTGGCCGAGAGCGATCCACAGCATGCACGTGCCGAAGCGGATGCGGGTGACGCCGTAAAGGTAGTTCAGCAGACTCGTCGGAAAGAGCGGGTGAATCTGGCTCAGAAAAATGATCTTCCAGCCGTCGCGCGCGATCGCGGCGTCGAGCGTTGCCCACTTTTGCTGCTGGTGGAAACGGCGCTCAATCCAGCGCCGGCCGAGCTTTCGGCTGATGAAAAACGCGACCGCCGCGCCGGATACGTTGCCGACGAGATTGAGGAGAAATCCCCACCACAGGCCGAAGAACAATCCGCTGCCGATCGCCACCACGCCGGCGGGGAGGAGCAGCACATTGCACCCGCCGTAAAAGAGCGGGTAGAGGACCGCGCCCCAGAGCTGCATCGCGCCGATGCTCCGCTGGGCGTGCGCGAGGTAATCCGTGAGCGGAAAGTGGCGGCCGGCCAGAGCGAGGGCGCCGGCGAGGATCAGGATGCCGCAGAGTTGGAGAATGAGAGCGCGCTGAATTCGGGACATCGTGGGGGTGAAACGTCGGAGCGGGTCGGGCCGGATCGGCGGGATGAGAGCATGGTCGCTGGCGGAATCACGAGGAGGAAATGCAAACTGCCTGGCGGGAACGGACCGGGTTCGTGCTGGTAAGGCGGCCGCGCGAGCGATAGAACCGCGCCATGAAACTCCTCAGAGGCGTTGCACTTTCCATCTTCGTGGCCATCGTTTTTGGCGGCTGTATTCAGGATGAGAAGGTGGTCAAGCTGAAGCCCGACGGCAGCGGCACGTTTGAGGAAACCTTTGTGATCGGCGTCCAGGCACTCGCGCAGATCAAGCAGCTCTCCGAAGGGTTCGGCGCGCTCGGGAAGAACTTCGGCAAGGCGGGTGGCGCGAGTTCCGCGTTCAAGGTGCTCGACGAGGGCAAGCTGCGGGACGCGGCGGAAAAGCTCGGCGACGGCGTCAAATTTGTCTCCGCCAAAGCGGTGACCTCGGAGGCGGGCGAGGGCTACTCCGTCATCTACTCATTCAGCGATATCAACAAGCTGCGGCTCGACCAGAATCCCGCGGATAATTTGCCCGCCGCCGCCAGCGCGTTGCAGATGACCAAGGGCAAGAAGGAATCGATCAAGTTCGACTTCAAAAAGGGTGCTCCCGCGCTGCTCACCGTGAAGATGCCGGCGCCCAAGGACAGTGACCTCAAGGATCGGCCGCAGATCCCGAGCGGGCAGGGGGACATGGCGGCGACGATGATGCAGCAGATGTTCAAGGACATGAAGGTGAGCGTGGCGATCGAAGTGCAGGGCCGGATCTCCGAGTCCAACGCGGAATTCCAGGACGCCTCGCGAGTGACGCTCGTGGAGATGGATTTCAACAAGGTTTTGAGCGACCCGGAGAAGTTCAAGTCGCTGCTCGCGGCGCAGCCGAAGACCATTGAGGAAGCCAAGGCGCTCGTCAAAGGCGTGGACGGGATGAAGGCCGAAACGCAGCCCACGGTGTCGGTGAAATTTGAGTGACGCGGCTGGAGTAGGGGACCACAGATCTTAAGAAACACGGATGACACGGATCTGGGGAAGCTGTGATCTCTCCTGTTTTCATCCGTGTCATCTGTGAAATCCGTGGCCCAACTCTCCCCGGCATCCGCGCCTCCCGCCCGGCGGAGGCTCGAGTGGCTCGACTTCTACCGCGGCCTCGCGGTCGCGGTCATGATCGAGGCCCATGTCACGAATACCTTCCTGCACGCCGCCGCGTGGAGTGAGCCGTGGCGGTTGCACCTCAACTACGTCAACGGCCTCGTCGCGCCGTCGTTTCTCTTCATCGCCGGGTATGGGCACGGTCTCGGATGGCTGCGCCGGCGCGACAAGCCTGCACCCGCCAGGTCCCGGGTCGCGCGACTCGCGGGCATCGCGGCGCTCGGTTACGCGATGCATTTCCCGCTCGGGGCGCTGTTGGGCGGAGCGTGGGCGGAAGCGTGGCGGCTCGGCACGCAGATGGACGTGCTGGTCTGCCTCGCGTTTTCGCTCATGGCGCTGGTGGTGCTCGAGCGACTTTGCGGGCGACGGGTGAACTATGCCGTGTCCCTGGGCACCGTGGCAGCGCTCGCCGCCGCACCGCTGCTCGCAGGCTGGACGGCGGGTCCGGCGCCGCTCGTCGCGGCCGTGAATCAAACCACCGGCTCGCTCTTTCCGCTGCTGCCGTGGGCGGCGTTTGTCTTCTGCGGTTTTGGCGAAGGACAGCGGTCTGACTCGTGGTCACGCGCGCTGTTCCCCGTCCTCGCCTGCGGCGCTGCGGTGGCGATCCTCGGGCGGGGAAATCTCTCGAACATCAGCGCCGCGTTTTTCTTCGAGCGCCTCGCGTGGGTGCTCTTGCTCCTGCCAGCGTGCGCATGGCTCAGTGCCCGCTGGTCACCGCGGCTGTTCCTCTTCGCCGGCCAGGAATCCCTCACCGTGTATCTTTCGCACCTCGCCATCATCGAGCTGATCGCCGCGCAGATCGGTCGGAACCATCTCGGTTTCATCGCCACCGCCACCCTTTATCCCGCCGTGCTCGCCGCGAGCTACGCGGTCGCCCACGGCTGGCGCCGCTTCAGCGTCTGGCGCGGGGATCGAGCGCGTCGCGCAGCGCATCCCCCAGGAAGTTCAGCGCCAGCAGCGTGATCGACATCACCAGCGCGGGGAAGAAGAGCAGCCACCAGTAACTCTTCACCGGATTGATCACCTGCGCGCCGTCACTCAGCAGCGACCCCCAGCTCGCTTGCGGCGCCTGAATTCCCAAGCCCAAAAAGCTCAGGAAACTCTCGTCGAGAATCACCGCCGGGATCGTGAGCGTGAGGTAGATGATCACGATGCCGAAGATATTCGGCAGGATGTGGCGGAAGATGATTTTGAAGTGACTCTGCCCCAGCGACCGCGCCGCGGTGACAAACTGCTGGTTGCGCAGCGACAGCACCTGCCCGCGGACGATCCGCGCCATGGTCAGCCACTCGATGAGCCCGAGCGAGAGGATGAGCAGGATCACTTTCGAGTAGCCGACCAGCCACGTGAACCCCGCGGCTTGCAGCGCATTCTTCAGCATCGGATCGAAGATGAAGCTCGCGATGATGATGAGGATGAGCCGCGGGATGGAGTAGAGGATTTCGACGAAACGCATCATCGCCCCATCGATCCGCCCGCCGAAGTAACCCGCGACCAATCCATAGGTCGTGCCCACGGTGAAGCTGATCAGCGCGCCTGCCGCGCCGACGAGCAGCGAAATCCGCGCCCCTTGCAGCACGCGGCTGAGCACGTCGCGGCCATTTACATCCGTGCCAAATGGATGCTGCCACGTGGGCGGGGAGAACTGGATCGCTGACAGCGATTCCGGATCGTAGTGGAACCACAGCGGCCCCGTGAACGTCAGAAAGACGATCGTCGCCAGGATGACGAGCGAGACGACCGCGACCGGATTCTTCAGCAGGCGGCGCCAGGCGCCGGGTGGGGGAGGGAGGGCGTCGCTCATCCGATTTTAATCCGGCGATCCAGCCATGTGTAGGCGATGTCCACCGCGAGGTTCAGCATCACGAGCAGCGCACAATAGACGATGGTGATCCCGAGGAGCAGAAAGACATCGCGGTTCTGGATCGAGTTGATGAAGAAGCCGCCCGCGCCGGGAATCTGGAAGAGCGTCTCCACCACGATCGATCCGGTGAGGAGATTCGCCGCGAGCGGACCGAGGAAGCTCACCACCGGCAGCACCGCCACCTTCAAAGCGTGGCCGTAGATCACCCGCGAATCCGGCAACCCCTTCGCCCGCGCTGTCCGTACGAAATCCTGGCTGAGCACCTCCAGTATGCTCGTGCGCATCAACCGCGCGATGTAGGCCACATAGGGTCCGGCGAGCGTGATCGCCGGCAGCACCAGACTCGTCCACGAACTCCAGCCGCCGACCGGGAACCAGCGCTGATGCAGCGCGAAGAACAGTACGAGGACCGGCCCGGTGACGAACGTGGGGATGCTGATCAGCGTGAGTGCCGCGAGCATCGACGTGGTATCGACCCACGAGTGATGCCGCACCGCCGCGAGCGTGCCGAGCCACACCCCACCCGTGGTGGCGAGGAGGAAGGCGAGCAGACCGAGCGTCGCGGAGACGGGCAGGCTTTGCGCGAGCAGCTCATTCACCGAGCGGTCGCGATACTTCGTCGAGAGCCGCAGGTCGCCGCGCACCACGTCTTTCAGGTAGTCGGAATACTGCTGCCAGAGCGTGCCATCGAGTTTGTAGCGGGCGAGCAGTTGTTTCTCGATGGCCGGCGGGATCTTGCGTTCGCGTGAAAACGGTCCGCCCGGCGCCATCCGCACGAGGAAAAACGTGATCGTGATGACGCTAAAGAGCACCACGAAGAGCGAGAGTGTGCGGCGGAAGATGAAGGCGGACATGCTGCGTCGCCGCGCATGACAGCCGAGCCGCCCGCTGCGCGCAAGATCGCGCCCGTAATTGTTTATCCCTCCATCTGACCGGCCGCGCCACACCCCCATGCTCCCGCGCAGGCGCACGGCGATGGGTGTGATTCAATGTGGTGCAGCGAAGTCTGTAGTCCCGGAGGGACAGCGGAAATTAGCCGGTGGCGTCAGCCACCGGAACGCGAAAAAAATGAATCCGCCCCGGCAGGGGCGTTTGAATTCCACCGTCGCGACTCCACCGCCCCTTCAGGGC
>JANPHH010000328.1:0-30122 GCA_031424375.1 Chthoniobacter sp. | reverse complement strand
CATCAGCGGACCGATGAGCCTGCATGCGCCGGCGGCTGGAGACTGCAAAATGCCCGGTTGCACAGCGGCTGACGTTCGTTTTTTCCACTGACGGCATCTCCGCTCCGCACGTCCGTCATCAAGCCCGACACGTTCCTAGGCTAAAACTGAAAGTAAATAAACGCCTTGTACTTCGTCGGGACGAAGAAGAGCGCGACCGCAAAGCCCGCGCCGAGCAGCGCGGAGAAAAGCCAGTCCGGCAGCCGCTGCCACCAGGTGGAGAGCCAGCGGCGATAGTTCGCGTAGTGGACGACCGCCAAGGCGATGAGCAGCCACAGGCACCAGATGGTGAAGGTGCGCGAGCCGCCGCTCTTGAAAAGGCAGATCGCCTCGAGCACGTCTTTCGCCACCGCGAAGCCGCTCGTTTTCAGCGCCTGCGTCTTTTGATCGAAGACATTCTGCGACCGGAAGAAGACCCAGGTGATCATGATCCAGTAGAAAGTCAGCGGCACCGCGAGCCAGCTCATCGCTTTCTTAAAGCCCACGCCGGCATTTTCCGTGAGCCGCTGCCACTCGCGATGCGCGACGAGCGCGACCCCATGCAGTCCCCCCCAGATCACGAAGGTCCACGAGGCGCCATGCCAGAGGCCGCCGAGGAGCATGGTGAGCATGAGATTGCGGTAGACGAAAATCTTCGAGCCGCGATTTCCGCCGAGTGAAATGTAGAGGTAGTCCCGCAGCCAGGTGCTGAGCGAGATGTGCCACCGGCGCCAGAAGTCGGTGATGCTGGTGGCGAAGTAGGGGAAGTCGAAATTGACGGTGAGCTCGTAGCCGAGCAGCCGGGAGCAGGCGATGGCCATGTCTGTATACCCGCTGAAATCGCAGTAGATCTGCACCGCGTAAAAGGCGACGCCGATGAAGCTGGCGTAGAGGTCGTATTTGCCCGGTGCGGCGAAAAAGGCATCGGCAATGGGCGCGACATTTTCGGAGACGCAGGCCTTTTTCACGAAGCCGATGAAAAACAGCGCGAGACACGCCCGGACGTTCACATTGGCCCACACCCGCGTGACGAAGACCTGCGGAAGGAAGGTCATCGCGCGCACGATCGGTCCGGCGACGAGCTGCGGGAAAAACGAAATGAAGAACGCGAGGTCGAGGAAGTGCCGGACGGGTTCGAGGCGACGCCGGTAGACGTCGATCGAGTAGCTCATCGACTGGAACGTGTAGAAGCTGATCCCGTAAGGCAGGAAGATGGCGAGCGTGTGTTTGCTCGTGTGCAGGCCGAACCACTCGAGCGCGGCATGGACGGAATCGATGGCGAAGTTTGCGTACTTAAAGAAGAAGAGGACGCCGAGATTGATGCCGAGGGAGACGAAGAGCCAGAGGCGGCGCTTCGCCTCGGTCTTCGCGTCGCCGATGCCGAGGCCCACGATGTAGTCCATGATCGTGGAGCCCCAGAGCACGATGGGGAACCACCAACCGGTGGGCAGCGTCTTCCCGTCGCGGACGTGCTCGTAGAAGGTCCAGATCGGAAAGGTATCCGCGCTCGCGCTCTCGGGGCCGCCCAGAAAAAGGCAGGCATAGAAGAAGTGACTGCAGAAGAGCAGCCAGACCTTGCGCGCCGTATTGCCGCGCAACACCCAATGCACGCAGAAGACGATGAGGAAGAAAACGAGGAACCTGAATTGGACGAACAGCATGTCGCGAGGGGCGGGAGACTAGAGGGAAGGAGCGCGGCTTGTCAGCGTTGTTCGACGGAGGGGGCCGCGAGTGAAAGGAAGCGCGTGGCGAGAGCGCGGGTGAAGACTTCCGCGCCGGCGGTATTGAGGTGCGTGATGTCGGCGCGGTAGCGCGGGTCGAACAACGCGGGCCACTGGTGGGGATCAGAGAAGTCGAGGATCGGCGCGATCGCACGCCGCGGCTTGAGGACGTAGCCGCCGCTGCTCGGCGCGATGACGAGGATCGGTTCGGCACCCCGCGCCCGGACCTTCGCGAGCATGGTTTCGAGATTCTCCTGCGGCACGCGGTCGAGGGTGCGCACGCGGGAAGGCCCGGATTTCAGCGCTCCGATCAGCCGGTCGTACTCGGCGAGATTCGCACCGTTCAGGACCTCGTCGGAGGGAATGAAACCGTCCCGACCGGGACCGAGCGGGGCGAGCGAATCATTCACCCGCCCGATGCCGCAAGCGATCCTCCACATCGCCGCGCCGCGCCCGAGATTGGTCCCGCGCAGCACGAAGAGACGCCCGTGCTCCGTCATCAACCCGGCCCATTCACGCATCTCCGGGAGCCACCGGTTCCACCGCCAGCGCCCCTTTTTTTTCAGCGGCTTGATGCGCTGGAGATCCTCGGCAAAAAGCTGCCGCCACACCGCGACCGTGCGCTCCAGGTCGTGCCAGTAGGGCGCGCGAATCGTCTTCGCCCCTTCCCCTGCGAAGTCCGCGCTGAAGTAGCTGAGTTCGATGAAAACGTAACGCAGTCGCGGCGGCGCAGCCCGGAGCGCGAGGTCGAGCACGTAGCCATCCTCGGGCGAAACGAGGCTGTCCACGCCGAGATTGAAGGAGCGCATCTCCACTCCGTGCTCGGCCGCGAGCCGGTCAAAGAGCGGCGGGATGATGTGCCGCCGCACCCGGCTCGTGCCGAGAAAAAGCGCGGTGTATTCGCCGCGATGCGCCCGGAACCATTCGAGTTTTTCCTTCACCTGCGGCACCGCGGGCAACGGCAGCACGGCGGCGACCGCGAGACAGCCGAGCACCAGGCCCGCCCCGAAAAAGGCTCCAACTCCCGTGATCCGAAAAGCCGCCGCGATCACTTCCAGCGTTCGCGTTCCCCGGCCCACGTCTTGACGAAAATCCGGGTGAATACTTCGGCGCCCTCCGTGTTGAGATGGTCGGTATCGAGCCGATGTCGGTGCTCGAAGAGTTCGGGGTATTTTTCGAGGTCGCAGAAATCGAGGACGATCGTTTTTTTCGCACGCTCGGGGCTGGGAATGAAGTTTCGCCGATTCGTCGTCGGGGGCACGACGAGCACCGGAGTGGCCCCGATTTTCTCGATCTTCGCGAGCATGATCTCGAGGGCTTTTTGACTCACCGGATCGGCCAGTTCGCCGACGGCTTTTTCCCGTCGCCGTGCTTCGAGCCCCTCATCGTAGTTGGCCAGGTCTTTCCCCGATATGATCTCCGGGCGCCCGGTCGGGATCCAGCCCGCGAGGTCCGCCCCCATCACGGCCTCCGCTGCCACGGACCGCGGCGGTTCGGGGGAAAGCAGGAGCCAGCTCAGTTCGGACACGCGCCCGAGATTGGTCTGGTTGCGAATGAACGGCCGCATGTGCCGGAAAAAGTCACCAAAAGGTTCGATGCGATTCCACAGGGTCCGCTGCCATTTTCGCTTTTTCGCGTCAGGCTTTTGGTAAAGCGCGCGTTCAAACAGGAGGATCATCCGCCGCCAATCGTGCCAGTAGACGGCACGAATCGTTTCCGCGCGAACGGGATCGACGTTGGTGCGCAGACCGGCGAGTTCGATGAACACCCAGCGCAGACGCCGGGGCTGGCAGGACAGAATCTGGTCGAGAAAATAGCCGTCTTCCGGCGGGCGCATTCCGGGGATGCCCGCGTTGAAGGTGCGGGTCGGGAGCCCCGCCTCCGCATTGAGCCGATCGAAGAGCGCCGGGATGAGCTGATAGTAGATCCGGCTCGATCCGATCAGCAGCGTGTCGTAGTCGTTGCGATGGCGGGCAAAGTGCGCGAGCTTCAGGCTGACCTGCGACACCTCGCGCGCGGGCAGGATGGCATCGATCGCCCAGCACCCGCCGCTCAATCCGGCGATGAAAGCAACTCCGGCGAACAGGCCGCGGAAGACGGAACCGATGAATGTCCCCTCGCGCATCATCTCGGGACGGCGGCGCGCTCGATGAACTTGCGCGCAAGCAGCGCCGTGAAATCGACGGCACCCTTGGGATTGAGATGCCACGAATCGTAATGCCGGTCCGGATCGAAAAGCTCCGGATACTCACGGGGAGAGTTAAACGCAAACACCGTGGCGCCTTCGGGAACTTCGGAAAAGTTTTCCCGATCATTGATCGTCGGCGCGATCACGAAGATCGGCTCCGCTCCCGCGCGGCGAACATCGGCAATCAGCTCCGTCAAGGCGCGACGAAACACCGGACGGACGGGGCACGGCGGCAGGCCTTCCCTGAGCCGCTCGACCGCGGTCAGAAACTCCCCGCGCCTGGCCTCGTCCCATCGCGACTCCGGTCCCGGTTCGAATCCCGCCAACGCTTCCCAGGCATAGCTTTTTTTTCGCGGCGGCTTGGGTGCCAGGAGCCGACCCAGCACCTCTGCGCCGCGGCCGAGATTGAGGGCTTGTTGCACCCCGAAATGGCCATGTTCGGAAAGGAACTCCGCCTTGCGGTGCCAGGGAAAGCGCGACGCGAGGATGTCGCGAAAGGCGAGGGCCGTGTGCCGCAGGTCATGCCAGTAGGCCATGCGCAGCGTGGAGTTGTTCCGGTCGTCGAGCTCCGTGTTGATATCCATGAGATCGATTACGACCCATTTCAACCGCGCCGGCCGCAGCGCGAGGATCTGGCGCAGCAGGTAATAACTCTCCGGCGGCCACATGCCGTCGTAGCCGAAATTGAACGAACGCACTCGCATCCCCGCAGCGCCGAGGGCGGCGTCGAATTGCGCGGGGATGATCTGATGAAAGAAGCGGCTCGAACCGAGGAAGAGCACGTCGAACTCATCGCGCTGGGCATGGAAGTGCGTCCACTTTGGGTAGATGCCGGGGACCTCCTGGAATGGCGCCAGCCTCCCGATGATCGCGCACCCCACGGCGCACGCGGCGAGGAAGAGCGAGGTGTTGCGGAGTGCTCGCAGGAGCAGCGATGGCGGGCTGGAAAGTGGAAGGTCGGCCGGCGCAGTCGCGGCTGAATTGGTCACGGGCGGATGATTGGAAGAGGCGGTGCGCGCGGCAAGGAATATTGGCCGCCGGAGCGCTCGCCAAGGCGGATGACAAAGCGCGGGGCTTCCGCTAACAAAGCGCGCGCGCTGGTGCCCCACCACGCGCCCCCACCGATGCGCTTTCTCCTTTTCACCGCCGCCCTTTGCCTCGGAGTGCTGGCCACCGCCGCGCAGAATCCCGCGCCCGCGCGAGTGGCGGCAAGCGAGCCGCTCGTCGAAATCAGCCGCGCCTGTCCCGGCATCGTGATCGAGCTGCGCTACGCCACGGCCCGCAACATCACAGGTAAACCGATCTACCCGGCCGGTGCGCGAGCGCTGCTCCGGCGCGGCGTCGCCGAGCGGCTGAATCGCGCGCAGCAGTTCCTTCAGGATCGCGGCTTCGGCTTGAAAGTATGGGACGCCTACCGCCCGCCGTCCGTGCAAAAGCTCCTCTGGAACGCGATCAAGAATCCCGCCTACGTCGTGGAGCCGAGCGCCACGGGATCGCTGCACAGTTGGGGTGCGGCGGTGGATGTGACGCTGGTCGATTTCCGCGGTCGCGAAGCGCGGATGCCCACGGATTTCGACGCTTTCAGCGAGGCAGCACGCTACGACTACAAAGGCGGCGACACCGAGATCGCCTACAATCTCTCGACGCTCAAACGCGCCATGGCCGCGGCGGGCTTCCGCCACATTCGCGACGAGTGGTGGCACTACAGCGTGGCGGAAATCCGCGGCTATGGACCGCTCGACGTGCCTCTGGTGGAATCCGGCGACACGCTGGCCGAAGCGGACGAACCGAAACCGCCAAAAGCTGCCGACCCTGCCTCCCCCAAACGATCCAGCCGCACGGGACGGCCGCTCTTTCCACCACGCCCCGGCGAAACTCTATGAAAATCCTCCGCTACCAAAATGCCGCCGGCGAGATCGGCTATGCCCAGCAAGCCGCCGACAGCACGGCCACGAAACTGACCGGCGACCTCTTCACCGGCCTGAGCGCGACGACGACGCCCGCCGATGTGGCCAAAGTCCTCGCGCCGCTCGAACCGCGCGCCATCCTCTGCATCGGGCTGAACTATCGCAAACACGCCGCCGAAACCAACGCGCCGCTGCCGCAGTATCCCGTGCTCTTTATGAAGAATCCCGCGGCCGTGCAGAATCCCGGCGACCCGATCGCGCTGCCCCGGTGGCTGCGCAGCGACCGGGTGGATTGGGAATGCGAACTCGCCGTGGTGATCGGCCGCGCGGCGCGCAATGTGCCGCGGGCTCAGGCGCTGGACTACGTGCTGGGCTACACGGCCGCGAACGACGTGAGCGGGCGCGACTGGCAGCGGGAAGGCGGCGGAACGCAGTGGTGCCGCGGCAAATCGTTCGACACCTTCGCGCCGCTCGGCCCGGTGCTCGTCACCCGCGACGAGTTGCCCGATCCGCAGACGCTCCGCATTCGCACGATCCTCAATGGCGAAACCGTGCAGGACGAATCCACCTCGGACATGATCTTCGACGTGGCCACGATCATCGAATTCCTGAGCGGAAGCACGACGCTGCTGCCGGGCACCGTGATCCTCACCGGCACGCCCAGCGGCGTGGGCATGGCGCGGAAGCCACCGCGTTTCCTCCAGCCGGGCGACGAGGTCACGATCGAGATCGAAAAAATCGGCCGGCTGACGAACCCGGTGATTGAGGAAGCGGTCGCCGCCCCATCGGGCTGGAAGTTGTAGGCATTTGCTCGCGCCGTGATTCGGTGAATAGTGCGGAAGTCGGCTTACTTTTGTTGAATCCTCCGCCGCTCACTTCGGTCTCTGCTTCACACCATGGAAACACTGCAATCCCTCGGCATCGCCCTCGGCCTCGCCTCGCTCGCGGGCCTGAATCTCTACCTCACGGTCTTCGTCACCGGCCTGGCCGTCAATCAAGGCTGGATCAGCGTCGCGCAGACCCATCCCGACCTCGCCGTGCTCGGCCACCCGGCGATCGTCGCAGTCGCAGGCGTGCTCTATCTCCTGGAATTTTTTGCCGACAAGGTGCCGTGGGTCGATTCGCTGTGGGATACGATCCACACGCTGATCCGCCCGGTCGGCGGCGCGTTCCTCGCCATCCGGGTGCTCGGGACGCCGGACCCGTTCTACGACGTGATCACCGCGCTGCTCGCGGGCAGCGTGACGCTGATGGTCCACAGTGTGAAAGCCGGGACACGCCTCGTCGCGAATCACTCGCCCGAACCCTTTTCCAATATCGCCCTGAGCGTCACCGAAGACGTGGTCGTCCTCGGCGGACTTGCTTTGATCAAGGCCGATCCGATTCTCGCCCTGATCGTCTTCTCCGTCATCATTCTGACGATCGCCTGTTTTGGCCCGGTCCTCTTCCGGGCGGTGAAGGTCAACCTGTGGCTGTTCTGGAAGAAGCTGACCTCACCGGCGGTCGACCTCTTGGAAACCGACCTGCCGAAAACCCTCCCGCACGAACTCGAAATCGCCTGCCACAGCGCCAGTCTGCTCGGGGAAAAAATCGTCTGGGCCGTCCCCTGCATCGGCAACTCGGTCCGGCCGCTGCCGTCGAATCTCTTCGGCTATCTGATCGCGACCGAGGGGAATCCGGATCAGGTCGTCTTCGTCGCCAAACGCCGCTGGCGCAAGGCCGCGCAAGCGCTCGATCTCGCCCGCTACAAAGTCGCGCACGAGCCGAAATTCCTGAGCGAAAACGTGGTGCTCTACAGCCTGGAGAAGAAGCCGAAGTATCTCTTCATCTTCTCCCGCAGCCAGCGCCCGGTGGTGAAAGCGATCGTCGCTTCGCTTCAGGCGCGGCTCGAACAGGCGGCCCTCGCGGATGCGCCCGCGGAGTCTGTTGCCGTGGCTGACGTATAGAGTCGCGCGAGCGGGAGGATGTGGTGGAGGTGGCGGCGGTCGATGACGGGATGGCGTAAGTTCAGGACGCCTGTCATCCCGAGCGCAATGGAGGGAGCCTGAGCGACCAGAATGAAGTCGAGGGACCCCGGATGACGGGGAGATCCATGATCCTCTCGCGCCCGAGGTCCTTCGGCTGCGTTACACTCCGCTCAGGATGACAGGTTTTTTTAAGCGTCCGCCCCGCGGTGTCCGTCACCCGCTTCCGTGAGCAGCGCTGCCGCGCAGCCCGATCCGCGCCCTCTCCGACCGCAGAGAAGTGCGACCGCCGTTACAACGCCGCAGCTTCGACCTCACCGAGCACCGCAACCGCATTGATCCCGCCAAAGCCGAACGCGTTGTTCATCGCGTAACGCACGGGCTGCTCACGCCCCACATTCGGCACCACATCGAGATCGCAGGCAGGATCGGGCGTGCGGTGATGCAACGTCGCCGGCACAAATCCCTCCGCGATCGCGAGCGCGCAGATCGCCATCTCCATCGCGCCGGTTGCGCCGAGCGGATGCGCGGTGAACGCCTTCGTCCCGTTCACCGCGAGCTTCCGCGCATGCGGGCCGAAGACGGCCTTGATCGCCAGACACTCGTTCGCGTCGTTGAGCTGCGTGCCGCTGGCGTGCGCGTTGATGTAGTCGATCTGATCGGGTGCGACCCCGGCATCCGTCAGCGCTTCGTGCATGCAGGCGATCACCGATTCACCGGAGGGCAGCGGCGTGGTCATGTGATACGCTTCGTTGTTCAGCGAATAGCCGAGCACCTCGGCGTAAATCCGGGCGCCACGACGTTGCGCGTGTTCGAGTTCCTCGATGACGAGCGACGCCGCGCCTTCACCCATCACAAAGCCATCGCGCTCGAGATCGAAGGGTTTGCACGCAAACGGAGGATCGCCCGCCCAGCGGCTCATCGTCTTGATGAAATCGAACGCGCCAAAGGTCAGCGGGCTGAGCGGCGCCTCGGCTCCGCCGGCGACCATCACGTCGGCAATTCCATCGCGGATGTAACGCATCGCTTCGCCCACGGAAATCACGCCGCTGGCGCACGAGTTCGAGTTGGTCGTGCCCGCCCCGCGGAATCCGCATTCGATCGCGATATTCGAGTGCGCGCTGCCGCCGAAGACTTGCAGCGCGAGCGTCGGGTTCACCCCGCGCGAACCCTTTTTCAAAAACCGCTGATGCTCGGCCTCCGCATTGGCGATGCCGCCGAGGGCCGTGCCGAAGCTGACGCCGACGCGGCGCGTCGGCGTTTCGCGCGACCACGGGAGCTTTGCGTCCTCGAGGGCGAGCAAGGCACTGGCGACGCTGAATTGTGCGTAGCGGTCGAGGCGCTTCAGCCGGTGCGGCGGAAAAAATGCCGTGGCGTCCCAGTCGCGGATCTCACCGCCGCAGTGCGCTTTCAGTTCGCTCGTATCGAAGCTCGTGATGTGCGAAATGCCGCTCCGTCCCGCGCGGATGCTATTCCAGAAAGCCTCCCGGCCAATGCCTGCACAGGTGATCGGGCCGATGCCGGTGATGACGACGCGACGCTTCATTTGTGGTCTACGAGATACACGAAAAGCTCCTGTGCAGACGACCTACGACGCCTTCACGGCAGCTTCCGTTTCGGGTGACTTCCCGCCGCCCATGGATTCATCGGTTTCGAGCAGCGCCTTGAAGGTCGCCAGCGTCTGCGCTGCCACGTGCTCGATGAAAAATCCACCGATGATCGGCTCCGCCAGCCAGGCGAGCATGGGCACGCGGAAAACGAGATCATGGACGATCTCCACGCGCGTGCCGTCCCTCGTCGGCGTGAGTGTCCAGACGACTTTCATGCCTTTGGTCCATTTGGCGAGGTGCTCGAAGTGGAGTTCGAGCGAGCGGCCATCGCACCAATATTCGGAAGTCCAGGAGATCGGGATGCCCGAACGCACCGCCGCCATCTCCACGATCTGCCCGCGCGTTCCGCTGCCGCGCGAGTCGATATAGCGATAATGCGGCAGCCATTCCGGCCAGCGGCCCAGATCGCTCACCATCGCAAAGACCTTCTCGCGCGGCGCCTGGATGTAGATGGAGGAGGTGGAGTGCAAGGCGCGGGAATGTCGAAGGTGCTCGGTGGGGTGTCGAATAGATTTCGCCGCGCACCGTAAAGGCGGTTGCAACGATGTGGCGGGAATCGCTTTCCTCAGCGCTGAACCCGGTAGCGGAGGAAGCATTCGCCATCGACCACTTCCCGCTGCACCAGACGCAGCGGAATCGAGCTTCTCAGGAACTCGCCGGCGAGGCCCGTGAGTGTCGGCGCTTTCATTCCGCCGAAAATGCGCGGGCAAAGCGTGGTGTGCAGTTCGTCCACGAGGTCGGCAGCGAGGAGCGAGCGAAGGACTTGAGCGCCGCCTTCGCAGACGAGGCGCTTCACGCCATACTCCGCGCGGAGCGTGGCCAGCATCGCGTCGAGATTCACGGTCTCACCCTCATGCAGCCAGAGATCGGCTTTCGGGGCGAGTTCCGCGCGCGTCTTCGCCGGCATGCGCGTGGTCGAGAAGATGACGATCGGGGAAAAGTCTTTCTCAAAGATCCGCAGCCCGGATCTGATCCGGCCGGAGCTCGTCAGGAGCACGCGGATCGGATACGCGGCCTGCCCGCGCCGCACGCGCGCGGCGCGGAGCGTTTCATCCGGCAGCCCCATCGACATGTTGTCGACGGAGATCGTTTTCGCGCTGACGAGGATCGCATCGCACTGCGCCCGAATCTCCACGAGACGCCGTTTGTCGCGCGGCGAAGAAAAATCCGACGGTGTGGCGCGGCGCGTGGAAATGCGCGCGTCCCAGGTAATCGCGAAATTCGCGGTGACAAACGGCCGGGACGCCTTGGTCGCCTTCACGGCCCGGGGCTCCCATGCGTCGGCGCCCGACTCGCTTCGAGCGCGATTTCTTCTTCGGCGACGGCATGCTCCAGTGCGCTGACCTCGGCAGTCATCTCGCGCATTCTCGCGTGCTCCGAAGGGCGGTAGAAAACATAGATCACGCCGCCCACCACACCCCAGCCCAGCGTGAGCAGGTAGCCGACGGACGAAATGACCACCGCGACCGCTGGGGTCACCCCGCAAAGGTTCCCGAGGAACACCTCAAACAACCCTTCCCGCACGCCGACACCACCGAGGCTGATCGGCATGGCGGCGAGGGTATTGACCACCGGCATGATGCTGACGAGGTCCACCAAGCTGGGCAGGCGTGCTCCGGTGGGGTGCAGAGAGCGGGCGGCACAATAAAAGGTAATGAAGTAGCCGAGGTTGGCGACGATCGAGAGGATCATCGCCCACCCCGTGGCGCGCCACGCCCGACCGTAGAGATGGTAGGCGACGGCCGCTTCGGCGATGCGCCCGCGTCCGGGCATCCGCGCGGGCAAGCGGTTCACCCAGCCGTGCTTGGTGACGAGATAGGTGAAGTGCAGTCCCGCGAGACTGGACGCGAGGATGATCAATGCCGGCCAAGTGTAACGGCGCGTCTCGGGTGAAGCCATCAGCCAGTCCCAACGCGCGACGACCAGAACGCCTGCGATCAGGCAGAGCGCGAGCACACCGGTGAGGCGATCGACGAGCACGGAGAGCAGCGCCGGGCCGCGTTTTCCGGGCGTTTCCTTGAGCAGATAGAAGATCTTCACCACATCGCCACCGGTGCCGCCGGGAATGAAAAAATTGAAGAATACGCCGATGAGTACCAGTGCCACGAGCCGCGGCGGTGCGAGAACGATCTGCTGCACGCGGAGCAGCGCATGCCAGCGGATCGCACCGATGACCTCGACCACACCATAGACGAGAAAGCCGGCAAACAGCCACCAGCGGTCGGCTCGCGCGATCGAGTCGGCCATCTCCGCGCGCTTCGCCGGATCGCGGAAGATGAAATACAGAATCGTCAGCGTGAACGCGACCTGCACCGTGGTGACCAGTGGCTTCCGCCAGCCGCCACTCCGGGCGGGGACTCCGGCAACCGCCGGCGGCGGCACCGTCATGCGCCGAATTTCTGCACCCACTTGTCCCGCGCCGTGGTGATCTCCTCGGCAGTGCGGCGGGGGCTCATCTCGAAGACGTAGAGCGTATCGCGCGGGAGCAGCGGAATGAGGCGGTCGTATTCCACCGAGCCAGTGAAGGGCGCCATGTGATCGCGACCAGGCCACGCGGTATCGTGGAGATGGCACCCGACGAGCCGCGGCGCGACCTCGCGCAGCCACTCGTAATGATCGACGAAACCGACGTTCTGCTTCACCTGCACGTGCCCGAAGTCGTGCCAGTAGCCGACGTGCGGCACGTCGAACCGCTGGAGCACGTTGAGCATCTCCAGTTCATTCGGGATCTCCTCGAAGCTGTGCCGGCTCTCCACCCCGAGCGTGATGCTCTTTTTGTCCGCGTACTCCGCGATGCGCTTCAGGCACTCCAGCGCACGCTGGAAGTAAGGCATCGCCTTCTCCTCGCGCTTGCGCACGCACTCGAGCTTCTCCTTCACGTAGTCGCGCGAATTGTGCATCCCGACTTCGGCCATGCGGACGAGTTTGTCGGTGTAATCATCGATCGGTGTGCGCCCGAGGTGCAGCACGACAAAGGGCGCGCCGAGCCGCTCGGCGAAATCGATCGTCTGGAAAGTGTGCTTCACCGCCCGTTCGCGCTCGCGTTCGTCGGTGGCGGAAAATTTGTAGCAGTCCGGCGAAGCGCGGGTGATCTCGATCGGGAGCGGGCAGAAATTGTGCAGGCTGGAGAAGCGCACCTTGCCGGCGTGGAAGAGCTTCATCACGCCTTCCATCAGCGACAGGCGAATGCCGTGGCCGAGTTCGATGCGCTCGAAGCCTAGATCAAGAAGCTCCTGACACATCGCTTCGCCGTCGGTGTGCCGTCCTGAATTCCAACAAGTCGAGATGCTCAGCATGGGGTGGGGAAAGGGTCGCTAAATTAGCGGGCGGATTCACTTCGGCAATGCCGAAGGCGTGGTCGGCGCATTCAGTCGCCGAGTCCGCGGGACAGTCACCCCGCGCGCGCGGCCCGGAAATTTCTACTCCTGCACGGTGGACCCCGCGCCGAGCGTCCCGTGTGTGCGCTTCGTATACCTGTTTAGTAAATGACCTTAATAAGTTGCACGGCCCATATTTTCGAGTAGAGCGTCCCTTGTGATAACCTGTTGCCACAATATGACATTGCGGTACGAGATCTTCCCAGCCGATGGCGGCTGGTGCTGGCGCTGCGTCGCCGGCACGGGCGAAATCATCGCCCGCGCCCTGCGGCCCATGACCCAGGAAGGTTGCCGCGAAGTCGTCTCGAAGCTGCGCGCCACGCTCGCCGCCCCGGTGGTCTGCGTCGCCGAATAACCGACCCTGTCCGCTACTGGAGCAGTTCGGCGATTTCGTCGACGCTCAATCCCTCCATCAGCGGCTGTTCGCTTTCGAGGGTCGCGTCGATCACGGCGCGTTTGCGCTGCTGGAGGGCGAGGATCTTCTCCTCCACCGTGCCGCGGGCGATCAGCTTGTAGCTCGTCACCACCCGGTCCTGGCCGATGCGGTGCGCGCGATCCGTGGCCTGGGCTTCCACCGCGGGATTCCACCACGGGTCGAAGTGGACGACCGTGTCGGCGGCGGTGAGGTTCAGACCGGTGCCGCCCGCCTTCAGGCTGATCAGGAATGACGGCACCTGCCCGGTCTGGAAGCGGTCCACTTCCGCCGCACGATCCTTCGTTTGACCGTCGAGATAGCAGAAGTCGATGCCCGCTGCGGTGAGCGCCTCGCGGAGGATGGCGAGCATCGAGACGAACTGGCTGAAAATCAGCACGCGATGTCCGCCGTCGAGCGCTTCGCTCAGCAGCTCCAGCAGCAACTCGACCTTCGCCGGGGCCGCCTCCTTCACCTCCTCCTCGATCTGGAGCAGGCGCAAATCGCAACACGCCTGGCGGAGCCGTAGGAGCGCGGTCAGCATGAGCATCCGCGCCTTGCCCTGATCCTTGCCGCCCGCCAGCTCCGAGACCTGCCGCCGGGTGGCGCTCATCAGCTCGGTGTAAACAGCGCGCTGGCGCCCGGTCAGTTCGCAATACGCAACCTGCTCGATCTTATCCGGCAACTCCGTCACCACCTCGCGTTTCGTCCGCCGCAGCACGAACGGCCGCAGCCGCTTAATCAACCGGCGATGCGCCGGACCCCCAGGCTGGGACTCGATTTCCTTTTCGAAACGCTCACGAAAATCCTCCCGCGAGCCGAGGTAGCCGGGCATGAGAAAGTGCATCAGCGACCAGATGTCGCGGATCGAGTTTTCCACCGGGGTGCCGGTCAGCACGAAGCGATTCCGCGCGCGCAACGTGCCGGCGGACTGCGCGTTTTGGCTCTCGGGATTTTTGATGTGCTGCGCCTCGTCCAGCACGGCGGCGGCGAAATCGATTCCCCGATAGCGTTCCGCGTCGCGGCGCAGCAGCGGGTAGCTGGTGATCACGAGATCCGCTGCCGCGAGCGGCTCGCCGAAGAGCTTCGCGCGGTCCGCCCCCTCGATCGCGAGCACCCGCCGCTCGGGCGTGAACCGCTGCGCCTCACGCACCCAGTTGAAGATGAGCGACGACGGGCAGACGACGAGCGACTTGCCGCCGAGCGTGCGGAGAAAGGCGAGTGCCTGGAGCGTTTTTCCGAGACCCATTTCATCGGCGAGAATGCCGCCGAGCTGATTCGTGGCCAGCCAGTGCAGCCAGCCCACGCCTTGCTTCTGATAAGTTCGCAGCACGGCATCGAGATCGCCGAGCGGCGGGATGGGCAATTGGCCCGGCTGCCGCGAAGCACCCGCCCATTCACGCCAGCCGGCGGGGGCATCCAGGACAGCTCCGCGGTCGGCAGCCGTCTCGGCGAGATAGGCGGCGTGGCGGCTGTCGATCCGGTAGCTGCCGGGCTGGCGCTGCTGGGGATCGCAGTCGCGCAGCACGTCGTTGAACTCCTCCAGCATCGCCGGATCGAAGACCGCGCGCTTTTGATTCTTCAGCTTCACCGCGCTCTGCCCGCTCTGGAGCAGGCGCTGGATCTCCGCGGCGGAAAAGCGGTCACCCTCCGCCGTTCCGAGTGCCACGGTGAGATCGAACCAATTCTCCCCCGAACTGCGGATCTCCAGTCGCGGCTGGATGCGCTCGATGTCTTTCGTCACGTACTCGAAGCGCGCGCCGATCTTCACCTCCCAATCCTTTTGCAGACGCGGCAGTTCCGTCGCAAAAAAACCAAGGATCTTCGGCTCCGTCTTCAGCACCCACTGGCCATCCGCCGCCGGGCCCACGAAGCCCGCGCGATGCAACCGCGCCGCCGCGGCGTCCTCGGCGGGCGGATGCCGCCGCGTCATCGATTGCGTGCCGGCCGCCAGCGTCACGCGCTGATCTTCGTAGACCGCATCGAGTCGGGCGGTGAGATAATTCAACGACCCCTCGAGCGCGAGCGCAAAGCGTGGCGGGCGAGGCAGCGGCGCGGGCCCGGCCGGCGCGATGTCGAGCTTCGATGCCGGCGCGGACGCTGCCGACGGAGCCGCGACGGCCACCCGTGGCTTGATCAGTGCGAGCCCTAGCGCCAACGAGTGCGCGCAGATCATTCCATCGCGACGCGAGGCGCGGCAGGTGCAGAGATTCTCTACCTTCGTCGGCCCGAGAATGCGCAATCCGCTTTTGAACTCGCTCTCCCCTTCCCGGACCCGCCCGGCCAGCACCGGCGGCTCGTAGCTTACCTCCAGCACGCGGCCCAACTCATGGATCGTCCGCGCCTGCTTCAGCGCCTGCCAGCCGCCAGCGTCGGAGAGAAATCGTTCGGTGATCGGGACCATCGTCCCCATCCCCTACCGTCAAAGCCGTGCGAGCGACACGCGGAATCTCCGCGCCCGTCAGTTTGACTCGATGAGGTGGTAGGAAACGACCGACGTTTCTGCTGCACTCGATGAAGTGATCGTGAAGCCGTTGCCGGCTCCAGCATTCGTCGTGACGCTGTAGCTCAACTCCCCAAGCGTCCCGCCGGGCGTCTGGCGACTGACCATCACGATCGTGTTTTCCGTCACGGTCGTGTTGATGACGGTCACGGTGCCGCCGGCCAGCGTCGCGTTTCCCGCACGAGCATTCGCCCCATTTTTGTAGCGCAGTCCCTTGCCGGGCGCCCCCACCACGAGATCTCCTGTCGCCACGGTCACATCGAAATCCACGAGCAGCCGCGAGCGGCGCAGCGGATCTGCCGGCGTAATGGAGGAGGGCTGCACGGTTTCCAGCGAGATCCTGGTGCCGTGCGCGTTCACGGTGAAATTCTCCGCAGCTTGAAAGACAATGCCCGAATCGCTCGACGACGGGTACGCCGCCCCATCGAACCCCCGCGTGCCGACGAAAAGAAGCGGATCGGCGGCTTGCAACGCGAGCGGCTGCGCGGGGGTACCCCGCGAGTGATACGCGCGCACGCCGGAAAAATTTCCCGTGCCGGCACTGCTGAGCGTGAGGTCCGTATTCCCGCTCGAAGCGAGGTGCACGAGGCTGAGCGGGCTGAATCCCGAGCCGCCGGCAAACGGCGTGCCGACGCCAATCCGCCCCCCGGTAGACTGCAACATGAGGTCGCGGACCACGCCCGATCCGAGCGCCCCCGCACCGACGTAGGCAGGGCCGTTGGCGAGTTTGATCAACTGGAGCGTCTCGAAGTTCGCGAAATCGGCCGCAATATCGGTGCTGCAGATGTCGATCCAGCAGTCCCCGCCCGCGGGCCCTTTGGGCATGATATCGAACGCGACACCCCCGGCCACATTCGGTCGAATGTAGGGCACGGCGGTGGACCACCAGTAGCCATTTCCCAGCGTGAACTTGCCCGTCGGCCCATCCACCACGGGATTCGCGAGCAGCGGCGCATCCAGCGTCGGCTGCGTGGCCAGCACGATGCTCCCGGCGCCGCTCAGCGCCTTGCCGCTCAGCAGCGTCAGCGTTCCATCACCAGCCTGTTTCGCATTCCACGCCGCGGCGGAAGCGACCGCCGCATCCGCGA
Source organism: Chthoniobacter sp. (assembly GCA_031424375.1). Classification (GTDB taxonomy): domain Bacteria; phylum Verrucomicrobiota; class Verrucomicrobiia; order Chthoniobacterales; family Chthoniobacteraceae; genus Chthoniobacter. The sequence continues at coordinate 13,334 of JANPHH010000328.1, read as the reverse complement.
GCGGCGTAGCCTGCCACGTGCCAGTTGTGATCGTCCCGAGCGTGCTCACGCTCGTGGATCCCGGCCAGGTTGCCAGCGGGTTGACTGCCGCGATCGTCAGCGTGTTGCCCGACGGCGTGAGCGTCACGTTCGGCCCGGCCGTCAGCGTTACGGCGTCGGTCAGTCCATTCACACTTTTCACCAACTGGCCCCCGGCGACGTTCGCCGCCTGCACCGCATCGCTTGCGAGTTGCGGCGCACCGACCGCACCCGGCGCAATCTTCGCTGCCGTGATCGCGCCGTCCGCGACTTCGCCGGCCATGATCGCATAAGCCACCGCGACGATCCGCTGATCGGGCGACAAGAGCTGCGAGCCGTGAATGCCATCGTCGAACCACACCCGAAGCCGGACCTCCGGATGCTGAAACGCCGTCGCCGGAATCGCCGCCATCCCCGCCACCGCAGGATCACCGAGGAGCACGGAGTAGAGACCTTTCACCACCGGGAGCGTCACGCCGCCCGTCGGCGCGCTGCCCGCGACACTTGTGCCGTCATTGCTCCAGAAAGTGGTCGCACCCGTCGCATCCACGAGCGCAAAACGAAATGTCCCCTGCCCGTCGAAATTCACGCCCTCCGCCGCGACGCGACCCTGATAACTGATCACCTGCGGCACCTGCGCCCCGCTGCCAGAGAGCAGGAGCAACGTGAACACGAACAGGAATGAGGAAACTTTTTTTGTCATATTGGACCCTCCGTCGAGTGCCTCGAACGACATCCTGGCACTCGCGCGTTCCGGCAAAGCAGTCGCTTCTCTAGCTCTCGCGAACCGGTCGGTCAAACGCGCGCTTTGGGCCTGTTCAAAGCCCGCGCCGCCCCTACACTCCTGCGCCCCTATGAAAATCATCGCGGTCGCCAACCAAAAAGGCGGCGTCGGCAAGACCACGACCTCCGTCAGCCTCGCCGCGTGCCTCGCGGCCAAAGGCGTGCGGACCCTGCTCATCGACCTCGATCCCCAGGCAAATGCGACCAGCGCGCTCGGCCTGCCGCAGATCGAAGGCCACAGCGTCTACGGCCCGCTGCTCGGAGAATCCTCCATCACGGAAAAAGTCGTCCCGACCCGCTGGGAGCACCTCTGGATGATCCCCGGTGATCTCGATCTGGCCGGTGCAGAGATCGAAGTCGCACGCCGGGATGATCATCTCACCCGGCTGCGCGCCGCCTTCGAGCCGCTGCGGCACGACCAGACCTTCGATTACGTGCTGCTCGATACCCCGCCTTCGCTCGGCATCCTGATGACGAACGCGCTCGCCGCGGCCGACGAACTGCTCATCCCGCTCCAATGCGAATACTTCGCGCTCGAAGGACTCTCCAAGATCGATCACGTCGTCAGCCAGATCCGCGCATCCGGCGCGAATCCCAACCTCACGATCGGCGGCATTCTCATGACGATGTTCATGCGGAACAATCTCGCCACCCAGGTCATCGCCGAAGTGCAGAAACATTTCGGCGAGGTCATCTTCCAGACCGTGATCCCGCGCAGCGTCCGCCTCGGCGAGGCGCCGAGCCACGGTAAACCGATCACCGACTACGAACCCAGCGGCCTCGGTGCCACCGCCTATCGCGCGCTGGCTGAAGAATTTCTCGCTCGCAAGCAACAGTCTGCAGACCCGGCACCCATCGCCGGGTAGCAAAGGCGGCCCGCCTGTCTCGTCCGGCGGGGCCATCGGCGGGCCGCGCCAAATGAAACAAACCATGTCATCCTGAGCGAAGCTCCGGCGGGCCAGCGGGCGGAGCGCAGTCGAAGGACCTCTAACTTTTTCTTCGGGCGGAGGCGGTGCAGCGCGCCAAGCGCAGAGGCTCCATCCCCGGGGAAAGTTAGAGGTCCTTCGACTCCGCGCCGCCCGACTCACCCCGTTCAGACAAGCCCCACCCCGCGGCGCTCCGCTCAGGATGACAGGATTTTAACGAGGCGCTGCGCGCCGGGAGACTTCCGCTCCACCGCTCTCAGCGAGCGGCGTTTATATCCCGATCCCGGTCACTTCTTCTCCGCCGGAGCTGGGTCCGGCGGCGCGGGCGGCGCGGGCGGCACCGCGATCGGTGGCGTCACTGCCTCGATCGGCTTGGCCGGCGGCGCCGCTGGTTGCGCGTCGAGATTCGTCCCCGGCGGCAGTTGCTTCCTGATCTGCTCGAGGATCTCCGGCGACAGGCCCCCGGCGCCACCTGCCTGCGGCGGTGCTCCGGGCGTGGACGGTGCAGCGCCGGGTGCTCCGGCCGCCGGCGTCTCGGGCTTCTTTTCCGCGATCAGTGCGGACCGATCGCGCAGCAGCGGTTCGATCGTTGGCTTGGCGATGAGATAGATCGCCGCTTCGAATTTTTTCTCCACCGCCAGCTTCTCCTCGTTCTTCTTCAGCGTCGCCTTGAACTCCTCGTCCAGCTTCGCCTTGTCCTCCGGTTTCTCATCCTTTCCGGGCGTGCGCTCTTTCGCAAAGTTCCCGGCCACCTCCACTTTCAACGGATAGTTCTCCCCCATGGGCTTGCCGATTTTCAGGGTGTAGGTGAAACCATCCGACGTTTCCAGCGTCGCGACGCTCGGTTTGTCGAGGCCGGTCTCCTCCGGCTTCGCGCTCGGCGCGAGCACGTCGGCGAAGCTGGGATTCGAGTAGGTGAAATTGAGCGGACTCACCTTTGAGGTATCGACCGATTCGTCGGGCTTCGCGCCATCCAGCTTCCACTCCGCGCTCGGCGTCTCGCGCGTCAGCTTCCACTTTTGCGCATCAGTCGCGCCCACGACATTCACCGATTTGATGTTCTCCACCTTGATGAATGCCTGTTGCAGCCACTTCTCGGGCTTCGTCTCTGCACGCTCGAAAGATTCCGAGACCAGCGCCACTTTCGCGCCATCCGCCGCCGGCTTCACATAACGCCCGCGCGCCATTCCCGCCGTCTGGCCAAACTGCGCCATCGCCGGATCGGCGTCGCCACGCAGCACCTTCCCGAGCAGCAGGCTTTCGAGCCGCTTGCCGTCCTTGTCCTTGAACTCCAGTAACGTCGCCGCGCCCTCTCCCTTGCCGGGCTCGCCCAGTTCGAGGCGGCCGAGTTGCGACGGCCCGACCTTCACATCCTGGAGCACCTTCAGCTCCCATGCCGCGCGCAGCAGCTCGCTGACGTGGGAGAAATCGGCGGGATAATCCGCGCGATCGCTCACCACCCAGACATCATCTTTTTTCGCGAGATTCACTTCCCCATCCGCGCCCTTGATCGTGATCTGCTCCACGTCATTGAGCGGGAGGTTCAAGACCTTGCCGCCGGTGCCGGCGGCCGTCTTCGTCCAGGAGGATTGTTTGTTCTTTTGCAGATACCAGCCGGCGCCGCCGAGCACAACGACGAGGGCGAGCAGGATTGCGAGTTGTTTGCCTTTCATGTGGGGAAGCGGGTTAGCGGGCAGCGCGGCGGTTGCGGCGGGCGAGGGCCATGCCTACGCCGGCGATGGAGACGAGCACCGGCATGGCGGCGATGTTGAGCCACTTCACCCAGTTTTCCAGCGAGTCGATGTCGGTGCGCAGCTTCTTCCGTTCGAGCTTGAGTTGTTGTTTCATGTCGCCCTCCTTTTTGCGGAAGTTCGCGATCTCCGCCTGCTGCTCGGGCGAGAGGATGAATTTCTGTTTTCCCTGGTCGCCTTTGGCGCGCTGCAATTCGTTCAGCTTCGTCTGCGCATCGGTGAGGCTCGTTTCGAGTTCCTTGATCTTGTCTCGATACGCCTTCTCGGCGTCGCCCTGCATCTTGCGCACGACGGTGAAGGGCCGCTCGCGCGAAGCCCGGCTGCGGACCGCGATCAGATTGTCGTCACCCGAGAGCTGCTCCACCGCGCCCTGCACGAAGGCGAGGTTGCCGTTCGTCGGCACCACCATGCGCTGGCCGCCGGCAAAGGGATTTTGAATCTCCTGCACGGTGAGCTGGTCCTGAATGAAGTCGGAGTCACCGACAAGGACCACGGCGCCTTCGCCGGTCGATTCCTTCAGCACCTTGTCGTCTTTCTTCTCGTCCTTTTTGTCGTCGGGCTTCTTTTCCTCCGGCTTCGCATCGGCAGCCTTTGGTTTGCCATCGGGGAAGGCGGTTTTGAATTTCCCCGTGAGCCGCACCGCCATCGCGTATTCCACACCGGAGGGCTTGAAATCCTTCAGCACCTGCTCGCCTCCCATCTGCGCGGCGAAGCCTTCCACGAGCTGCGATTCCGTCGATGACTTGATCAGCACCGTCTCGGTCAATCCTTCCGCCGGCTTGCCGGCAAACGCGCCGCTGAACGCGAGCAGGAGATTGTCCGCCTGCGCCGTGATTATATCGTCCTTGTTCAACGCGTTCTCCGTCAGCGCGAGCACCGCCGGCGCGCGGCCCTGGCGCGTGCGCCCGAGATAGGTCGTGTCGGCCACCACCTTCGAGCCGTCGAAGTCGAGGCCCCATGCCTTGAGCAGCTTGTCCAGATTGGAGCTGCTGCCCCCGCCCATCGGGTTGCCGCCCTGCGCATCGAGCGCCGCCTGGGGATCGAGGAAAGCCAGCAGCTTCCCGCCACGCAGCACGAACTGATCGAGCGCAAACTGCGTCGCGTCGGTGATGCCCTTCGGGTGGATGACGACGAGCACTTTCACGTCATCCGGAATCGACTCCGCGTTCGGTTCCACCTGCTTCACTGTGAAGTCGCGCTGGAGTTCCGCAAAGAAGACCCAGGGATTCGCCTGCGGTGCCCGGCCCATCCGCGCCATCATCGGACTCGAGCCGGCATATTGCAGCGGGCTCATGATGCCGACGACGGGTTTGTCATTGGTCGCCACGCGGGTAATCGCCCGTGAGAGATCGAACTCCAGCAACCGCTCGCGGTCCGGCGAGAGGAAGCCGATCGCCTCCTTCTTATCCAGCATCGTGACACTCAACCCGAGATAGATCGGTTCGCCCTCGCCCAAGGGTCCGAGTTGCTGCGGTTCGATGCCATCTAGCTTCGCGGAATCTTCCGCATCCGAATCCGGAATCGGATCGAGCCTTTGGATTTCGATCAGCCCTTTCGAGGCCTGCCGATATTCGCCGAGCATGTCTTCCACGCGCTGCGCATAAGTCTTCAACGGCACCGGGATCTTGTTTTCGTTCTGCGAAACGTAGAGCCGGATCTGCACCGGTGTATCTAGTTTTGCGAGGATGTTTCGCGTGCCTTTCGACAGCGTGTAGGCGCGTTCCGCCGTGAGATCGACCCGCGTCTTGGCCCGCGCAGCGATGAGATTGACCGCGACGACGATAACGAACAACGCCACGACGCCGACGATCGAGTAGAGAGAGGTCTCGAGGCCTTTCTTTTTCATGAGGGAGAGAGAGTTAGGGAAAAGTTAGGATTGAACCTGCACGTTGCGATTAGCCGGCGCGATGGGCGCGGATGATCACGCCGGTCGTAAACAGCGAGAAGCCGATGACCGACAGGAAGAAGAGGATATCCCGCGAATCGAGCACCCCCTTTTGGATCGCTTCGAAATGCGTCATCACGCTGAAAGAAGCGATGCCTTCCACCAGCCAGGGCGACGCCCAGTTCACGAGGAGATTCGTCACCGGCGGGAATCCCGCGATGATCATAAAGAGCAGGATCACCACGGAGATGAGGAAGCTCACCACCTGGCTGCGCGTGATCGCCGACGTCACCGCTGTGATCGCCAGATACGCCCCGGCCAGCAGGAAACTCCCGATGTAACTCGCGAAGATCACGCCGTTGTCCGGATTGCCCAGGTAGTTCACCGTGACGATCACCGGAAAGGTCAGAAGCAACGCGATTCCCACCACACACCATGACGCGAGGAATTTCCCCACGATCGCCTGCCACGGCGTGATCGGCAGCGTGAGCAGCAATTCGATGGTTCCGAGCCGGCGCTCTTCCGACCAGGTGCCCATGCCCACCGCCGGCACGAGGAAGAGATACAGCCACGGATGCCAGGCGAAGAACGGAATCAGATTCGCCTCCCCGCGCTCGAAGAGCCCGCCAACCATGAAGGTGAAGAATCCAGACAGGATCAGGAAAATGACGATGACCACGAACGCCACCGGCGACGAAAAGTAACCGCGGACCTCACGCTTTGCGATGGTCAGAATGTTTTTCATTTCGATTCCTCCTTCTTCGCCGCGGCGTCGCCCAGCGTGATATTGCGGAAGACTTCATCGAGTCGCCCCTCCTCCGCGCGCAACTCCTGCAAATGCCAGCGTTCCCGCAGGGCCAGATCACCCAGGGCCTGCGCCAGTTCCCCGTCGCCCGCATTCTTCCGGGGAAAAGCGCGCACCACGGCCGGCGACTCGCTCACGATGATCGAACGATCCACCGCCGACACGGAATCGACGCGCGACTTCACCGCCTGCGCGCTCACATCCGTGAGCCGCAGCGTCACCGCGCCCGCGATATCCGAGCGCTGTCGCAGTTCGGCGGGCGTGCCATTGGCCACCACCGTCCCGCGATCGATGATCATTGCCCGCGAGCACACGGCGTCCACTTCCTCCAGGATGTGCGTGGAAAAGATGATCGCCTTCTTCTCGCCCATCCGCCGGATTAGCGTGCGGATCTCGTGCTTCTGGTTCGGATCGAGACCGTCGGTCGGTTCGTCGAGGATCAGCACGTCCGGATCATGGATGATCGACTGCGCGAAACACGTCCGGTGCCGGAACCCTTTCGAAAGTGTCTCCACGCTCTGGTGCAGCACGCTCTCCAGGAAACACATCTCCACCGCGCGATTCACCGCCCGTCCCACCGCGTCACCGGAGATTCCGCGCAGTTCCGCGATGAAACTCAGGAAACCGTGCACCGACATATCCGTATAGGACGGCGCATTTTCCGGCAGATAGCCGATCAGCTTTTTTGCCGGGATCGGATTTTCGAGCATGTCGTGCTCGCCGATGGTGATTTCGCCTTCGGTGGGCGGGATGAAGCCGGTGATCATCCGCATGGATGTCGACTTACCGGCGCCATTCGGTCCGAGGAATCCGAGGACTTCGCCTCGCTCCACCGTGAACGAAATGCCATTCACGGCGACCTTCGGCCCGAAGTGCTTTTTCAGGTTTCGAACTTTGATCATGTGGGTTTTTGGGATTGGGTCCGCCGCGTTTTCGGAGCGCGGGGAGCGAGAAGACAGCAGACTCCGCGAAAATGTTCAACGCTTTGTCACGTGACGAATCGGTCACCTGTTCCGGCGGGGACCCGGCCGCTGCGCACGACACCGCTGGTTTTTCCACGCGGGCGGGCAAAGATTGCGACGAGTGGACGGTCATCGATACAGTGCAGGCGCCCTGCGACTTCACGACCCTCGCTCTCCACCCTCGTCATGACCGTCCAGATCGACCCCATCATCCTCCGCAAGCTCGACGATTTCAGCCAGCGGAGGCGCCAGCTCATCATCTGGCGCGGGCTTCTCGCTGCCGGCGCCACCCTGCTCCTCGCGATGATGCTCGTGGCGCTCATCGACGCCATCTTCGTCCTCCCGGATGCCGCTCGCTGGGCGCTGAGCGGCGCGGCCTACCTCGCCGTGATCATCGTGGAATGGCGGGCCTCGCTGCGTCTCCTCGTCCGCCCGCCGGGCCGCCGCGACCTCGCGCGGATGGTCGAAACGACGGAACCCGGCCTGCGCGAAAATCTGCTCTCCGCCGTCGAACTCAGCGAAGCCGACCACGAGGCGCATGGCACTTCCACGCAGTTCCGCCGCCTGCTCGAACACCAGGTCTCCCGCCACCTGAGCGCTACCGACATGGAGGCGCTGCTCCCGGTGCAACTCGTGCGCCGCGCGATCTTCGCCGGATTCCTCGCGCTGTTTCTGTGTCTGGCGGCCTTCCTCCTCAGCGGCCGGCAGTTTGGCACGCTGCTCCTCCGCGCCCTCGCGCCGGGAGCGAATCTCGCCCGCGTCTCGCAGGTCCAGGTGCGGCTCGTCGAGCCCGCGCAGCCGGACAAGGTGGTCGCGCAGGGCGAGACCGAGGCGATCGTCATCGAGATCAGCGGCAAGCGGGTCAGCACCGCGCGACTGGAGACGGTCACCGCCGGCGCGCGCGGCGTCCTGAAGATGAACCCGAGCGGCACGGATCGCTTCACCGCCACGATCCAGATCGGTCGCGACGACGTCGTCTATCGGATCTTCGCGGGCGACGCCGTGACGCAGAAATTCCGCCTGCATGCCGTCGCCCGCCCACACATCGTCAGCTTCGCGAAGACCTTCACCTTTCCGGCCTACGTGAGCCGGGAGCCGCGCCTGGTCACGGAGGAAAATGGCGACCTCATCGCGCTGGAAGGCTCGCAAGTGGAACTCCGCCTCACCACGAACCAGCCCGTGCGCGACGGCGAACTGCGGCTGGAGCAGGGCGGCAAAAGCAGCACGGTGAAACTCGAAGCCGTCGATGGCGGCCTCGTCGCGCAAGTGGCGCTCAACGCCTCCGGCACCTACCGCGTGCACCTCGTCGGCGCCGACACCGGATTCGAAAACAAATTCAGCCCCGAGTATGAGCTGCGTGCGGAACCCGACCTCGTCCCGCAGGTCGAACTCGAGTCGCCGAAGCAGGATCTCCTGCTGCCCGCGAATGAAATCGTGGCGCTGCGCGGCACCGCGAGCGACGACCAGGGACTGGCCCGCGTGACCCAATTCGTGAAAGTGAACGAAGGGACGTGGAAGGAAATCCCGATCGTCAAGGCGCCGGGGCTCAGCGCGAAGATCGAGCACCGGTGGGATCTCTACGAGCAAGGTGCGAAACCCGGCGATCTGCTCAGCACGAAACTGCTGGCGGTGGACCTGAAGGGCGGTCGCGCCGAATCGCGCGTGCTGCGGATTTCGGTGACGAAGAGCGGCTTCGAGACGAAGCGGCTCGGCGCGCTCGAAGCGCAGCGGCGGCTCTACGAAACGCTCCAGGCGCTCCGCGCGGCGGGCGATCAATTTTCCAAACGCGGCCGCGAGGCGCGGGAACAATTTGAGCGGCTGCCGGAGGGCGACGAGCAGCGGCGGCAGGTCGCGCTCACGGCGGTGTCAGCCTTCGGCGATTTCGATCAGGCGGCGAGCACCGCGTGGGAACGATTGCTCGCCACGCTGAAGGAAGCGGAAGCCGGGCACACCGCCGCGGATCTCGTGCAACTCGGCCGCAGCCTGACTCGGGGCATCGCCGGCTCCGCCCAGGGCGGCAAGGGTTCGCTCGATGCGCTGGCCGGGGATCCGCTGCGGGCGCAGGGGCGTGAGTTGATACGCGAATTCGCCGAAGGCGCCGAGAAGGCGGAGCAGCGGGTGCGCAAGGTCGAAGAATCGCACCGGCAGATGCTCGGCGCGGAGGAGTTCGAGGTGATCACGGAGAATCTGTTCGTCATCGCCGGGGAGACGCGGCGCCTCGTGGAACTGGCGATCGCAGCGCATGAAGCGGGACAATGGACGCAGATCGCCGGGCGTCTGCGGGTGGTCCTCGCCGAATGCCGGAGCATCGAGCAGATCGCGCTGGATGCGGCGAAACATACGCCGGGCGACCGCCTGAAATGGGTCCGGAAGGAATTCGGCGACATCCGCGAGCGGGCGGAGAGCGCACTCGCGGCGGGCGAGCCCGGCCCGCAGCTTCGCGACCCGATTCAAACGCTCAACCGCCTCGCGGAAACGGCGGCGAACAACTGTCTCGGAAACTACCGCGACCTGGCCCATCGCGCGGTGAACGAGCACCTCGAACTCGTGCGCGACACGCAACCGACGTGGTCGCAGTTTGAGAAACTCCGCGCCGACCTCGGCCGCCTCAGTTCGCGCCAGGACTGGCCGGAGAACCTGCGCGCCGAGCTGGCCGAGCGGCACTGGGAGACGCGCGGCCTGATGCTCAAGCAGAACGGCGATCTCGAAGAAACGCGCACCGCCGCCGACACGCAGTTCCTGAACGATGTGCGGATGACCACCCTCGCGCTCGATGCGCTGCGGATGAGCGCCGCGACCGCGAGCCTCGAGGAAAACAAGACGCGGCTCACCACCCTCGACAAAAACTTCCGCCTCCTCGAAAGCGGTCACAGCCTCGCGGAACTGCTCGACGGTCTGCAATATCTCGCGGCGGCCGAGCGTTGGGAGATCGCCACGGCGCATGAACGCACCGGCGGACCGCGGGAATGGCGCTGGCTCGAAACGCGGCTGCGCTTTGCCCCCGAGGAACTCAATCGGATCGAGCCGGACGCGGCGCTGGGCGAGATCATTCAGGAAGCGCGGAAAATCCTCGTCGGTGCCGGTCAACTGCCGGCATGGAACGAGTTGAACCGCGAGATGAGCGAGCGCTTGAGCCCGCAACGCGAGCCGCAGAGCGCCGCGCGGAATGTCACGCCCATCGCCGTGCAGGTGAAGCAGGCGCTCGACCTTCTGCGCAAGCCGATGGACGAGGCGCGGCAGCGCATCGCCGCAATGGCGCCGAAACTTAACGAGATCATGGCCGACCTCGCGAAGAAATCGGAGGAGCTGAAGCAGAAGACGGAAGAACAGGCGAAACAGGCGGCGGAGAAAAAACCGGAGCAGGCGCAAGCCGATGCCGAGCAGGCGCTCGCCCAGCAGGAGAAACTCAACGAGCGCGTGGACGCCCTCAAAGACGCGCTCCGCGCCGACGCGAATCAGCAGGATATTCTGAAGGACGAAGGCCGCGAGCGGGCGCGCGACGCCGACGATGCGCTGGCCATGCTGAAGGAACCGCCGCCAAACGCCGCGGCGGCGCTCGAAGCCGCGACGCAGGCGCCGGACGCGGCGCAAAAAGCGGAAGCGCTTCAGGCCGCAGCGCAGGAGCAGCAAAAGCTCGCTGCCGCGCTCGACCAGCTCGCGAAGCATTATGAAAACGCCGAGAAAGGAAAGGCGCAGGAATCGCGCGCGGCGCTGCGCAAGACCGAGGAGCAGACCGGCATCAAGGAGGCGATGGAGCAGCAGTTTGCGAAGGCGGAAGAACTCCAGAAAATGGCGGAGGAATCGCCCGAGGAACTGCTAAAAAAACTCGAGGCGGCGCTGCCGAAAAATCCGCTGATGCAGCAGGAGCTGAGTAACATCTCACGCAACAATCTCGACGACGCGGTAAAGAAACTCACCGCTGCCAGCGCGACCGAAAATCAAGTCGCGCAGAACGTACAAAAGATGGCGACTGAGCCGGCACCGGCGCCGTCGAACGCGCCACCAGCGGCGAATCCACAGGCGCCCGAGGCCGCGAAGCAGCAGAATCAAAATGCGAATCAGCCCGGTCAGCCGCCTCCGCCGAACGCGCCCGCCGCTGCTCCGATGCAGCAAAATCCGGCGCTCGCCCAAGCCGCGCAGCAGCAGAAGCCGATCGCCCAGGCCGCGAGCGAAGCGGGCGAGGACGTCGCGCGCGCAGGTCGGCACGAACAGCGCCTGAAAAACACGCCCGCTGGCGAGAAGCTCGAGGCGCTCGGCCAGCAGGTGAAGGAAACGGCGAAGACGAAGGTGCCGCAGGCCGAAAAGGCGCTGACCGAAGCGCAGCAAGCGGCGCAGGCGACTCCGGCGGTGAACGCGGCGAACGAGCAATTGCAAAAGCACGTGGGAGAACTCAAGCAGGCGGCCGCTTCGCCCAAAGCTGAGGACGCAAAACCCGGCGACGCACCGCCGCAATCGCAGGATGCAAATCAGTCGACTCCGCAGGCTCCGAAACCGGGTGAAGGGCAGCCACAAGCTCCGTCGCCACAGAACGCCGCCAACCCGGCGCCGACCGCGCCGACCGCGCCGACCGCACAGACGCCCGGCACGCCAGGATCCGCCCAGCCCGCGGGGCAGTCTCCGGCGCCCGGCGAAGCGCCGCCGATGCCGCAACTGCCATCCGCCTTCGGCCAGACACCGGCCGCGCCCGCGACGCCGGTCGAGCAGATGTGGATGGCCCGGACGCTCGACGCGCTGGATGCGGCGTTGAATGCGGAACCGACCGCCGAGGGCGAGGGCGAGAGCGGTCAGCAACCGGCCGGCCAGCAGGCGCAACAGGGCGAGCAGGGCAAACCAGGCCAGCAAAAATCGCAGCAGCCGGGACAACAACCCGGCCAGCAAATGAGTGCGGCGCAGCAGGCGATGAACAATGCCGCGAAAGCCGCCGCTGCCGCAATGCGGGCCTCCCGTTCACCCAAGCCCGCGGAAAATCAGGGTGATCCGACGAATGATGATGGCCCGGAACAGCAGGTCTCGCGCAGCGGCGCGCAGGCGCAGGCGCCTGGAAAAGCTTACGGCAAACTGCAGGACGCGAAGGGCAAGGCGGGCGAATGGGGCAAACTGCCGAAGCAGGTGGCCGAGCAACTCAGCCGCGGAAAGAACGAAAACGTGGCCGGCGAATACCGCAACCAGGTCGAGACTTACTACAAGGTGATCGCCGAGAAATCGAAGAAACCATGAGGGTGCCGCGCGGATGGATCGCGGTGCTGGCCCTGCTGGCGGTGCCGATGCTGCGGGCGGACGAGAAGGTCGATGAGTCGCTCAAGCGCGCGACAAAATATCTGCTCGAGACACAGGACCCGCTCAGCGGCGGGATTCACAATCGCATGCGCAACGAGACGGCGATGACTTCTCTGGCCGTGCTCGCGCTGGCCGCGCAGGGGATTCAACCGGCTGATCCGACACCGGAAGGCGCGGCGCTGCGCAAAGCCGTGGCCTTCATTCTGCGACCGGATGGACAGGACCAGGATGGATACTTCGGCGTCTCGGACGGCTCGCGAATGTACGGTCACGGCATCACCACGCTGGCACTCGCCGAGATGCTCGGCATGGGCGTGGATGCGCGGCAGGACGAACTCATTCGCACGAAGTGCCGCAAGGCGGTCGCACTGATCCTGCGCGCGCAGAAAGAACCGAAGAGCGACCAGAATCGCGGCGGCTGGCGTTACTCGCCGGACGACCGGCAGTCCGATATGTCCGTGACGGTGTGGCAGGTCATGGCGTTGCGGGCGGCGAAGAATGCCGGCTTCGATGTGCCGAAGGATGCGATCGACGAGGCGGTGGCCTACATCAAGCGGCTCTATGATACGGAGACGGGCAAACGCGGCGCGGGCAGTGGCGCCGGTGGCTTCGGCTACCAGTCGCGCGGACGGGAAACTTCCACGACGGCGGAGGGCCTGCTCGCCCTCCAGGTGTGCGGCGAATACCAGAGCGAAGAAGTGGGCGGCGCCGCCGCGAAGCTGCTCCGCGATGGCATCCGGCAGGGCGACAAGTGGTTCTTTTACACGACCTACTACTACGCGCAGGGGATGTATCAAATGGGCGGAAAGTTTGCGGAAACCGGCGCGCTGCGCGTGCCAGAACTGCTCCTCCCGCTGCAATCCCGCGAAGGCTGGTGGGAAGGATCTGGCGCGGAGGAGCGGCAGGGCGGCAAGATTTACGCGACCG
>JANPHH010000327.1:0-32212 GCA_031424375.1 Chthoniobacter sp. | reverse complement strand
CCGCCGAGCGGCGCGTCTCGCGTCGCGGTCTCGGGAGGAACGGGAGGGCTGACCTCGAGCGCGACGTCGGACGTGGGATCGGAAGCTCGTTCCGGCGAGACGCCGGAACCGGCGGGCGGGACGCCCACCCTACCCGAGACGCGCGTTTTGCTGGCTCCAATTTTCCGCGCGGCCGTGGCGATGCGCTGGGTGCTGGTGCCGGGGTATCTCGCGGGGGCGTTGCTCGTGGTCTGGGTGATCGGGGCGCGGCTCGGGGTGGAGATTTTTCCGAAGGCGGATGCGGGGCAGATGGCGCTGCGGGTGAAGGGGCCCACGGGGACAAAGATCGAGGTGACGGAGCAGCTCGCGCTGAAGGCGCTGGAGATCATCAAGCGCGAGGTGGGCGCGGAGAAGATCGGGATCACGATGGGGCTGGTGGGCGTGCATGCGTCGAACTACCCGGTGAATCTGATCCACCTGTGGAATGGCGGACCGGAAGAGGCGTGGCTGGCGGTGCAGTTCAAGCCGGGCGCGGGCGTGCGCGTGGAGGCGATGCAGGAAAAGCTGCGCGGGATTTTCGCGAAGGAGCTGGAAACGGCGCGGGTGGCCTTTGAGCCCAGCGATATCGTGGCGCGGGTGATGAGCTTCGGCTCGAGCACGCCGATCGAGGTGGCGGTGAGCGGGCCGGATCTGGCGGTGAACCGGGCGCATGCGGAGAAGATTTACGCAGAGCTGAAAGAGCTGCCGGAACTGCGCGATGTGCAGTATGGGCAGACGCTCGATTACCCCACGGTGAATGTGGAGGTGAACCGCGAACGCGCGGGGCTGCTCGGCGTGGACGTGACCGATGTGACGCGGGCGCTGGTGGCGGCGACGACGTCGAGCCGCTTCACGCAGCCGATGTACTGGAATGATCCGAAGACGGGCGTGAGCCTGAGCGTGCAGGTGCAGATCCCGCAGGCGCAGACGAAGTCGATCGAGGATCTGCGCAATGTGCCGGTGGACGCGGGCGATCACACGGTGCTGCTGCGCAATGTGGCCGCGCTCACGCCGGGGACGGCGGTGGGGCAATACGAGCGCTACAACATGGCGCGCGTGGTGAGCATCACGGCGAATCTTTATCATGCAGACCTCGGCTCGGTGGCGCGGAAGATCGAGAGGGTGCTGGCGGATGTCGGTGCGCCGCCGCCGAAGACGAGCGTGGCGCTGCGCGGGCAGATCGTGCCGCTCACGGAGTTGCTCGATGGGTTTCGCAGCGGGTTGCTGGTGGCGGTGATCGTGGTGTTTCTGCTGCTCGCGGCGAATTTCCAATCGGTGCGGCTGGCGCTGGCGGTAATCTCGACGGTGCCGGCGGTGCTCGCGGGGGTGGTGCTGCTGCTGTGGGTCACGGGGACGACCCTGAATATTCAATCCGCGATCGGGGCGATCATGGCGGTGGGTGTGGCGGTGGCGAATGCGATCCTGCTCGTGACCTTCGCGGAGCGCGCGCATCGCGGCGGGGCGAGCGGGGTGGAGTCGGCGGTGACGGGCGCGGTTAGCCGGTTGCGACCGATCCTGATGACGAGTCTGGCGATGATCGCGGGCATGGTGCCGATGGCGCTGGGCTTCGGCGAAGGCGGGGCGCAGATCGCGCCGCTTGGGCGGGCGGTGATCGGCGGGCTGGGCGCGGCGACGCTGGCCACGCTGCTGATTTTGCCGGCGGTCTTTGCGCTGGTCGTGCGGCGCGTGGCGGCGTCTCCTTCTCTCGATCCCGACGACCCGGCGAGCCCACATTTCCAATCCGCTCCCCAAGCCTGACTCCCTCGCGATGAAAACGCCGCCCATTAAAAAAACCTGTCATCCTGAGCGCAGTTCCAGCGTGGGCGAAGGCGGGCTGGAACGGAGTCGAAGGACCTCTAACTTCTTTGCCTTTTTCGCATTCCACGGGAAGAGGATGCGAGAGGTCGTTGCCTTCGGCTGTCTCGCGGACTCGGCTCGACTTCGCTCCGCCCACTGGCCCGCCTGCGCTCCGCTCAGGATGACAGATGTTTCGTTCGCTTCCGCGCGTTCTGCCGCCGTCTTCGCGAGCCTCTTCGTTTTGGGCTTTTCGCCGGCCATCGCCGCTGATCCGACTCCGGTGAAGGTGGTGCCGGTGCTGCGCGGAGATGTGGTGCGCTACGTGACGGTGCCGGGGAATCTGCGGGCGAATCAGCAGGCGACGCTCTACGCGAAGGTCGCGGGCTATTTGACGAAGGTCTCCGTGGACAAAGGCGACGCGGTGAAGGCGGATCAAGTGCTCGCGGAAATCGAAGTGCCGGAGCTGATCGCCGACCTAAAAAAATATGCGGCCGATGCGCGCGTGGCGGAGGTCGACTTGCGCCGGATGACGGACGCGCAGAAGAAGGCGACCGATCTCGTGATGCCGCAAATGATCGACAAGGCGCGCGGCGCGAGCGAGGTGGCGTTGGCCAATGTGCAGCGCACCGAAACGCTGCTGCAGTTTGCGAAGATCACGGCGCCCTTTGCCGGCGTGGTGACGGCACGGTTTCTGGATGATGGCGCGTTCGTGCCGACGGCGACTTCCGGCGGGTCGGCGCAGACGGCGGCGATCTTCACGGTGATGGATTACACCACGATCCGCGCGCAGGCGGCGGTGCCGGAACTCGATGCGGCGCTGGTGACTGCGGGCCAGCCGGTGAAGGTGATGCCGGAGGCGCTCGGCGGGAAGACGATCGAGGCGACGGTGACGCGCTTTGCCCACGCGATCGACGAAGCGACGCGGACGATGCTGGTGGAGGCGAGCATTCCCAATGAGGACCTGAAGCTGCGGCCCGGGATGTATGCGACGATCAAGGTGGGCGTGGATGAACACAAGGCGACGCTGACCGTGCCGGTGGACGCGCTGGCGATGGAGAAGACGAATGCGTTTGTCTTTAAAGTGGTAGACGGCAAGGCAAAGAAGGCGGCGGTGACGCTGGGCTTCAATGATGGCGCGCGGGCGGAAATCCTGACGGGCGCGGCGGAGGGTGAAGCGGTGATCCTCGTGGGCAAGGCAACGTTCACGGACGGGCAGCCCGTTTCACCGGAGGTGGCAAAATGAAAACCGCGCGGTGGATGCTGGCGCTCCTCGCCAGCGGCGCGCTGGCGGCGGAGCCGAAACCGCAGCCGATCAATCTCGCGGCGGTGATGCGGCTGGCGGGCGCGCAGAATCTGGACATCCAGATCGCGGAGCAGCGGCTGATCGAGGCGCAGGCGGCGCATGAGCAGGCGCTGCTGCAATTTTTTCCGTATGTGTCGCCGGGCATCTCCTTCCGCCGGCATGAGGGGAATATCCAGACGGTGGACGGGCAGATCATCGAGACGAACAAGCAGAGCCTCGCGGCGGGCGCGACGGTGGTGGCGCAGCTCGAACTCGGGGAGACGATTTACAAGGCACTCGTTGCGAAACGGCTGGCGAGTGCGGCGCAGTTCGCGGCGGAGACGCAGCGGCAGGAGAGTGTGTATCAGGCGGTGGCGGCGTTCTTTGAGTTGGTTCGGACTAAGTCGGCGCGCGGCGTGGCGGCGGAGTCGGTGCGGATCGCGACGAGCTATGCGGGGGAACTCGGGCGCGCGGTGGAGGCGGGGATTGCGTTCAAGGGCGATGCCTTCCGCGCGCAGGCGCAGGCGGAGCGGAATCGGCTGACACTGCGCCAGAGCGAAGAGCAGCAGCGCATCGCGGCGGCGCGGCTCGCGCAGACGCTGCACATTTCTCCGCTCATCGAGCTCGTGCCCGAGGGCGGCGAACCCGCGCCGCTGCGGATGGCGGCGGTGCCGGCGTCGGCCGAGCCGCTCGTGGCGGAGGCGCTGACGCAGCGGCCGGAATTGCGGGAGAGCGACTCGCGCGTCGACGCGGCGCGGAAGGCGCGGGATGGGGCAAAATACGGACCGCTGTTTCCGACGGTGCGCGCGGACTATGCCGATGGCACGCTCGGCGGCGGGACGTATGAGCAGGGGGTGGAGAAATTTCGCGAGAGCAGCGACTACGGCGTGGGGCTGTCATGGCGCGTCGGACCGGGCGGGCTCTTCGATCTCGGCCGGATCCGTGCGGGCGATGCGCGGCTTCGCACGGGCGAGCTGGAGCAGGAGCGGCTGCGCGACGAGATCACGCGGCAGGTGGTGGAGGCGCACGCGCGGGCGACGTCGCTGGCGGATCAGATGGAGAGCGCGCGCAAGGCGCTGGCCGCGGCGGAGCAATCGCTGAAGCTGGCGCGGCAGCGGCAGCAGTTCGGGGTGGGCGAGGTGCTGGAGAATATCCAGGCGGAGCAGGATCTCACGCGGGCGCGGCTGGATTATCTGACGGTGATCACGGAGCACAACCGCGCGCAGTTTGCGCTGCAGCGGGCGGCGGGGCGGACGGCGAGGGCGGGCAGGTAGCGATCGCGGACGCGCAGAGCGCGTCCCTCCGGGGAGCGCGCGATTTTGAAGAGCATGTCATCCCGAGCGGAGTGTAACGGAGCCGAGGGACCTCGGATTGCCGGGGACTTCTTGATCGTTCCGAAGGTCGAGGTCGTTGCCTCCGTCTGTCTCGGGGACTCGGCTCGACGCCCTTAACACTCCCCCCGGGATAACAGAGAAAAACGTCACCCGCGCCGCAAAATGCACCCGGAACGTCACGGGATTGCCATCCAATAGTAACAATTGGTAAGCACTCTGCGCCCGCCTTTCCCCAAAAAGGCTCCCACCCAACTCCAACCAAACCAAGGACCCCATGACCCACCAACGCCCCACCCCTGTGGCCAACGCACTGCTCGCGCTCTGCGTCGCGGCCGGAACGACCTTCTGCTCCTCCACCTTCGCCGGCGATTCCGAGCCCGCGAAGTCGATGATCGAAGCCAAACCCGAGAAATCGCTCTGTGATCGAATTTGGGAAGTGCCGACGATTTACAAGAACGACAACTCCGCTTTCCTGAATGAGTTCCGTTTCGTGGGTCGCGCCCATTTCGACGAGTACATGATCGACTCGGACACGGCGCGGAACTGGGACCAGGACTGGGTCGTGCGCCGGCTCCGCATCGGCGTCAAGGCGCGCTTCTTCCACCACCTCGACGCGCACGTCGAAGTCGACCTCAATCCACAATCGCAATTCGTCGGCAACCCCGCCTACCAACGGCTGACCGATGCGTATCTGGCGTGGACCTTTTCTGATGCGGCCAAGCTGACCGTCGGCAAGCACAGCGCGAAGTTCACCCTCGACGGCGGCACGTCATCGAATGAGCTGATCACGATCGATCGGAACAATATCGCGAACAACCTGTGGTTCGCGACCGAGTACATCCCCGGCGTTTCGCTGAGCGGGAAGGTGCAGCAGTGGCAATACAATGTCGGCGTGTTCACCGGCGGCGAGGCGGACAAGGAGTTCGGCGAGTTCAACGCGGGCACGTTCGAGTTGCTCAGCCTCGGCTACGATTTCGGAAAGTTGCTCAACGTCAAAAAGGCGCTGCTCCGCGCGGACTACGTGCACAATGAGCGCGACCTCGACAGCTCGTTTACCCGTCCGTTTGAGAATGTCGGCGCGCTCGTTTTCCAACTCGATCTGGGTCGTTGGGGCGTCTCGAGTGAACTCGCTGGCGGAACCGGCTTTGCCGGTCAGGCGGATGTGTGGGGAGCGACCGTCATGCCGTGGTTCAATATCACGAAGTCCATCCAGCTCGTCGCGCGGTACAACTATCTCGAGAGCGAAGATCCGCGGGGCGTTCGGCTCGCGCGCTATGATAGCTTTGAAAGCGGTCAGCGCGGCGACGT
This sequence comes from Chthoniobacter sp., assembly GCA_031424375.1. Classification (GTDB taxonomy): domain Bacteria; phylum Verrucomicrobiota; class Verrucomicrobiia; order Chthoniobacterales; family Chthoniobacteraceae; genus Chthoniobacter. Next base: position 26,473 of record JANPHH010000327.1, on the reverse strand, counting down.
GTATCACGAGTTTTACGGCGGGATTAACTACTACGTCTGCGGCCACCGCCTGAAGGTGCAAACCGGGGTCTCTTATGTCTCGCTCGACGACACGACGCTGAAGACGACCGGCGAATACCACGCCTGGCAGTGGACGACCGGCCTCCGCCTTTCGTTCTAAGACGACCGAGAGAATCCCACCGCGCCGCTCGGCACTTTACTCGATTGTTGCCGCACCGTCACACTCCCGAAACAATCCGACTGAACCCTCCGATCGTTTGAAACACCCACGCAAGACCGCCGCCATTGCCGTTGTGCTCCTCGGAGCCGCCGCCCTTTTGATGCGCTGCCATGCTCCGGAAACAACGCCGCCCGATCCTTCCAATTCTATGAACCCCACCCTAAAAACCGTTGCCGCCGCCGTGCTCCTCGGCGCCTCCGCCACTGCCGCCCACGCGGAAGTCGTGAAAGTCGATCCCGCCATCCCTGCCTATCAAAAGACCAGCGGTGTGACGGGCAACCTCAACTCGATCGGTTCCGACACCCTGAACAACCTGATGACCCTGTGGGCGGAAGGTTTCAAGGCGGTCTACCCGAACGTCAATATCCAGATCGAAGGCAAAGGCTCCTCGACCGCGCCGCCCGCGCTCATCGAAGGCACCGCGCAACTCGGGCCGATGAGCCGCGAGATGAAGGCGGCGGAGATCGACGCGTTTGAAAAGAAGTTTGGTTACAAGCCGACGGCGTTCAAAGTGGCGATCGATTCGCTCGCGGTCTTCGTGCACAAAGACAACCCGATCGAAGGTCTCTCGATGCAGCAGGTGGACGGCATCTTCTCCGGCACGCTGAAGCGCGGCGGCAAATCCGCTGAAAAGTGGGGCGACCTCGGACTGACGGGCGAGTGGGCGACCAAGCCGCTCTCGCTCTACGGCCGCAACAGCGCCTCGGGCACTTACGGTTACTTCAAGGAGCACGCGCTCGATAAAGGCGACTTCAAGACCGGGGTGAAAGAGCAGCCCGGTTCGTCTGCCGTGGTACAGGGGGTGGCGAGCGACCTCGGTGGCATCGGCTACTCGGGCATCGGCTACAAGACGGCCAGCGTGAAAGCGGTGCCGCTCTCGGACAAAGGCGACAAGTTCGTCGAACCCAACTACGAAAACTGCCTGAGCGGCGACTACCCGATGGCGCGGTTCCTCGTCATCTACGTGAATAAGAAACCCGGCGCTCCGCTCGACAAGCTGACCTCGGAGTTCCTGAAGTTCGTGCAGGCGAAGGAAGGACAGGAGGTCGTGATCAAGGACGGCTACTTCCCGCTGCCCAAGGTCGTGGTGGACGAGGACGGCAAGGCGCACAAATAGGAAATCCGAATTAGATCTCAACGATTGGAAAACCGTGGGAACCGCTCGAATGGAGCGGTTCCCACTTTCCTTGGTTTCCGATTTTTTCCGCGCTTCGAATCTCGGACTTAACCCCACATGGCCCTTTCGCGGATCCCGCCTGACCCGAATCGCTTTCAAGCGTCGAAGCTGACGCTGCTGGTCGATCGGTTCATGACCCACTTCATCAAAGTGGGCGGGGTGCTCGTGGTCACGTCGGTCCTAGGGATTTTCGTTTTCATTCTCTCCCAAATCCTGCCGCTGATGCGCAGCGCGGAGGTGAAGGAAGTGCGGACGATTGCGGCGGGAAAGGGCGACTACGCGATCATCGGTGCGGATGAATGGTCGGCATTGCCTTTTGCCGCGGAGCTGAGCGGGAAGATTCACTTCATCGACGTGGTGCGCGGCACGGAGGCGCGGGTGGTCGATGTCGGGCAGGTTTTCACGGCGCTCGATTACGATGCGAACAATCAGCAACTCATCGGCGGCACGGCGGATGGGAAGTTCGGCTTCCTCAAGATCGAATACGGCTCGACGGCCGATGATCGTGGCGTGCAGACCGTTTCCGGTGACGCGAAACTGGGCGCGCTTTCGGCGATCGGACAGAGCGGTGCGGCCATTACCTCGATCGCACTCGGCGGCGATGACAACAGCAAGCTGATCGGCGTGATCCAGGCGGGCGAGGGCAAGTGGTCGGTGCATGCGGTGCGGCTGGCGCGGAAGCGTTCGCTCCTCGGCACAGGCGAACTGAAGCCGGAGCAGGAGATCGATGTGACCGCGCTCATTCCCGGCCGGCCGGAGACGATCCTCGTGACGCAACAAGCCGACGGCATCGTCGTCACCACGGCGGATGGCACGGTGCATTACCTTTTCCGCGCGGGTGACCAGTTCGAGCTGCGGCAGAGTTTCAAGCCATTCGGCGATCGGAAGAATCCCCGGATCGCGAAGCTGGATTTCCTCTTCGGCGATGTCTCGTTGGTGGTCACTGGCGAGGAGGGTGAAAACCGGGTCTTTTCGCTCTACCGCCATCCCGGCGATGACAAGCGCACGTTCGGCGCGACGAAGGATTTCGCGGCGCTGCCCGGTGCGGCGACGTTTTATAATTCGAGCCTCCGGAACAAAGCGTTCCTGACCGGCAGCGGAAAATTCGCCAGCCTGCGCTATAGCACCACGGAGGCTGTGCGCTGGGAGCAGGCGCTGCCTTTCACGGTCGATAAAGCGCTGATCGGCGGGAAATACAATCGGCTGCTCTTTCTCGATACGGAAGCAAAGCTGCACGTCTACGACCTGCACGATCCGCATCCGGAGACGAGTCTCAAGGCGCTCTTCGGAAAAATCTGGTACGAGGGTTATCCCGCGCCGAGTTTCGAGTGGCAATCGACGGGCGGCACCGATGACTTCGAGCCAAAGCTGTCGCTCATTCCGCTGATCATCGGCACGCTGAAAGGCACGCTCTACGCGATGCTCTTTGCGGTGCCGATCGCGCTGCTCGCGGCGATCTACACCTCACAGTTTTTGCACCCCGGTCTGAAGTCCGTGGTGAAGCCCACCATGGAGATCATGGCGTCGCTGCCGAGTGTGGTGCTCGGCTTTCTCGCCGCGCTGTGGCTCGCGCCGCTGATCGAAACGCACGTGCCGGGGATCATCGCCTGCATCGTGCTTGTGCCCGTTTCCGCGCTGGCGATGGGTTACGTTTGGAGCCGGCAGCGCATTCAGATTCGGCGGCAGATCAAGCCGGGCTACGAGTTTCTCGTCTTCCTGCCGATCCTCATTTTCGTCTGCTGGATCGGATGGCAGATCGGTCCGGTGCTGGAGAAGATTTTCTTCGCCGTGCGCGATCCGGCGACCGGGGAGCGGATCGCGGACTTCCGCCTTTGGTGGCCGCACGTTTTCGGCGTGAGCTTCGAGCAGCGGAATTCGCTCGTCGTCGGTTTCATGATGGGCTTCGCGGTGATCCCGATCATTTTCACCATCTCCGAAGACGCGCTCTCGAATGTGCCGGTGTCGCTCGTCTCCGGTTCGCTCGCCCTCGGCGCGAGCCGCTGGCAAACGGCGATGCGCGTGATTCTGCCCACGGCTTCGCCCGGCATTTTTTCCGCGCTGATGATCGGCCTCGGACGCGCGGTGGGTGAGACGATGATTGTGGTCATGGCCACGGGAAACACGCCCGTGATGAGCTGGAACATCTTCTCCGGGATGCGCACGCTTTCGGCCAATATCGCGGTGGAACTCCCCGAGGCGCCGCACCACGGGACGCTCTACCGCACGCTCTTCCTCGGCGCGATGCTGCTCTTTCTCACCACCTTCCTCGTGAACACCGTGGCCGAAGTGATGCGCCAGCACCTCCGCGAGAAATACAAAACGGTATGAGCGCGCCCGTCCTCGAAAAACCCGCGCCCGCTGCACCGCGCCGCACCACGCACGCGGGCCCGAAGCGAACCGCGGGCGAAGCCAAAGTGTGGCTGACCTCCGTGGGGTTGAGCATCGGCCTGATCATGGTCGTGGGCCTGCTTTTCCTAATCATCAAGAACGGTGTCGCCGTCTTCTGGCCGGCGCGCGTGGCGAGGCTGGAGATCAAAGCGGACTCGGCCTTTGCCTTTCAGGAGCAAAAGCAGCTCACCGGTCGGATCGTGAAGCGGCAGGAGAAAGCGGCGGTCGATGCGAAAACGCGGGCGGCGGCGTTGCTTCGTGGCGAGGAATTGAACGAACTCCAGCTCTATGTGGGCAACAAAGACGCGTGGGGGCAGAACTTCGTCTACGTGGACGAAAGCGCGGTCGCCGACACGAGCTATCCGCCTGAGGTGATGCTGATCGAACGCGTGGAATACGGTGACGCGATCGGGATTCCGGTCGGTCTCAAATCCAAGGATGGAGCGGCGACAGCGGCGAGCGATGCGGCATTCCTCGGTAAACTCGACACCGCGGTGCGCGCCGTGGCCGCTCGTCGCGAGCAGATCAAGCACCTTGAGAAGGATCGCATCGGCGCGATCAATGCGCGGATGGAAGCGCTCAAGCTCCAGCAGCGCGGGCAGACCTCCGAGGCGAGCGATGTGAAGCTGAAGGGCTTGCAGGATGAATACGAATCGCTGGCGAAAGCAGCGGGCGACTTGCGCGGGCAGCAGGATGAATTGCAGCTCGTCTACCGCCTCCCGACCGGCGTGGAGCGGACGATGTCGGTCGGGCAAATCGTCAGCTTTCACTTTCCCAATCAGCTTTCCGTGATCCAGCGCGCCGGGTTGTTCGTACACCGTCTCTGGAGTTTCCTCAGCGACGAACCGCGCGAAGCGAACACCGAGGGCGGCATCTTCCCGGCGATTTTCGGCACCTTCGTGATGACCTTGCTGATGAGCGCCGCGGTGGTGCCCTTCGGCGTGATCGCGGCGATCTATCTGCGCGAATACGCCCGGCAGGGATTCGCCGTCCGCGCCGTGCGGATCGCGGTCAATAACCTCGCGGGCGTTCCTTCGATCGTCTTCGGCGTCTTCGGCCTCGGATTCTTCGTCTACATGGTCGGCGGCTCGGTCGATCGGCTCTTCTTTGCACTCAAGCTGCCCACGCCCACGTTCGGCACCGGCGGCATCCTCTGGGCCGCGCTCACGCTCGCGCTCATGACCGTGCCCGTGGTCATCGTCGCGACGGAGGAAGCGCTCAGCGCCGTGCCGCGCGGGATGCGCGAGGCGTCGCTCGCCTGCGGTGCTTCGAAGTGGCAAACGATCCAGCACATCGTGCTGCCGAGCGCGATCCCTGGCATCCTCACCGGCCTCATCCTCTCGATGGCCCGCGGCGCCGGCGAAGTCGCGCCGCTCATGCTCGTCGGCGTGGTCAAGCTCGCGCCCAGTCTACCGCTCGATTTCACCGCGCCCTTCATCCACATGGAGCGGAAGTTCATGCACCTCGGCTTTCACATCTACGACCTCGGCTTTCAATCGCCGGACTCCGAAGCCGCCAAGCCGATGGTCTTCGCGACCACGTTCCTCCTCATCCTCCTTGTGGTTCTGCTGAATCTGAGCGCCATCCTCCTGCGCGAACGCATCCGCAGAAAATACCAGACGGCGGCGTTCTAAACCGGCATGCTCGACTCCAACACCAAATCCCGACCGATGGAACAGGGCAAAACCGTCTCGTCCGCACCCGCTGCCAATGCCGGGAGTGAAACGAAGACCGACACGAAATACATCCAGATCAAAGACTTCAGCTTCCACTACGGTGCGAAGCAGGCGCTGTTCAATATCAGCCTCGATATTCCCGAGAAGCAGGTCACCGCCTTCATCGGCCCCTCGGGCTGCGGCAAGTCGACGCTGCTCCGCAACCTCAACCGGATGAACGACCTCGTGGATCACATCCGGCACGAGGGCGACATCACGGTCAACGGCGTGAGCATTTATGATCCCGACGTGGAGGTGATCAGCCTGCGCAAGCGGATCGGCATGGTCTTCCAGAAGTCGAATCCCTTCCCAAAATCGATCTACGAAAACGTGATCTTCGCCCTGCGCATCGCCGGTCAGAACGACAAGCGGGTGCTCGACGAAGTGGCGGAATCCGCGCTTCGCGGCGCCGCGCTGTGGGACGAAGTGAAAGACCGTCTTCAGGACAGCGCGCTGGGACTTTCCGGCGGGCAGATGCAGCGGCTCTGCATCGCGCGGGCGATCGCCAATTCACCCGAGATCCTGCTCATGGACGAGCCGTGCTCCGCGCTCGACCCCATCGCCACGAGCAAGGTCGAGGACCTCATCCATTCGCTGAAGCGCGACTACACGATCGTGATCGTCACGCACAACATGCAGCAGGCGGGGCGTTGCTCCGATCACACCGGGTTCTTTTATCTCGGCAAACTGATCGAGTTTTCCCGGACGGAGAACATTTTCACCAAGCCTTCGCAAAAGCAGACGGAGGATTATATTACCGGGCGTTTCGGTTGATCCTCGCCGCGCCGCGTTAAGACCTTTCAGACATGAGCCATTTTTGGGAACAGCAACTCACCGACATCCGCGAGCAATTGCTCATGATGAGCGGCCTCACCGAACGCAATCTCTCAGTGGCGATGCGCGCCCTTGTGGAGCGCGATGACAAACTCGCCGACACCGCGGAAGCCGAGGACGCGCAGGTCGATCAGCTCGAAATCCACATCGATGAGTTGGTCATCAAATTCATGGCCACCCACGGCCCGATCGCGCGCGACTGCCGGCTTATGCTGGCGGCTTCGAAGATTTCGAACAACCTCGAGCGCATCGCCGACCAGGCCACGAAGATCGCCCGCCGCACGCGCGACCTGAATACCGAGCCGCTCCTTCGCCCGTTCATCGAGATCCCGATGATGGCCGATATCGCGCAGGAGATGTTGCGCGACAGCATCACGGCGTTCGTGGACGAAAACTCCGAACTCGCCGTCGAGATCATCGCCCGCGACCACTCGGTGGACAGCATCAACAAGCAGTTCGCCCGCGAACTCACCGAGTCGATGCTCGCCGATCCGAAGACGATCACCCGCGCGCTGAACCTGATGACCGTGGCAAAGGCGATCGAGCGTGTGGCGGACCACGCGACGAATATCGCGGAGGAAGTATTTTACCTCTATCGCGGCGAGGACATCCGCCACGAGCCCTCGCTGAAACAGGCGGGGCGGCACGACGGGCCCGAGGGTCCGTAGGAGGGGCGAAGTTCGAGATAGCCGGTCATCCTGCGGAACCCAACCCGTGGGCGGACAAGGAGCGAAGTCCACTTCGCCGAGCCCGCGAACCTGCGCCGCAGCACGCCGCTGCCTCGCACCCGCGAACCCGGAGCGGATTTGGCGCTTCGCGCGTGGGTGGTTCGGCGAAGTGGACTTCGCCGCTCCTTGGCGGCGTGCGACTCCGCAGGGGTCTGGACATCCCGCAGGCTCATGGGCGGCGGTGGGTAGCGAAGCTGAGAGGGTATACCGACACTCAAGAAGACCTGTCATCCCGAGCGGAGGGTAGCGGAGCCGAGGGACCTCCGCCTGCGGGAGATCGTGCAGTTCCCGGCAATCCGAGGTCCCTCGACTTCATGCCAGTCGCTGAGGCTCCCTCCGTTCCGCTCGGGATGACAGGCAGTGGGAGAATGGGGATTGCAGAAATGCAGGTTCCCCCGCTAGGGGCGAAATCGAACCCGGCGCCGCTCGGTTGCAGCGCCTTCATTGACCCTGCCCGACCCGCGGGCTAGGCTCGCCGCCCTTTTTCCATATCGCGATGAGCACCAACTACAAAGACACCCTCCTGCTGCCGAAGACGGATTTCCCGATGAAGGCGGACCTCGTCACCCGCGAGCCGGCGCGGCTGAGCGCGTGGGAAAAGGATGGGCTCTACTGGAAGATTCAGGAGGCGGCGAAGGATCGGCCGCTCTTTGTGCTCCACGATGGGCCGCCCTTTGCCAATGGCGATGTACACATGGGCACGGCGCTGAACAAGGTGCTGAAGGATCTGATCGTGAAGTCGCGCACGATGCTCGGTTTTCGCGCGCCGTATGTGCCGGGGTGGGACTGCCACGGGCTGCCGATCGAGTTCAAGGTGGTGAAGGAATCGCGCGGGCTCTCGCCGGTGGCGGTGCGGGAGAAGAGCGAGGCGTATGCGCGGAAGTTCGTGGACGTGCAGCGCGCGCAGTTCAAACGGCTGGGGGTGCTGGGCGACTGGGAGAATCCGTATCTGACGCTGGCACCGGGGTACGAGGCGGAGATCATCCGGGCATTCGCGGTTTTCGTGGAGAAGGGGCTGGTGTATCAGTCGAAGAAGCCGGTCTACTGGAGCACGGGCGCGCAGACGGCACTGGCGGAGGCGGAGGTGGAATACGCGGACCGCACGGACCCGGCGATCTATGTGAAATTTCCGCTCGTGAGCGGCGCGCTCGCGGGCAAGGCGAACATGGTGATCTGGACGACGACGCCGTGGACGCTGCCAGCGAATGTGGCCATCGCGGTGAGCCCGCGGCAGGAGTATGTGATCGCGACGCTCGGGCGCGATGGCTGGGCGGAGGATTTCATCGTCGCGCGTCCGCTGCTGGAGGCGTTCACCGCGGCGACGGAGCTGCAAGTTTTCGGCGAAGTGGCGACGCTGCGCGGTGAGGATCTCGCGGGCATGGAAGCGCAGCATCCTTTCCTGGAGCGCAAGTCGCGCGTCATCACGGCGGACTTTGTCACGATGGATACCGGCACCGGTCAGGTGCATGTGGCACCCGGCCACGGAGCGGATGACTATATCGCGGGGATGCAAAACAAGCTCCCGATCCTCTCGCCGGTGGATGACGCGGGGAAACTCACCGAAGACGCCGGGATGCCGGCCTGGACGGGCAAGTATGTCTTCGACGCAAACAAGGACGTCGTCGCACATCTTCGCGATAACAAGACGCTGCTCGCGGAGCATGCCTATCCACATAGCTATCCGCATTGCTGGCGCTCGAAGACGCCGATCGTCTTCCGCGCGGTGGATCAGTTCTTCATCAAGATCGATGCGATCCGCGCCGAGGCACTGGCGGCGATCGATGGCGTGACTTGGCTGCCGGGGTGGAGCCGCAACCGGATCTACGGCACTGTGGAATCGCGGCCCGACTGGTGCATCTCGCGCCAGCGCACGTGGGGCGTGCCACTGCCGGTCTTTTACGATGCCGCGGGCAAGCCGATCGTGGACGCCACGCTCGCACGCAAGGTCGCCGATCTCGTGCAGACGAAGGGGACCAATCTGTGGTTCTCGGAAAGTGACACCTGGTGGGCGGAGCAGCTCGGGCTGCCCGCCGACACCACGCGGCGCAATGACACACTCGATGTCTGGATCGACTCCGGCGTCTCGCACACCGCGGTGATGAAGACGCGCCCGGAGCTGGGCGGCGGTCCGGCGGATGTCTATATCGAAGCGACGGATCAGCATCGTGGGTGGTTCCAGTCATCGCTGATGACGAGCATCGCGATGACCGGCGCGGCGCCCTACAAGACAGTAATCACGCACGGCTTCGTGGTGGACAAAGACACGCGCAAGAAGGTCTCGAAGTCCGAGCAGGGCACGTATGCGAAGCCGATGAATGCGGAGCATTTCGTGGGCAAATACGGCGCGGACATCGTGCGGCTGTGGGCGGCGAGCGTGGACTACCAGAATGAGGTCCCCTTTTCCGAAGAGAACTTCAAGGGCCTCGCCGAGTCGTATCGCAGTTTCCGCAACATCCTCCGCATCCTCCTCGCGAATCTCGATGGCTTCGACCCCGCGCAAGCGTCGCTCGCCGGTGCGACGAGCATCGACCGTTGGGTGCTCTCGCGCCTGCAGCAGGTCATCATTGAAAGCCGCGCGGCTTACGAAGCCTACGACTTCCGCAAGGTGTTCCAGACGCTGAATCAATTCGTGGCCGTGGAGATCAGCGCGCTCTACGTGGATATCACCAAGGATCGCATGTACTGCGACGCCGCGAATTCCCCGCGCCGCCGCGCGACGCAGACGGTGATGCACCGCGTCTTCGAGGATCTCTCGCGGCTGCTCGCGCCGATTCTCGCCTTCACCGCTGATGAAGCGTGGGAGTCGGCGGGCAGGAAGACGTCCGTGCATCTGGAGACTTTCCCTTTGCCCGACCCGGCGCTCCGCGACGTGGCGCTCGAAGCGCACATCGACAAGCTGCTCAGTCTGCGCGCCGTGATCGCGCAGGCGATCGAACCCGCGCGGCAGGCCAAGGAAATCGGCAACGCGCTCGAAGGCACGGTGACGCTGCAACTCGCCGACGAAGCGCTGGTGGCCGAACTGAAAGGCAAGGACGCGGAGCTCGAAGAGTTCTTCATCCTCAGCGACCTCACGATCAGCGCCGCGGCGGAAACCGGCGCTCGCGTGATCCGCACCAGCCGCACGAAATGCTCCCGCTGCTGGCGCCACCGCGAGAGCGTGGGCACGATCGCCGCGCATCCCGAACTCTGCGACCGCTGCGCCGAAGTGGTGAGCGGCCAATGAAGCTGCTTTTCGCCATCGCGCTGCCGCTTTACGCCCTCGATCAGGCGACGAAGTGGTGGATCGTCAGCCGCCTCGCGCTGAGCCACGAATGGCCGCCGGTTTATCCCGATGCGCACATCGCGATCATCCCCGCGTGGTTTCACTTTGTGTATTGGGCGAATACCGGCGCGGCGTTCAGCATTGGGCGGGACAATAACTGGTTCTTCGTCGTGCTCTCGATCGTCACCTTCATCGGGCTACTCATCGCGACGGCACGCGGCGTTTTCCGAGACCTGCTCTCCCGCGTCGGCGTGGCGCTGCTCATCGCGGGCATCCTCGGCAATGTCACCGACCGGCTGATCCACCATCACGTCGTCGATTTTCTGCTCGTCGATCTGCACGTGCGCTTCGCCGATCCGTGGCCGGCGTTCAATGTGGCGGATAGCTGTATCTGCGTCGCCGTGGGACTCTTTATCCTGGCGGCGCTGCTGGAGGAGAAAGCGAAGCGGGCGCCGTCCGGAGGCGCAGGATAAACGTCGCGCCCTCGCCCAGCCGACTCTCGCACCGCACGCTCCCGCCCATGGCCTCGGCGAGCCGTTTCACGATGGAAAGGCCGAGTCCCACCGACGACTCACCGCCGGTCGGACGCGCGGTGAGTTTCGTGTGCTTGCGAAAGAGAAGTCGCTGATCGTCGTCGCTGATGCCCGGCCCCTGGTCGCGGACGCAGATCTCCGTCCAGTCCCCGGCGGCGCGCAGGCGGACGGACACGCGGGTTCCGGCGGGAGAATACTTCAGCGCGTTGGAAATGAGATTGTCGAGGACCTGGACCGCGGCGTTGCCGTCGGCGTCCGCCCACAGGGCGGGGCCAGCCGGAAAATCGATGGCGGTTCCTTTGCGGTCCGCGGCGTGCCGATTGTGCTCCACGCTCGTGACGACCAGGCCGCGCAAATCGTGCGGGCGGATCTCGGAGCCGTAGCGAGCCTCTTCGATCGCATTGGCATCGAGCAGATCGGTGATGAGTTGGAGCATCTGATTTCCCGCCTGCCGGATGATGCCCGCGCCGCTGGAGACCTGCGGCGATGAGTGGTCGGCGAGCAGCGTGGCGAAGCCGATGACGGAGGTGAGCGGATTGCGCAGATCGTGCGCGGCGATCCCAAGGAACTCGGTTTTTTCGTTATTCAGGTGCGCGAGCTTCTCATTGGAAGCGGCGAGTTCATCGATCGAACTGCGCATTTTCCGAAAGGCAGTCGCGCGACTAACCTCGAAGACCAGACCGAGCGCGAAGAGGAAGACGATGATGCCGAGATTGCCCGCGGCATCGACCTGTCTGCGCAAATGAACGTCGTAGCGAAGGTCGAGATCGAAACCGAGCAACGCCGCAGTGCCCACGGCAACGCAGACCAGAACACAAATCCCCGCCCAGATCCCGGCCGGTCGCGCCCCGAGGACGAGCAGCGCGCAGAGCGGCACCGCGGCGAGCCATGCGATGGCGTGACTGTGAATGCCGCCCTCGATCAGCGTCAGCAGGGTGAAGCCGATCGTCATCGTCCCGACAAGCAGATGCCCCGCGAGACCGAGCGCGCCGGTGCGGCGGAGCAGCCACGGCACGGCGGCGAAGAATGCCGTGCAGACCACGATGACGAGCGCGCCGTAGCCATGACCGATGGCCCAATAAAAGAGCGCATAGACGAGGCCGAACGCAGTTCCCTGCAAGCCGAAGTGGACGAGCAAACGAGCGCGCCGCGCGCGATCGGCATCACCGAGGCAGGCGGGTGGAACGAAGGTGTGAACGAGGCTGCTGAATCGCTCGACCGCTCTCGCGAGCAGGCGAGGAGCAACCGTGGCGGGCGGCATTGGATCGGTGGTGGGCACGGCGAAAGGGATGCGGCACGCCATCGGGTGTGAACCCTGCGCGAACCGGCACGGCGGCCAGCAACGCTCACGCGATGCGAGACGACGAGCGCTTTTTTGCGCAGGAGCCCGTGCATTGCCATGCTCCGGCCGATCTGCGAGAAAGCGGACGTTCCCGCCTCCCATGCCGGATTCCTCCCCCATCGACCTCGCCCACGCTGCCGCATGGCGCGGCATCGCGCTGGGACAAACGCGCGAACAGGTCGCGGAATTGATGGCCGCGCAGGGCGTCGAAGTCGCGGCGTATTCCGAACGCTGCCTGACGGCGACGAGTGATGACGATTGGGAGATGGAGTTTGTCTTCTCCACGGACGGCTCCGAGCGACTGCGCCAGGTCTCGATCGAAGGCGGCGATCTCCGCTGGAACGGGCAGCCGCTGATGGATGCACGGCTCGACGATGCGCTCCGCGCGTTCCAGCCGCACGGCCCGGCGCTCTGGACGAACTACGACGCAGTGGCCGATCCGCTGCTCGACGAGAGCGACGAAATGACCGTCGGCACACCCGCCGATGAAACGCTGCTCGAAGAAGGCACCGTCTGGCTGCCCGAGCGCGGACTCGGTCTCGTCATTTGTGAGGGCCAGGTCTTCGGAGTCTTGCGCCGCGCACCGAAAGATCTGCCGAAGCATTACGTGGGACCCGTGACCGACGCGCAGCGCGAACTCTCGCGGCGTCCGGATCTCGAGGACCACCTGCGCGAGACCCGGCAGGAGCGGCATCACGTCGAAGCGCCGCGCAAACCTTTCGCGCTCGTGCGGACTCTGCTCACGGTCGCGGCCCTCGTGGCGCTCGGCTTGATCGTGAAATCCGGCCTGGAATCCACGCGCCAATGGGCGCAGGCAGACACGCTTCAAGGCCGGCTCGTCGCCATCGAGCAGGTGCCCATGAAGCAGTTCCGCGATTTTCTTCCACCGGCGATGCGCTGGATCTTCCCCCGCGGTCGCGAGGTGATCGTGGAAGCGTATCGCGTGGCCTACACCGCGCCGGATGGACGCCCCGGCGAAGTGCTTCTGGAGCGCGGGGAACTCTATGTGCCACCCGCAGGCCTCGATGCCGAAGTGCCGATCGCCTACGTGGATAGTAATCCCCCGCGAGTGAAAGGACTCTCCCGAGCACGCGATGCAGCTTTCATCGAACACGTGCCGCTGGCGATCGGCGTGGGCGTTCTCTATCTCGCCGCACAATTCCTCCTCAGCGTTTTTCCGTCGCTGGTCAAGGTCATCGGCCGCCTGGCCAGGGGCACACGGCAAGATTCTGAAGTCCGTAGTTGAGCCGCGCGGGGTCAAACACCATCATCACGGGCGAAATGCCTGCGTTCTCCCCCAGATCGCTGATTGCGGCCCTCCTTCTGGCCGCTTCGGTCAACGCGTGGGCTCAGCTCACGGTCGTCACTTCTGGCGACGCCGCGGCTTGCACGCGCGGGAGCATCGTGAGTTACCCGGAAATCCTCGCCGAGGAACTCCTCGGCGATGGAATACCCGTGCGCATGGTCAATGCCGCGCTCGCGACTCACACCACGGTCACGGCGCGCGCTCGCTTCGAGGCGGATGTACTCGCCGTGAAACCCGACGTGGCGATCGTCCAGTTCGGGATCAATGATTCGATCGTTGACGTCTGGCGCGTGCCGCCCGCGACGAAACCGCACGTGCATCTCGGGGAGTATGAAAAAAATCTGCGCGCGATGGTCGCCTCCCTCCGCCAGAGCGGCGCCCGGGTCATCCTGCTGACCCCGAATCCCCTGCGCTGGACAGCGCCGCTGAAGACGCGCTATGGCTCCGCCCCGTATCTGCCGGACGATCCGGAAGGTTTCAATGTTACCCTCCGCGACTACGTCGCCACCGTTCAGCGCATCGCGCGGGAAGAGGGCACGGGCCTCGTCGATATCTACGCGCAGTTTCTGCACCACGCCCGCAAGCCGGGTCACTCGCTCGATGATCTCATGGCGGATGGCCTGCGACCGAACGTCCGCGGGCAGCGATTGATCGCGGATCTGGTCGCCGACCATCTGGCGACTCACGACCGCAGGTTCGTCCGGCGGGTCAGTTCGCCGTAACCGCGATCACCGCGTCGCGCTCGACTCGAGAAACGGAGTGAGCGCCGGACGCGCGGGCGTGAAACCGCCGGCGCGGGGGCGCGTCGCCGGAGCATTCACGGCGACGGCTCGAACCGGTTCCGGCGCCACTTCCGCGACTGGCAACGGTTCATCACCTCGTTCCTCGTCGCGCACCGCAGGTTCGCCCGCCGCGGCAATCGAGGGGGTGAGCGGAAACGGGCGGGTCAGCTCCGCGTAACGGCGCTGCAGATCATCCACCATCCGGCGGACGTGCGCATGCTTCGTCCGCGGTTTGAGGATGGCGAGGCTCCGGCGGGCGTCGCCCCACTGGAGGATTTCAAGATTCACCCGGCGGACACCCCACGCGTTCATCGCGGAGCGCGAAGGTTTGTAGAGATCGATCGTGTTCGTCCCGGAGAGCGCCCAGCCGTAGTCGTCCACGATGTAGGTGTCGCCGGTTTCCTGAATGCGGAAGATCGTGCCCACCGGCCAGCGCGACCAGTCGCACGCGGCGCTTTTGAGCGAACCGGACTGCAAGCGTCCGCCGGATGCGTTGCGGTTGCTGTATTTCAAGTGGTCGCCCTCCGTGTGCGTGTAGGCGGTGGTGCGGACGGTCTGAAACTGCGACCGGGCCAGCGGCGTCTGATACTTCGGCAGGGACCGCGATGCACAACCTGAGGCGAGGAGACACAACGCGAAGGCGATGACGCGGGCGGCAGAATTCTGCATGGGCGGGAAGGTAGCGCGGTCTCTTCGCGTGACGAGCTTGATTTGCCCGACGCGATGGCCCCTGATAGATGAAAGCGTGATCAAAGCATTCCCACTCCTGTTGCTTGCCGTCCTGTTCGTCGCGTGTGAGCACAAGCCGACGGAGGAGGAACTCGAGCAAAAGCGGTTCACCGAGGAGGCGCAGAAAAAGGCCACCCCGAAACCGGGGGAGTGGATGTTCAAAAAAGACCGCAACAACCCACTCGAGGGGCCGAAGAAATAGCGGCCCGGGATCGCGGCCATTTCACAAGTCCGCGGAAACGAAACTTCGCCGGCAGTGGCGGCGGCGCCGGGAGCTGCTGGTGTCTCCGCGGCCGCCCGTCGGGTTGAATGTTGCCGGCGCCTCGCGGCTGAGGCATTGCTGGAGGCAATGCGCTTCGTTCGATTCCTTCCCATCCTGCTCACCCTCGCGGCCCCGCTGCCTGCCGCCGAGGAGTGGTCGCAATTTCGCGGCCCGCAACAGGGCCACTCCACCGCGCGCGGCCTCCCGCTGAAGTGGTCGGAGACCGAAAACATCCGGTGGAAAACGCCGCTGCCCGGCCAGGGCTGGTCGTCGCCCGTGGTCAGCGGCACCCGGGTCTGGATGACCACGGCGCTCGACGCCGGCAAGGTGCTCCGCGCCATGGCGTGCGACCTCGCCACGGGCAAGGTCGTGATCGACGTGGAGGTCTTCCGCAATGAGGTGGTCCCGGCGAAACACGCGCGCAACAGCTACGCGTCCCCCACCCCGATCGTGGAAGGCGACCGCATCTACGTGGACTTCGGCGCGATGGGCACCGCGTGTCTTTCCACCAAGGACGGCAGCAAGCTGTGGGAAAACCGCGAACTGGTCGTGGACCATCAAAACGGTCCCGGCGGCAGTCCGGTGCTTTTCGGCGACAAGCTGCTCATCGCCTGCGACGGCGCCGACAAACAGTACGGCGCGGCGCTCGACAAGCTGACCGGCAAGGTTCTGTGGAGAACGATTCGCAGCGGGCTGGACAATCTTCGCAGCCAGCCCATGGATCACTGGAAGGCCTACGGCACGCCGATCGTCTTCACGGTCGATGGACGCGCGCAATCGCTCACCACCGCCGCCGACCGTCTCTACAGCTACGATCCTGCGACCGGTCAGGAACTGTGGGTGCTCGATTACAAAGGTTTCTCAAACGTGCCGATCCCCGTCTTCGACGGACGCCGGATCTACCTCAGCACTGGCTTCAACAAACCCGAGATCATCGCGCTCAAATCCACCGGCTTGCAGGGCAACGTGACCGCGACGCATGTGCTCTGGCGGCAGAAGACCGGCGCGCCCGATCAGTCGTCGCCGATCGTCGTCGGCGACCGGCTCTACATGGTCTCGAGCGGGGGCATCGCGAGCTGCCTGAACACCGCGACCGGAGACATCGTGTGGAAGGAACGGGTGGGACCGGACTACGCCGCCTCGCCGATCGCCGCGGAAGGCCGGCTCTATTTCTTCGACACGTTCAACAAGTGCAAGGTCATCGCCGCAAGCGACACGTTCACCGTTCTGGGAAAAAACGAACTCGCCGACGGATGCTTCGCCACGCCCGCCGTGGCGGGCAAAGCGCTGCTCGTTCGCACCAAGACCGCGCTCTACCGCATCGAGCAGTAGCCTCACCACTCTCGGAAACCACCGCGCGGCGGACTGTTTGGGCTGCACAAAAATTCGCTAGCGTCGCCGCCCCCGCTCGTGCCATAAACTGCGGCGGATGGATGGCAACTTGTTGAGACGTCGGAATCAAAGCACTCGCCGGTCGGACCCCGCAGGTCACCGGGGCCGCCATCGTCTCCCCCCGGGTTTATGGGCACCATCAGCAAAACACTCGCCGTCTTCGCGACGGGCTTCCTCGCCAGCTTCCCTTGTGAAGCGGCACTCTACCTCAATGCCAGCGTCGTTGACCTCTCCGCAGGGGTCGCAAACAACGATCCGCCCAGCGTCTACCGCCGTTGGGACGGCTACGGCCCTCACACCGATAGCCAAACGCTCGCCTCGAACCTCGCCGACATCTCCGTCTCCAGCCAATACACCTTCGACTCGGCGTTCGATGGGCTAAGTTTCACCGCGAGCGGAAACTTCCTCAGCACTGCCGCCGACGCCGATCAAGGCTTGGGCGGCGGCACCTTCATTCTATACCGCGCCCAGTTCTACAGCGACGATCCGCTGCCTTTCACTCTCAGTGTCTCGACAAGCGCTCTCGCCGGCTTGTCGCGGGCCTATGTCAAACTCCACGATGGTTTCGGAAACGTTCAGGGGCTCGGATTCGATGGAAGCACCTCCTATCCGTCCAGCGGCTCGATCACCGGGACAATTATGCCCAACGTCGGGTACTTCCTTATCTTGGAAACGAACGCCTATATCGACGCCACACCCGCCAACGCCTCGGTCACCGGCTTCAGCTTCACCGTCGCCCCCATCCCCGAGCCCTCCACCGTCGCGTTCGGGCTTGCCGGGTTGCTCGTCGCCCTCCACCACCGCCGCCGCCCGCACCGCCAGCCCACTGCCGCTTGCTGAGCCGCCGCTCGATTCGAAACCAGAAGAAGCCGGAAGCCGGAAGTCCACGAAGCGAAATTTCTCGCTTCCCGGTCTCCTGCTTCACGAGTTCCTCAGCTACTTTGCAAAATTCGCCGCCTTCTCGTTGCCGCCGCTTTCGAGATACGCGAGCAGGTCGAGGATTTCGTCTTTGCTGAAGGAATAGAGGAGCGCGGGCGGCATGAGCGAGACTTTGGAGACTTCGCGGCTCACGACGTTTCCCTTGGGATAGTTCTGCCGCGCACCGCTGATCGGATCGATGATCAGCGTGATGAGATAGTGATTCTCCTCGGCGATCTGCCCCGCCGCCATGGAGCCATCCTTCATCGTAAAAACGAAGCTCGCGTACTGTTCGCTGATTGCCTTCGACGGCTCGATGATCGCCTCCAGCACATCGCGGCGGCTGAAGCGGCTGCCGATGGAGGTAAGATCCGGACCGACCGCGCCGGCCATCGCCGTGCCGCCTTCGCCGGCGAAGAGATGGCACTGCACGCAGAGCGCCTCGGTGAAGACGCGCTTGCCGCGCGCGAAGTCGCGCCCTTTCGCCACTGCGCCGAGATCCGGCGCGAGGTCGTCGGCGGTCCACGCTTTCACGAAAGGCCGCGCGACCGCGGGCACCGTCGGCTTTTTCACGGGCGGCTGTTTCGCGGCGATCCCGGCGTAGTGCGCGCGTTCCGCGTCCGGCACCCTGGCCAGCGCGAGTTCCTGGATCTTATCGACGAACTTTTTCCGCGAGTTCCCGCCGGCGTATCCGCGCCCTTTCGGAAACCACGCGAAGTAACGCTCCCGCTGCGCGGGCGTCCATCCCGTGGCTTCGCGCAGCATGCAGGCGTACCACGTCTGCTCCTCCTGCGAAGTCGAAGCTTCGAGCAAGCCGAGCGATTTCTCGATCACATCAGGCGCGCCGAGCCAGACGAGCAGTTCGCACAGTTCGCGATTCAGCGGCCACGATTGCGCCGGGTATTGGCGGCCGAGTTTTTCGATCGCGAGATTCACCATGTCCGTGTCCGGGCGGCCCTGCCGCGCGAAGCTGAGTTTGATCACGCGCAGCTTGAGCAACTTCAGTTCTTCATCGAGCGAGTCGAGCGGGAATCCGGCGAGCGCCTTGAGCAGCGCGGGCTGATTTTCATTGGCTCCCACCCGCGCCAGCGCGAGCAGCGCTCCGAGCGCCGTGCGCGGATCTTTTTCCGCGAAGGCCTTGTCGCGCCACATGCCGACCGACAGGTCTTCGAGCATCAGCCGCGCTTGAAAGGACGTGAAGCGGTCGGTCGAACCGAGCAGCGGCCAGGCCTCATCGACGGCGTAGCGCGAACCGGCGTGATCCCGCATCCGCACCACCGCTTCGCGCGCGACCTCGGCATCCTCACGCTCCGCGAGTTCACGGAGCGCGTTCGCGGCGAGGCCTTTGGGCGCTTCATTTTTCCCGACCCAACTCACCCGATACAGCCCGGACTGCGTGCCGCGGCCACCGGTCGTGAGATACATCGCGCCATCCTTGCCGAACTCCAAATCGGTAAGCGGCAACCCTTTGCCGGAAAGGAATACCTCCACGTCCTCGCTCGCCTCGGGGCCGGTGGGATGCGTGTAACTCTTGATCGGATTGCTCGCCTGATACGTTGCGCCCTTCGGATGAAGCTGCACGGCGAGCAGCCGCCCGAACGTCCAATCCATGATGAAAAACGCGCGGCGATACTTGTCGGGAAAATTCGAGCGTGTGCCGAATTTCACGCCCGTCGGGCAGCCGAGGCCGACGTTCACCGCGGCGGGCAACGTGTCTGCGTAGTGCTCCGGCCATTTCTGATTTCCTTCGCGGAAACCAAACTCGGCGCCGGGTACGATGTGCAGCACGCGCGTGGGGCGATACCACGGCAGGCCCGCGTCCCATTCCATGTCGCTGTCATAGGTCAAGAGTTCGCCGTCTGCGTTGAAGTCGATGTCGTACTCATTGCGCAAGCCGCCCGCGAAGAGATCCCAGCGCGTGCCGTTTTCATCCGTGCGCAGGACCTGGCCGTAGGGCGACTTGATCTTGTCGAAGAAGGTCGCGACCGGGTCCATGACGCGCGGCACGAGGATGTCCTCGGCGTAGTTTCGATACGGCGACGCGGTGTCGATGCCCGCGACGAGCGGGGTGGAATTGCCGTGCGCGATGTAGATCGATTTGCCGTCCGGCCCGAGCACCAGCGCATGCGCGCCGTGTTCGCCATTGCCGCCGGGCACGGCTTTCCAGAGGTTCGCCTCGTCGAGCGTGTCATCGCCGTTCGTGTCCCTGAGCCGATAGATGGCGCGGCCGTCCGGCCCCGTGCCGCTGACGTAGAGCGAATCGAACGCCCAGAGCATCCCCATCGCGTCGCCCACTGGCACCGGCACTTTTTCCCACTGCGCGACGTGACCCGCGGCGTCGAGTGTCGCGCGCCACAGGCCGCCCCACGCGCTGTCAGTTTTTTGGTCCGCTCCGGGCGGTGCGCCTTGCGGCGAAATGTAGAGCCGCCCCTTTTCATCCACGGCCATTGAAACCCATGAACCTTCCGCTTTCGTCGCCGATTTCAGCAGTTCGACTTTGAATCCCGCGGTGACGGTCAACTGCTCCGCGGGTGTCGCCGCAGGATCCTGAGCGAAGAGCGGCGCGGCGAGGAGGAAGAGGAACGGATGGAGCTTCATGTGGAGAGATTCCGCCGGGCGCGCGATCGGCTCGGCGGGGAGCGGCTAGGCGACTACAAGATCACTCCGCTTTCCAGCTTCACTTTTTCCGCGCCCGGAGTTTCCGGGAGCATCGCCTCTACGGCTGGGCGGCGGGGACCCACCCCGCGGCATCGGCGACGACGTAGCCCTTCGCCCCGGCCGTCCGGATGACGACCGCACCCGGTTTTCCCCCAGCGAACGGCCACCGTCCGAGCTTGAACCATTGCGAGCCGTTCCGCGTCTGATCGACGACCACGGTGTGGGTGCCATCGCCAGCGATCACGTCCACCGAGACGGCGGTCGCGCGATTTTTATCCTGCGTCCAGCGGAGGAACACATCGTAGTAGGCGCCGTTCCCCGGCAGCGTCCGGGCAAAGCGAAAGCCGGCGTCGCTGGACCCGGAACTCAGGAAGATTGCGTAGTCATCCGCGTAAAATCCTGTCAGCGCCGAGGAAAGCGTCCACGTCCCGCTCGCCACCGCTCCCGGCTCCGTGTTGTCCACGACGAGCATGCCTTCCGGCGCCACGGGCCATTTGAGGATCTGACCCCGCGCAATCAAGTGCGCCGCGAGCCGCGAATACTCGACCTCCTGCACGGGCTTGCCGGTTTCGATCGCCAGATCCGCCGCATTGGCCGCACTCTGGCTGAGCATCATGAAAACCGGCTCCATGCGCAGCGATCCAAAGGCGACGTGGCTCGCGGAAATGGCAAACGTGACGAGGAGATTCGAAGCCTCCGATGCGCGGGGCACGATCGCCCCGTAAGAGATCCGGTAGGGCTGGGCGACGGGAACGTAGAAAACGCCTTCGTTGCGGGTGGCGCCAGCTTCCACCACCCGGCGGCAGATGTGGGAATCCATGGGATAGGAACCGAGGGCCACGGAATCCGCCGCGCGCCGACGGCCTTCGCAGTCGCCCTGCTGCATCACATAGCTGCCGGACATCCGGCGCGCTTCGCGGACGTAGAGTTGGTGCGGCCATCCGGCGGAATTGGGGAATTCGTCAGCGCACAATCCGAATTGCAGCATCTCCGAGCGCACCGCCTGAGGAACCGCGGCGCCATGGCCGAGGTAATACAGGACACCCTGAACCCACCGCCGATGCTGGGCCGTGATGACCGTCCGGCGTCCGGCGCTCGCTTCCGGGTAGCTGGCGGAGAGGCCCACCGCGTCGGTGGAAAAAGGACCGTTTGCGTTCACGTCGAACTTTCCGCCGGGCAGCGCGGCGAAATAGAGGAAATCCCCGAGCGCCACCGAACGACCCGCCGCAGTCTGCGCTGCGATGTAGCGGCCCAATACCGCATAGTCTTCCTCGCGGTAGTTCCGCGGACGGACGATCGGCCGGGCCAGCGATGCGACCTTCGTCAGGCACATCCGATAGTTGTAGGCCTGCACGGACGAGTCACCCGCTCCAGTCTCGCCCAACTCCTGACCGCGAATGCCATTCAACATCCCACTCCACCATTGTCCGAAGTGCCGGAAAGGATCGACCGAGACCTCGAATTGATGAATTTCCCTGCTCCGATAGACGCCTGCCAGGCTTTCGCCGTAGACGTCCCTGCTCTCGCGTCCCACGGTGAAAGAGACGCCCGACTTCGCCATCAGATCGCCTTCGTAGGTGGCGTCGATGAACACTTTCGCGCGCACTCGCAACCCTTTGGCGGTGCGGATTTCCACCAGTGACGCCCCCGTTTTGGTCACCGCACTCAGGCGTTGATTGAGCCGCGGAATCACCCCCACTTCCCGAAGCATCGCGGCGAAAACCTCGGTCGCCACCTTCGGCTCGAAGGCGAACGCCTCGGGCTTTCCGTAGTGGGCACCGACCCGTTGATAAAATTCTTTCGCGATCCCCCCGATCGAAGCCGCCGTTCCCACGTCGGTGCTGGCCAGCCCACCCGTGGTCATGCCGCCGAGATTGAGCCCCGGCGCGAGAAGTTCCACCCGGCGGCCCAGACGCGCGAGTTCGACCGCTGCCACGATGCCCCCCGAGGTCCCGCCATAGACACACACGTCACTCTCAATCGGCGGCGTCTCGACCGCGGAAACCTGACTGAGAAGGGCAAAACCCACCGCTAAAAAGGCCCATTTCAACCCGCACAAACCGAGCCGCGAACCGCGCGTCAGAGCTGAAATTCCTGTGCTTTTCCGGGCGGTGCCGGCTGGGTCCCTTGGGATTCGCGCTGCTCGCCGCCAGGAGCCGGTTCGGACTGAGCCGGAGCGGCTCGCTACGGCGGTTCCGACTCGAGCAACAGCGGCGAAACGCTGCACTTCGAACAGTCGGGGAAGAGCGCGAACAGCGCCGCAAGAATCCCGGACAGCAAGATGAAAACCCCGAACTTGAAGAGTGGCTTCACAAGAGACCTTACGCCTCGCTTTGCAGCCGTCCATTGAAATGAAAATTGTTTTATTCATGCCTTCCTTCGCTAGAGAACGTGCAACGCGGATTCATTTGTCTACCCACCCTGCGGCCCGCCCCTTAATGCCTCCTGAATGACGCGCGGGATCGGCACCTCTTCGCCGGCGCCCGCCGCGCAGACTGGAATCTGGGAACGGCGTGGGGTTGGGTCCGCACCTCGCAGCTTGGCGAAGCCCGACTTTCTCCGGGAGACGGCGCGGAAGTGCGCCGGGGATGAACTACGGAATCACTGATCAAATCGAGGATGGCCCGCGAAATACGCGAAAGGACGCGAAAAACAAAATGAGGTGAGAGGATCGGGATTACTTTCGCGACCTTTCGCGTATTTCGCGGGCATCAATCGGCGGCTCCCTGGAGGACGGCCCGCGCGGGGCAGCGCCGGCTATTTCTCGAAGAAAATGCCCTGGCGGTCGAGGATGGTGCCGGTCACGAGCCAGAGCTGGCTGATGCTTTTGTTGAACTCGGCGATGGTGGCGAGTTCGCGGCTGCGGGCGTCGGAAAGCTTCCGGCCTTGTTCGATGAGTTCGAAGCTGGAGAGCTGGCCTTCTTCGAGCCGCTTGGCGGCGACGCGGACGGCTTCTTCGTTGAGTTCGCGGGTTTTGCGCGCGGTGTCCACGCGCTGCTGATTGGTGAGAATGCGGCTGACGACGGTGTCTACGTCGACGCCGACGGTGAGTTCGGTCTGCTTGATTTTGATGATCGCCTGCTCTTTGAAGCTGCGCGCGGCGCTGAGCTGGGCCCGCTCTTTGACGAAGCCCCAGGGGATCTGGACCTGGACGCCGGCGCTCCACTCGGGGGTGTTGCCGCGGCTGGCTTCGTTGAAGGAGTCGCCGTAGCTGCCCTGGAGGCCATTGAGTCCGTAGGTGCCGACGAGGTCGATGGAGGGCCAGAGCTGGTTGCGGGCAAAACGAAGGCGCACTTCCTGGATTTCGGCTTCGAGAAGGGCGCTCTGGTAGTCGTAGCGCCGGGCGAGGGCGGTCTGCATGAATTCGGCGCGGTCGATCTTCGGGGCCACGAGCCGGGGGGCGGTGGTGGGAATGTAGACGCGGCGTTCGTCGAGGTTGAGTTCCTTCAAGATGAGGCGCTTGAGGGCAAACTGCCGCTCCATGAAAAAGCCTTTGGAGATGAGCAGCGCTTCGCGATCGGTGCTGACCTGCACTTCGGCCTGCTGGACGTCGAGCGGCGACATGAAGCCGAGTTCGAAGCGGCGTTTGTTTTGCGCGAGGAGTTTGAGGCCGCTCTGGATGGAGTCCTCGCGCAGCTCGACGTCGCGCATGGCGTAGAGCATGTCGTAGTAGGTGGAGATGACGTTCTGGACGATCGTCGAAACGCGGAGCCTCCAGGTCAGGGTCTGGGTCTGTTTGTTGAGCCGGGCGATGCGGAGGTCGGCGAGGTTGGCGTCGGGGCCGAAGTTGCGCAGCAGCGGCTGAATGAGGGTGACGGTGGCGGCGGTGGCGTACTCCGGGAAGACGGTGCGGATGTCGCCGCTGAAGGTGTTGCGGAGGCGATTGGCCTCGACCTGGAAGCCGTAGCGCATGCCCCAGGGGGTGCGGCCCTGGAGGGAGGTGCTGATCCGGTCGTTCTGCTGGTCGAAGACGGTGGCGCTCTGGAAGATGGCGTTGGTGACGGGGGTGACGTTGCTCGTGTCGAGGCCGGACGTGGCGCGGGTGAGGGCGGCGGTGGCGGCGGCGAGTTGCTGGTCGATGCTGGTGCGATCGACGCCGCCGGGCGCGAGGTCCGGCTGGGCGGCGATCTGGGCGCGGAGGGCGACGTCGGCGGCGATGGCGGCGGCTTGGGCGGCGGTGGCGGCGGTGTTGGCGTTGATCGCGGTGGTCTGGTTGGCGATGGCGGCGTTTTGCTGGTTGATCGCGCCGACCTGGGCAGCCTGGCGGACCTGCTCGGCGGAGGTGAAGTCGCCCACATTCTGCGGGCGCCGGATGGATTCGCGGATGGCCGTGGCGCTGAAGGTGGGGTCGAACTGGCCGGCGGCGGTGCGGCGGCGGGCTTCCTCGATGTCGATGCCGACGTGCTCGAATTTCGCGTCGAGGTTATTCTTCAGCGCGAGCTCGATGGCCTGCTCGAGGGTGAGCATCTCGGCCTTGGTGCCAGGGCCGAAGAATTCCACTCCGATGCCGGCGATCCCGGCAGCGCGGGCGCCGGTGGCGAGGAGCAGGAGGAGGACGACGATCCGAAACATGCGCGGTGTGTAGGGGCTCAGAGGGACGGGGGCAAGGCGGGGAGGCGCTTCATCTTCGTCTTTTTCTTCATCTTCATCTTTTTCTCCACCCCATCGGTGGTTCCATCGGCGGGCGGGATGAAGATGAAGAAAAAGACGAAGAGGGTCCAATCGGCATCGGCTTAAAAGCGGTAATCAAGGCTGACGAGGTCGAGCAAGGATTGCAGGACCATCTTTCCGAGCGGACGCTGCCCGGCGTAGATCACGGCGCGGCCGGTCATGCCGGGGCGAAGGCGGCCGTCGGGATTCTGCACGTCGATCTGCGCGGCGAAGATGCGCTCGACGGGCACCTCGTGGCCCTCGCGGTCGAGGAAGGTGCTGACGTCGCCGGAGCGTTTGGCGGAGAAGGCGGCGGGCATCCCTTTGGTGATGGGGACGAGCGGGGCATTGACGATCTGGCCGTGGAAGGCGCGGCCGGGATAGGTGTTGGCCTTGAATTCGACCCGCTCGCCGGGGGCGATGTAGCGGACTTGCTTTTCATTGAGCGGGATCTTGATCCGGATGGGATCGAGCGGCGTGAGTTCGCAAAAAAGTTCGCCGCTGCGGACGAGCTGCCCGGTCTTGTGGTGCAGGTCTTTGGTGAGGATGAGCCCTTCATGCGTGGCGCGGATTTCGAGCTGCTCCACGTCGCGCCGCGCGCTCGCGGCTTCGGCGACGTAGCGTTTGCGCAGGTTGCCGAGCTGCTGCTGCTCGGCCGGTTTGTCGAGGCCGAGGGCGCGCTGGAGCTGGCCTTCCGTGGATCGCAGGCGCTGTTCGGTGAGGATGAACTTATGCCGCAGCTCGCGATTCTCCATCCGGGCGAGGACCTGCCCCACGGCGACGCGGTCGCCCTCCTTGACGAAGATCTCTTCGACGAAGCCGTTCACCTCGGGCCGCACCTGCTCGGGTTCGGCCAGCTCGATCGCGCAGACCCGCTTGATCTTCAGCTCCATGGGGATGAAGCAGCAGCCGAGAAATATGGCGAGCGGGATGCCGAAGACGACGCCGATGCGCCGCCAGCGGCCGCCGGCTTTGAGGTCTTCGCGAGTGAGTTTGAGTTGTTGCACAAAGTGGAGGAGCGGGACGCCCACCCATCCGATTCCGGCGAGCCAGGCAAACCAATCCGAGAGCCCCTCGAGTCCGAGCGGCTCCAGGTGAGGCTTCATAAAGATGATCAGATTGTAAATGACCCAGTAGCCGTAGAGCCACGAGAGGATGGCGTAGGTGTAGAAGAGCCAGAGGTTTTTTCGCGGGAGCGGGAGCCGGGAGAGGGCGCCTTCGCTGTGGCTGGAACCGAAGAGGATCTTGTTGATCTTATGCTGAATGAGGGCGCGCGATTTGCCCTGGAGATTCGGCACTTCGATCAGGTCGGTCATGATATAGTATCCGTCGAAGCGCATCAGCGGGTTCGCGTTGAAGAGGATCGTGGAGACCGAGGCGATGAGGATGATATTGAAGAGGAAATCCTTGAACCACCCAGGCTGGACGATCGCCCAGAGGAAGACGGCGAAGGCGGCGAAGATCAGCTCCACGTAGATGCCCGCCGCGGAGACGAGCATGCGATGCTTGCGGTTCGGCATGACCCAGGAGTCGGTCACATTCACAAAGAAGTAGGGCGTGAAGACCAGCGACATGAA